>NZ_JBXQQB010000006.1:305946-370253 GCF_057220535.1 Kitasatospora sp. NEAU-CNBT7 | reverse complement strand
GTGCCAGTTGTCCTGCCAAGGGCATGGCTGGTTGGCTACGTTCGGGAGGGATAACCGCTGAAAGCATCTAAGCGGGAAGCCTGCTTCGAGATGAGTATTCCCACCTCCTTGAGAGGGTAAGGCTCCCAGTAGACGACTGGGTTGATAGGCCGGATATGGAAGCCTCGTGAGGGGTGGAGTTGACCGGTACTAATAGGCCGAGGGCTTGTCCTCAGTTGCTCGCGTCCACTGTGTTGTTCTGAAACAACGACCCCACACCGCAGGTCACGTGGTGTGGTGCGGTTGACAGTTTCATAGTGTTTCGGTGGTCATAGCGTGAGGGAAACGCCCGGTTACATTCCGAACCCGGAAGCTAAGCCTCATAGCGCCGATGGTACTGCAGGGGGGACCCTGTGGGAGAGTAGGACGCCGCCGAACAATTTTTCAGTAGAAGCCCCTCCGGGTGTCCCGGAGGGGCTTCTCGCATTTCCGGACCCGATCATTTCGCGGGCTCGATCATTTCTGTGGCCGGGGCTCGGGGCCCGGGCGCCCGGTGGGCCGGAGCTGATGCGGCGTAAGGTCACTGATATGGAGACCGCTGAGCACACTTCGCGCGCCGACGACCAGGGCCGAATCCTGGCGACGGACTCACTCACTCCGGAACAGCTCGATGTGGCCAGGACCGTGCTGACCTCGGTCGCCGAGGCCGACGGACGGGACGCCGTGTCGGAGGCGGGCCGGCTGCGGATCAAGGCGGACAGCCCGCGCCCGGGTGTCCGCCACCTCGTCCAGACGTACGCGGACGCCCCCGCCGGGTACGCCCAGCTGGAGGGCTCCGGGCAGGCCGCCGCGTCGGCCGAGCTCGCGGTGGTGCCGCAGCTGCGCGGCCGGGGGCTGGGCCACCGGTTGGTCGACCAGGTGCTGGCGGCCGCCGGCCCGGGGACCTGGGTCGACTTCTGGGCGCACGGGGGACACCCGGCCGCGGCCCGCCTGGCGGAGGTGTACGGCGCCGAGCTGGTGCGCGAGCTGCGGCAGCTGCGGCGGACCGGCGAGGTTCCGGCGCAGGTGCCGCTGCCGGCCGGGATCGAGCTCCGTACCTTCCGCCCCGGTGCGGACGACGCGGCCTGGCTGCGGTTGAACGCGCTGGCCTTCGCCCACCACCCCGAGCAGGGCAGCTGGACCGCCTCGGACCTGGCCGACCGGCTGGCGGAGCCCTGGTTCGACGCGGACGGCTTCTTCCTGGCGGTCCGCGACGGCGAGCCGGTGGGCTTCCACTGGACCAAGGTGCACCCGGACGGCCTAGGCGAGGTGTACGTCGTCGGAGTGGCTCCGGGTGAGCAGGGCAGCGGTCTCGGGCGGGCGCTGACCGCGGCGGGCCTGCGCCACCTGCTGCTGGAGCGGAAGGTGCCGGCCGTCCTGCTGTACGTGGATGCCGACAATCCGGCCGCGTTGCGGGTATACGAGAGGTTGGGGTTCACCATCCACGAGGTGGACCTGATGTACCGCGTCCAGTCCGCGGCCGCCGGCGCCGGACAGCAGGTGCGGATCCACCCACAGGGGTGACCGACTCAGCTTTCCTCCCGGCCATGCGGTGTTTACCGTGGATTCAATTGACACCGCGAAGATCACAGGATGAAGCCCGAAGTGCCTCGTCCACGTACCGCCCACCGACCGGCCGTCTCTCCGGCCGGCTCCGGCGGGTGGGCGCCGGTGCCGCGGGACGAGGGCAGTGAGCGCACCGTCGGTGTGCCGTACGGCCAGGACTTCGCCCTGCAGGAGGAGCTGAACACGATGAGCATCCCTCGGCCTGTCTCCGCCCCGCTGTCGTCGTCGCCCAGCGCCCAGGGCGCAGGCCCGGGCGCGGGCACGGATCCGGCTGCCGCGCAGGCCGGCGACAGCGGCGGCCCGGGCGTGACGGCCGCCGGCCAGGACGAGGCGAAGGCCCCGGCCCGGCCCCGGACGGCCAAGCGGGCCACGCCGGCCGCGGCGAAGAAGGCCGCGCCCGCCAAGCGCGGCGCGGCCAAGCGCACGGCCACGCCGGCCAAGCGCACCGTGACCGGGACGCCCGCCGCCTCCGGCCGGACGCCCGCCGCGGCGCCGACGCCGGCCGCGGCTCTCCCCGCGGGCCTCGCGCTGGGCCTGGCGGCCGAGGACGGGCAGCAGCCCGGTGCCGGCGCCGCCGGCGCGTCCGCGGGCCCGTCGCCCGAGGCCGGGGCCGAGGAGCTGCCCGAGGGGCGCTTCCTGGACCGCGAGCGCAGCTGGCTGGCGTTCAACGAGCGGGTGCTCGAACTCGCGGAGGACCCGAACATCCCGCTGCTGGAGCGGGCCAAGTTCCTGGCGATCTTCGCGTCCAACCTGGACGAGTTCTTCATGGTCCGGGTCGCGGGGCTGAAGCGCCGGATCGCCACCGGGGTCGCGCAGAAGTCCGCCTCCGGTCTGCAGCCGCGCGAGGTGCTGGACCTGATCTGGCGCCGCTCGCGCGAGCTGATGGCCCGTCACGCGGCCACCTTCCAGCAGGAGGTGCTGCCGGACCTGGCCGCCGAGGGCATCGAGCTGGTCCGCTGGCCGGAGCTGGCGGACAAGGACCAGTCCCGGCTGCACGCGCTGTTCCGGCAGCAGATCTTCCCCGTGCTCACACCGCTGGCGGTGGACCCGGCCCACCCGTTCCCGTACATATCGGGGCTGAGCCTGAACCTCGCGGTGGTGGTGCGCAACCCGGTCTCCGGGCACAAGCACTTCGCCCGGGTGAAGGTGCCGCAGTCGCTGCCGCGCTTCCTGGAGGCGTCCCCGCAGCGGTACGTGCCGCTCGAGGACGTGATGGGCGCGCACCTGGAGGAGCTCTTCCCGGGGATGGAGGTGCTGGCGCACCACGCCTTCCGGGTCACCCGCAACGAGGACCTGGAGGTGGAGGAGGACGACACCGAGAACATCCTCAAGGCGCTGGAGAAGGAGCTGATGCGGCGCCGCTTCGGCCCGCCGGTGCGCCTGGAGGTCGAGGAGTCGATCGACCCGTACATCCTGGACCTGCTGATCCGGGAGCTGAACATCACCGAGGCGGAGGTCTTCCCGCTGCCCGGCCCGCTCGACCTGACCGGGCTGTTCGGCTTCGCGGACCTGGAGCGGCCGGAGCTGAAGTACCCGAAGTTCGTGGCGGGCACGGCGCGCGGGCTGACCGACGTGGAGTCCGCCTCGCAGCCGGACATCTTCGCCGCGATGCGCGAGCGGGACGTGCTGCTGCACCACCCGTACGACAGCTTCTCCACCTCGGTGCAGGCCTTCCTGGAGCAGGCCGCGGCGGACCCGCACGTGCTGGCGATCAAGCAGACGCTGTACCGGACCTCCGGTGACTCCCCGATCGTCGACGCGCTGACCGATGCCGCGGAGGCCAGCAAGCAGGTGCTGGTGCTGGTCGAGATCAAGGCGCGGTTCGACGAGCAGGCCAACATCAAGTGGGCCCGCAAGCTGGAGGAGGCCGGCTGCCACGTGGTCTACGGGCTGATCGGCCTGAAGACGCACTGCAAGCTGTCCCTGGTGGTCCGGCAGGAGGGCGACACGCTCCGCCGGTACTCGCACGTCGGCACCGGCAACTACCACCCCAAGACCGCCCGGCTGTACGAGGACCTGGGGCTGCTGACCGCCGACCAGCAGGTCGGGGCGGACCTGTCGGACCTGTTCAACCGGCTGTCCGGCTACTCGCGCCGCGAGTCCTACCGCCGTCTGCTGACCGCGCCGCGCGGGCTGCGGGACGGGCTGGTCTCGCGGATCAACGCGGAGATCGCGCACCACCGGGCCGGCCGCCCGGCGTACGTGAAGCTCAAGGTCAACTCGATCGTCGACGAGCAGCTGATCGACGCGCTCTACCGGGCCTCGCAGGCCGGGGTGCCGGTGGACGTGTGGGTGCGCGGCATCTGCGCGATCCGGCCGGGCGTGGCCGGGCTGAGCGAGAACATCCGGGTGCGCAGCATCCTGGGCCGGTTCCTGGAGCACTCGCGGGTCTTCGTGTTCGGCAACGGGGGCGATCCGGAGGTGTGGTTCGGCAGCGCCGACATGATGCACCGCAACCTGGACCGCCGGATCGAGGCCCTGGTGCGGGTGGCGGACCAGGCGCACCGGGCGGAGCTGTCCGGTCTGCTGGACCTCGGGATGTCGGACGAGACGCAGTCCTGGCACCTGGGGGCGGACGGCAGCTGGACCCGGCACGCGCTGGACGCGGACGGGCGGCCGCTGCGGCACGTCCAGGACCTGTTGATCGACTCGCGCCGCCGCAGCCGCAGTTCGTCGGGGACGCGCTGACGGCTCCGGCCGGGACAGCGCGGGAGCACCGGACACCAGCCCCGGGCCCATCGCCACGGCGTGGGCCCGGGACCACATCGGGGAGAGCAGTGCCATGACCGAAGCGCCGACCACGGCAGCCGTCAACTCCGCGGCGACCGTCGGGGAGGTCCTTGCCGGCTACCTCACCGCCCAGGCGGGCGTGTTCCTGCGTGCTCTGCCGCAGACGGTCGGCGAGGCCGCGTCGAGACCGGGTGCGCTTCCGGCGTCGGCGGCGGCCGCGGGCGATCTGCTGGGGGCGGTCCGGCGGGTCGGCGGGGCGCTGCACACCTTCGGCGACGCCTTCGATCCGCTGTGGGCGCAGGACACCCGGGCGGAGCTGCGCTGGCTGCTCGACCTGCTGGGGCAGGAGCCGGCGCACCAGCGCCGGGCGGCCCGGCTGCTGGCGGCCGTGGACTCGCTGGGGGACACCGACGCCCAGGCGCCGGGGATGCTGGCCGGGCACGCGGGTGCGCCCAAGGCACGGGCGCTGCTGGAGCGGCAGCTGACGCTGGCCAGGACCAGGGCGCACACCGCGCTGCTGCAGGAGCTGCGCTCGGCGCGGCTGCACGCGCTGGCGGACCGGATGACCCTGCTGGCCGGTGATGTACCGGTGGCGGGTGCGGCGGCGGCCCGGCCGGCCGCCGAGTTGCCCGGGCAGGCCGCGGGGGCGCTGTCCGCGCTGCTGGCGGGTGCGGAGCGGCTGCCGCTGAGCCGGGCGGCGACCCCGTACGGCGGGGACGGGCTGCACCGGCTGGCCACCGTGCCCGAGGCCCGGGGGCCGGTGCTGGACGCGGACGCCGCGCTGGCGGCCGACGACGCGCCGTGGCACCGGGTGCGGATCCTGGTGAAGCGGGCCAGGTACGCGTTGGAGGTGTGCGGCAGCGCGCTGCCCGAGCTGGACGAGCTGAACGGGGTGCTGGACCGGCACCGGGAGGCCGCGGACGCGGCGGTGACGGCGTCGACCGCGGCGCGTACGCCGAGGATCACCCCGGCGACGGCGTACGTGCTCGGCGTGGTGCATGCTGATCAACGACTGGAGGTGGAGGCGGCCAGGTACGCCTTCGGCCGCCGGTGGCCGGGCCTGTCGGCCGGCCTCGGCGGTGGAGAGGGCCTCCCGGCACCACGGATGGCATGAATGGGCAACCGCCTGAGCGCCGCGCACGCCGCGGCCCGCGACCAGTACGCCGGACCCCGGAACGGGGGTGCCCGGCCGGTGCCGCGGCGGGTGGGGCCGGAGGGGTCGACGATCCTGGCGGCCGGGGCGGTGCTGTGGGTGCCGGGCCCGGTGGCCAAGAACGGGCGGCGGCGCAAGAAGCCGCGGCTGGCGCTGGTGCACCGGCCCAAGTACGACGACTGGAGCCTGCCGAAGGGCAAGCTGGAGCCGGGCGAGGGCTGGCGGGCCGCGGTGCTGCGCGAGGTGCGGGAGGAGACCGGTTTCGAGTGCCGGCTCGGCACCGAGCTGCCGGCCCAGCACTACCGGGTCGGCGGGCGGCCCAAGGAGGTGCGGTACTGGGCGGCGGTGGCGACCGCGGGGGCCTTCGCCCCCAACCGTGAGGTGGACCGGTTGGAGTGGCTGTCGCCGCGCAAGGCGCGGGAGCGGCTGACCCACGTCCGGGACCGGGTGCTGGTGGACGCGCTGCTGGAGGCGCTCGGCGAGGACGTCCGCAGGCTCTGAGCGAGGCCGCGGTCACGCCCGGTACCGGCGGCGCCGATCGTGCGCCGTCCGGGTGATCTCGCTGCGCCCTGCTCGTGACGCAACCGTTACTACCGGCCGCAGTTTCCTGCCATCCGTCCGAGGTTCACTCCCCGTTCATTTGCGACCGCCTGATGCGTCACCTGCCCGGCTTAACTTCGGGACTACCGGAGGGCCGAACAGGCCCCGGACCACAGCAAAACCCGCGCTGCCTGCCCCACCGGGGTCTGTTCTGACGCGGGCGATGCCTCAGAAAGGGACACCCTGTGAAGCTCCAGCGGAACGGCCGCTCCAAGGCCCTCGCCATCGGTGCCGTGGCGCTCGTCAGCTCGCTGTCGCTCGCCGCGTGCGGTACCGACGACAACACCAAGACCGCCTCCGGCGGCTCCTCCTCCGGTTCGGCCGCCCCCGCCGCCGCGATCGCCTGCGCCAAGGGCGGCCAGCTGCTCGGCGCCGGCTCCACCGCGCAGGGCAACGCCGTCGACGTCTGGAAGGCCGCCTACGGCAGCGCCTGCTCCGGCACCACGATCACCTACGGTGCGGTCGGCTCGGGCGCCGGCATCCAGCAGTTCAACCAGGGCAAGGTGGCCTTCGCCGGCTCCGACTCGGCGCTCAAGCCGGCCGAGGTCGACGCCTCGAAGGCGGTCTGCACCGGTGGCCAGGGCGTCAACCTGCCGATGGTCGGCGGTCTGATCTCGGTCGTCTTCAACGTCGAGGGTGTCGACAAGCTCGTCCTCGACGGCCCGACCATCGCGAAGATCTTCGACTCGCAGATCACCAAGTGGAACGACCCGGCCATCGCCGCCCTGAACCCGGGTGCGAAGCTGCCGGACGCGGACATCCAGGCGATCCACCGCTCGGACGACTCGGGCACCACCGAGAACCTGACCAAGTACCTGGCCAAGGCCGGCGGCGGCGCGTGGGCCTACCCGGCCGCGAAGACCTGGGCCGGCAAGGGCGGCCAGTCCGCCAACGGCAGCGCCGGTGTCTCCGCGCAGGTCAAGCAGGTCAAGAACTCGATCAGCTACGTCGAGCTCTCCTTCGCCCAGACCAACAAGCTGAACAGCGCCGCCATCAGCACCGGCGCCAGCAAGCCGGTCGAGGCCACCGCCGAGAACGGCGCCACCACCTTCGCCAAGGCGAAGATCGCGGGCACCGGCAGCGACCTGGCGCTGACCCTCGACTACGCGACCAAGGACGAGGGCGCCTACCCGATCGTCCTGGTCACCTACGAGATCGCCTGCGACAAGGGCAACAAGGCCGACAGCCTCGACCTGCTCAAGTCCTTCCTGACCTACACCATCAGCGACAACGGCCAGCAGGCCATCGGCCAGGCCGGTTACGTGCCGCTGCCGAAGGAGCTGTCCACCAAGGTCCAGGCCGTCATCCCGACCCTGGCCTGACCCCTCGGATGACACCGGCAGGGCGGCCCCCGCAGGAGGGGGCGGGGCCGCCCCGCCGGGTATCCGGGTTCCGATCCACCGCCACACACGTCCGGGGCACCGCCGCCATTGGTGCCGCCCCTCGCCGGGGCAGCGCCGCCAGACCGGAGTAAAACGACCATGACTTCATCACCCCCTGCCACGTCCCAGGGCAGGGCCGGCCGGAGCAGGCGCGACAGCCGCTTCGGCGACAAGGTGTTCTTCAACTTCTCCCGTGGTGCAGGCATCCTGCTGCTGGTCATCATGGCCGCCATCGCAGGCTTCCTGACCTACCGTTCCGCGCTCGCGCTGGGCAAGAACGAGGGCAACTTCCTCACCACCTTCGAGTGGACCCCGGACGGCGTGAAGCCGGTCTTCGGCATCGCGGTCCTGGCCTTCGGCACGCTGGTCAGCGCACTGATCGCGATGCTGATCGCGGTTCCGGTCGCCGTCGGCATCGCGCTGTTCATCTCGCACTACGCGCCGCGCCGGATCGCGCAGCCGTTCGCCTACCTGGTGGACCTGCTCGCGGCCGTCCCCAGCATCGTCTACGGCCTGTGGGGCGTGCTCTTCCTGGTGCCGCACATGGACGGTCTGACCAGCTGGCTGAACGAGTACCTCGGCTGGACGTACATCTTCGACCAGACCAAGAACGGCGCCCCCGCGCGCAACCTGTTCACGGTCGGCATCCTGCTGGCGATCATGGTTCTGCCGATCATCACCGCGGTCACCCGCGAGGTCTTCCGGCAGGTCCCGCGGATGCACGAGGAGGCGGCTCTCGCCCTCGGTGCCACCCGCTGGGAGATGATCCGCACCGCGGTGCTGCCCTTCGGCCGCCCCGGCATCATCTCCGCCTCGATGCTCGGCCTCGGCCGCGCGCTCGGCGAGACCATCGCGGTCGCCATCGTGCTCTCCAGCAACAGCCAGCTGTCGCTGCACCTGCTCGACCCGGGCGGCGGCACCTTCGCCCAGAACATCGCCCTGAAGTTCAACGAGTCCCAGCCGTTCGGGCGTGACGCCCTGATGGCCTCCGGCCTCGTCCTGTTCGTGATCACCCTGCTGGTGAACGGTGCGGCCCGCATGATCATCGCCCGCCGCAAGGAGTACTCGGGGGCCAACGCATGAGCGCCGCAACGACTACCGCGCCGGCTCCGCTGCTGCGCCGCGACCTGACCACCGCCCGGCTGCCCCGCTGGGCGCCGGCCGGGGTGGCCGTGCTCTCCATCGCCCTCGGCTGCGCCATCGGCGCGGGCGCCGGTCTGGCCAGCCACATCCAGTGGGGCCTGATCGCCGCCCTGCTCTTCCTGGCCATCAGCTACGGCCTCGCGGCCAAGGTCGAGGGCCGCCGGCAGGCCAAGGACCGCTTCGCCACCTCGGTGGTGTGGGTGGCCTTCATCCTGGCGGTCGTGCCGCTCGGCGCGCTGACCTTCTACACCGTCCAGCAGGGCATCGGCGCCATCAACGGCGACTTCCTGACCCACTCGATGAAGGGCGTGGTGGCCTCCACCACGGCCGACGGCGGTATCTACCACGCCATCATCGGCACCCTGGAGCAGGTGCTCCTGGCGACCCTGATCGCCGCCCCGATCGGCCTGCTGACCGCCGTCTACCTGGTCGAGTACGGCCGGGGCCGGCTGGCCAAGGCGGTCACCTTCTTCGTCGACGTCATGACGGGTGTCCCGTCGATCGTCGCCGGTCTGTTCATCTTCTCGATCTGGACCATGTTCAAGCAGGGCTACTCGGGCTTCTCCGGCAGCCTGGCGCTGGCGATCCTGATGATCCCGGTCGTCGTCCGCTCCGCCGAGGAGATGCTCAAGCTCGTCCCGAACGAGCTGCGCGAAGCCTCGTACGCACTCGGTGTGCCGAAGTGGAAGACCATCGTCCGGATCGTCATCCCGACCGCCATCGGTGGTATCACCACCGGCGTGATGCTGGCCGTCGCCCGCATCACGGGCGAGACGGCGCCGGTCCTGATGCTGGTGTTCGGCAGTGACGTCATCAACAACAACCCGTTCAGTGACCCGCAGCAGTCCCTGCCGCTGTACATCTGGCAGCAGTACACCGTGGTCAACAACGAGTACGGCTACGACCGCGCCTGGGGTGCCGCGCTGGTGCTGATCGCCTTCGTGATGGGGCTCAACCTCGTCGCGCGCGGCATCGCCCGCTGGCGTTCGCCCAAGGCCGGGCACTGACACCGACTGACGTACGAGACGACGAGAGAAGACGAAAGATCATGGCAAAGCGCATCGACGTCAGCGGACTGTCCGCGTTCTACGGCACCACCAAGGCCATCGAGGACATCTCGATGACCGTCGAGCCCCGCTCGGTGACGGCCTTCATCGGCCCCTCCGGCTGCGGCAAGTCCACCTTCCTGCGGACCCTGAACCGGATGCACGAGGTCATCCCCGGCGCCCGGGTCGAGGGCAAGGTGATGCTCGACGACGAGAACCTGTACGGCTCCAACGTCGACCCGGTCGCCGTGCGGCGCTCGGTCGGCATGGTGTTCCAGCGGCCCAACCCGTTCCCGACCATGTCCATCTACGACAACGTGGTGGCCGGTCTGAAGCTGGCGGGCGTCAAGAAGAAGTCCGTGCTGGACGGCGTGGTCGAGAAGTCGCTCAAGGGCGCCAACCTCTGGAACGAGGTCAAGGACCGCCTCAACAAGCCGGGCGCCGGCCTCTCCGGCGGCCAGCAGCAGCGTCTGTGCATCGCCCGCGCCATCGCGGTCGAGCCGCAGGTCCTGCTGATGGACGAGCCCTGCTCGGCCCTCGACCCGATCTCCACCCTCGCCATCGAGGACCTGATCGGCGAGCTGAAGACCCAGTACACGATCGTCATCGTGACCCACAACATGCAGCAGGCGGCCCGCGTCAGCGACCGCACCGCCTTCTTCAACCTGGCCGGTGTCGGCCAGCCGGGCAAGCTGATCGAGCTGGACGACACCCAGCGGATCTTCTCCAACCCGTCGGTCCAGGCCACCGAGGACTACATCTCGGGCCGCTTCGGCTGATCGGACCGGCCGCGAGCCCCGTCCCGGAACCGGGCGCCGACCGGCGCCCGGGACCGGCGGCGAGTGACTGCTCCGCGGCGCTGCATGGCGGTGCCGCCGCGGAGCAATGAGAAGGGCCCGCCCCCGAGACGTGGGGGCGGGCCCTTCCGCTTGCCCGCCGGTCCGGCGGTGCGGCCGGTCCGGCGGTGCAGACGGTTCGGCGGTGCAGACGGTTCGGCGGTGCGGCCGGTGGTGGGGTCAGGCGAAGACCCCGTGGACGACCGCGTAGATCAGCGCGGCCACCAGCGCGGCGGCCGGCATGGTGATGAACCAGCCGAGCACGATGTTCTTGGCGACCCCCCAGCGCACCGCGCGCAGCCGCTTGGTGGCGCCCACGCCCATGATCGCGGAGGTGATCACATGGGTGGTGGAGATCGGCGCCTTGTAGACGAACGAGGTGATGTACATGATCGTCGACGCGGTGGCCTCGGCCGCGAAACCCTGCGGCGGGTCCAGCTCGATGATCTTCCGGCCGAGCGTCCGCATGATCCGCCAGCCGCCCGCGTAGGTGCCCAGCGACAGGGCGGTGGCGCAGGAGACCTTGACCCAGATCGGGATGTCGCCGGTCGACTGGTGGCCCGAGATGGTCAGGGCCATCACCACGATGCCCATGGTCTTCTGGGCGTCCTGCAGGCCGTGGGCCAGGGCCATGGCGGCGGCCGAGGCGGTCTGCGCGACCCGGAAGTTGCGCTTGGCCCGGTGCGGGTTGGCCCGGCGGAAGATCCACAGGATCGCCAGCATCACCAGGTAGCCGCAGATCAGGCCGACCACCGGCGAGACGAACATCGGAATGACGATCTTGTCCAGCACGCCGGACCAGATCACCTCGGTGCCGCCGGCCAGCGCCGCGCCGACCATGCCGCCGAACAGCGCGTGCGAGGACGAGGAGGGCAGACCGAAGTACCAGGTGGTGAGGTTCCAGGCGATCGCGCCGACCAGTGCGGCGAACAGGATGCCCATCCCCTGCCGGCCGGTCGGCGTCTCGATGATGCCGCTGGAGACGGTGTGCGCCACGCCGCTGCCGAGGAAGGCACCGGCCAGGTTCATCACGGCCGCCATCGCCAGCGCGACCTTGGGGGTCAGCGCCCGGGTGGAGACCGAGGTCGCGATGGCGTTCGCGGAGTCGTGGAAGCCGTTGGTGTACGTGAAGAAGAAGGCCACGCCGAGGACGGCGATGAGTGCTGCGGTGTCCACGCCGGTCAGGACTCCTTGACCGCGATGGTCTCCACCGTGTTGGCCACGTGCTCGAACGCGTCGGCCGCCTCCTCCAGGACGTCGACGACCTGCTTCAGCTTGAGCACCTCGATCGCGTCGTACTGGCCGCTGAACAGGTGGGCGAGCAGCTTGCGGTGGATCTGGTCGGCCTGGTTCTCCAGCCGGTTGACCTCGATCCAGTACTCGGTGAGGTTCTCCATCGACCGCAGGTGCGGCATCGCGCCGGCGGTCAGCTCGGCCGCCCGGGCCAGCACCTCGATCTGCTGCTCGACACCCTTGGGCAGGGTCTCGATGTCGTAGAGGACGACCAGGTCGACGGCCTCCTCCATGAAGTCCATGATGTCGTCCAGCGAGGAGGCGAGGCTGTAGATGTCCTCGCGGTCGAAGGGCGTGATGAACGAGGAGTTCAGCTGGTGGAACACCGCATGGGTGGTGTCGTCGCCCGCGTGCTCGGCGGCGCGCATGCGCTCGACGATGTCCGCGCGGGCCGACACGTCGGCTCCCAACAGTTCCAGCAGGAGCTTCGATCCCACGACCAGGTTCTCCGCTGCCGCGGCGAACATGTCGTAGAAGCTCGTCTCCTTCGGGGTCAGGCTAAAACGCACGGAAATCTCCGATGTGCGGGGGCGGGACTGAACGATGCTAGGCGCAAGGTGTCAGAACTGTGCAAACGGGGGTTGACGTGACGCCTCAGTGTGGCTCAAACTCGGCCGGTTTGCCCCTGCCCTGCAGCACCGGGCCGGGAACCGCCCGCCCGGACGGCGGAACACCGTCCCGGCCCCCGGTGTTGGACACTGGGAGCTCAGGCACGGCGCGGGCAGCCGCGCCGCCGAGCAGCGAGGACGGAAGGCGAGCCGGATGACCACGACCCCGACGCGCACCGAGGACGGACCGGCGCACGGCGACGGCGTCCCCGGCCCGGCGGACCACGACCACGACCACGAGAGCGGCGGGGCGGGCGTCGGCGGACACCCGGCGGCCGGCGGACACCCGGCACCGGCGGCGGGCGGGCACGGCCCGCACGGCTACAGCTCCCAGAAGAGCGAGCACCTCAAGCGGCTGCGCCGGATCGAGGGGCAGATCCGCGGCCTGCAGCGGATGGTCGACGAGGACGTCTACTGCATCGACATCCTGACCCAGGTCTCGGCCGGCACCAAGGCGCTGCAGTCCTTCGCGCTGTCGCTGCTGGAGGAGCACCTGCGGCACTGCGTCGCCGCCGCGGCCGAGGAGGGCGGGGCGGAACTGGACGCCAAGGTGGCGGAGGCCACCGCGGCCGTCGCCCGGCTGCTGCGGTCCTGAACGGCCGCGCGCCCGCGGCCGCCCGGCCGCAGGCCGACCCGGGTCAGCCGCCCGGTCCGCCCGGACGCGGCTCGGGGGCGCGGTCGAGCAGCACTTCGTCGATCTGCTCGGTGGCCAGCCGGTCCTCCGCGCTGGTGGACGCGGCGATCATCAGCTCCCCGGCCAGCTCGATCTCGTCGAGCGCGGTCTCGTCGTGGCCGCCTGCCCGGCCGTCCGCGGACGCCACCTGCACCACCACCCCTTCAGCGCCGCCTGCCGGTCCCCATGGCAGCCCCGGCTGTCCAGCGTAGGCAGCTCGGCGCCCGCCCACATGGCACGGACGGGTCATCTCTGCCGCCGAAACGGGTGGGACGCCGACGGGACGGGTGCGGCACCGCGGACTACTTCGCGGACGGCGACTCGGACCCCTGCATCGCGTAGATGTCGCCCGCGGCGGGCTCGGCCGCCTCGACGGGCTTGCCGAACTCCCCGAGCGAGACCGTCGAGACCACCTTGACCTGGTCCTTCGCCGCCTTCGACCCGGCCACCCCGGTGAAGTCGAAGGTCTCCACCACCTTGTGCAGCCTGCCCTGCGCGTCCAGCCAGGCCTCGTACGGGACCTCCTTGACGGTGAACGTCTGGGCGCCCATCCGCAGCGAGTCCGCACCGCGCCCGCCGGTGGCGTCCGCGGCCTTGGCGAGGTCGAGGGTGCCCTTGTAGTGCTGGAGCTCCACGCCGTCCACCGTCTCGGTGCCGACCAGGTCGGCCCGCTGGACACCGCGCAGCGCGCCGGCGGCCACGGCCGGATCGGTGGCGCCGCTGCTGACCAGGTTCCCGTCGGGCAGCTGGCGGACGTCCAGCTTGACGAACTTGCCGGCCGGGATCTTGGCGCCGCTGTTCTGCAGGTAGACCGTGCCCGGCAGGACCACCTCGACGATCGTGCCGGTGGTCGCGGCCCCGGGCGGGACGGTGATCTCCATCCGGCCGATCCGCTTCACGTAGTCGTACCCGCCGACGCCGGTGAAGACGGCCTTCTTGTCCGCGGACTCGGTGACCAGCTCGGTGGTCACGCGGACGGAGCCCGTGCGGCCGGTGATGTCGGCGGCGCTGCGCACGGCGGTCAGCGGATCGGCGGACAGCTGGTCCGCTGAGCTGCCCTGCGGGTGCGTGGCACCGCCGCAGGCGGCCAGTGCGGCGGCCAGCACCGCGACCGCGGCGGCGGACCGGACGGGCGGCACGGACCGGCGGCGGCTCTTGATCGGCTTCTTCACTCTCGACACAACCCCCTCGGGCGACGGTGCCCGGCAAGCCACCACCCCGGGTGGGCAGAGCTCTTCACCGGCAAACGAGCCGACGGCTCAGGGGTTACGCCAAAGGGGGCGCGCGCAAGTCGTCGCGCGCCGGGTGCGGATCGGGTTACCGTGAGGCACGTGTACAGCGAGCTGCCGGCCCCGTCCGGAGCGCCACCCGAGCCGTCCGAGCGGGAGCCCGGACCGTCCGGCCGGGTGCCCGGGCCGTCCGAGCCGGGACGTGACCCGTCCGAGCCGGTACCGGCCGCCGAGCACCGGGTCTCGGTCGATGAGCGCGGGTCCTTCGCCTTCGCGAGCTGCAGCTGCGGCTGGTTCGCCCCCGCCCGGCGCTCCCGGGACCGGGCCAGACGCGACGCCGCCGAGCACCTGAGCGAGCACCTGGGGGATCACCTGAGCGAGCACCTGGGCGAGCGCCCGGCGGGGCAGCAGGGCTGACGCCGTGGCAGGCCTCGTGCCTCCGGCACCTCCGGCACCTCGGGTGCCTCGGGTGCAGATGGGGTCTCAGGCCGCCAGGTCGCGTTCGGGGGTGTGGTCCGCCGCGCTCTCCCGGGTGGCGGCGGCCGACCGGGACCGACCGGACGCCGACCGGCGGCGGCCACGGGCGGAGCGGCCGCGCGAGGGGCGCTCGGGCCGGGGACCGGCGACGATCAGCGGCGCGGCGGCCGTCCGGGCCACCGCATGGCAGAGCGGGACCAGCACGGCCATCGCGATCGGCGCCAGCAGCAGCACCACGGCGGTGGCCAGCGCGTAGCCGCCGATCACATCGGTCGGGTAGTGGACGCCCATGTACATCCGGCAGAAGCCCTGCAGCAGGGCCAGCACCCCCGCCACCAGGCCGAGCCGGCGGTTGACCAGCATCAGCGCCACCGCGATGCCCATGGACATCGCCGAGTGGTCGCTGACGAAGGACAGCGTGCCCTCCTTGCCTTCGACCAGGACGTCCAGTTCGGGGTGGTCGACGAACGGGCGCGGCCGGTCGACGATCGCCGAGATGGGGAGGTTGGCCAGCTCGGCGAGGGCGACCGAGAGCGGCGCCCAGAGCAGCCCGGCCACGGCGACCGGCGCGCGGGGCCCCCGGCGGGCCTGCAGCCAGGCGGTCAGCAGGACGGCCGCGAGGCCGAGCAGGATGCCGTACTCGCCGACCCAGGAGACCACTTTTGTCAGCCAGTCCGGCGAGGCGACCGCCAGGCCGTTGACGACGCGCAGCAGGTCGAGATCGGGATCGACCGTGTCGGCGAGCAGCGTCGACACGCCACACCTCCCTCTCTCGTCACGGTGGGCCACGTCCGGCCCACCGTGCAAGAACGCCGGAGGCGGTGTCCAGGTTTCCGGGCACCGGCGCTGTTATGGAAACTTGACTCACCGTCCACTTGACGCGCACACGGAGAGGTTTCGGCGGGTCAGACCTTTGCCGGTGGTTGACCGGTGGCGGGTGTGACGGGTGCGGTGGATGCGCCAGGTGTGGCGGGTGCTGCGGGGGTGGCTTTTGCGGCGGGAGAGGCGGGAGGTGCCGATGCGGCCGGGCCGGCCGGGCCGGTGCCGGCCTTGGCGTTCGCATTCGCATTCGCGATCGGGCTCGCGGCGGTGGCCGGGGCCGGGCTCGCGCCGCCGGTGGACTGGTTGCCGCCGCTCGGGCCGCCGCCGCCGGTGATGCTGCCGTCGGCGCCGCGGACCGGGAGCGCCTCCGCGCCGTCCGGGGTGACCCGGGTGGCGCCGATGTAGTCCCGCTGGTCGATGGTGTCGTAGCGGACCAGCGCGCCGGTGTGCGGTGCGTCGATCATGTAGCCGCCGCCGACGTAGATGCCGACGTGGTGGATGGAGCGCGGGTCGGTCAGGTCGTTGGCGAAGAAGACCAGGTCGCCCGGCCGCAGTTGGTCCCGGGAGGGGTGCTCGCCGGCGTACCACTGGTCGTTGGCGACCCGGGGCAGCTTGATGCCCACGCTCTCGAACGCGGACTGGGTGAGGCCGGAGCAGTCGAACCGGCCGTTCTGCGAGGGCAGTCCCTCGCCGCCCCACAGGTACGGGGTGCCGAGCTTGGTCTGGGCGAAGTAGATCGCGCCGGCCGCCTGCCGGGAGAGCCCGACCGCGCTCCCGGTGGTGGGTGCGGTGAAGCTGCGGGCCAGTGCCTGGATGCTGCGGACGTAGCCCTGCGTCTCCTTGTACGCGGGGATGCCGCCGGCGTTTATCACCGCGTACGGGCCCGCGTTGTAGGCGGCGAGCATATTGGCCTGGCGGTCACCCGGGACCTTGGAGACGTCCTTGGCGAGGGCGCAGTCGTAAGTGGCGGCGGAGGCGATGGCGTCGGAGGCGTCCCAGATGTCCCGCCTGCCGTCGCCGTTCCCGTCCGTCCCGTAGGTCGCCCAGGTGCCTTCCAGGAACTGGGCCATCCCGTAGGCCTTGGCGGGACTGCGGGCGCCCGGGTCGAAACCGCTCTCCTGGTAGAGCTGGGCGGCCAGCATCGGGGGGGAGATCTCGGGGCAGAGGGTGCCCCATTTCTGGATCAGCGGCTGGTAGGCCGCGGGCACCGTGCCGCTGGAGAGCGCGAGGTTGTTCCCGGCCTGCTGGGGCGTGCCGCTCGCGGCGAACGTGCCCACGGTGACCAGGCCGACGAATCCGAGCGTCACAACTGCCGCAGCGGCAGCGGCGGCGCGTGCCTTGCGGAGTACCATCAGCACCATCCCGACGAAGCGTCAGTCAGCAGTGTCCAGGAAGGCGTTGCTCAGCGCAATCATCGCGAACACATACAGTGAGCCGTATCCTTCGTACGGTGGACATCCTGTCGTACGTGTCCCATCCCGCACGACCAATCCGCGAGAAGTAGCCAAGTCGACATCAGATCTGGCCAAGAATAGGACCGGCCCCTTCGCTCGACCCTGGTTCGGGGCCTTGAATTTGCCTGATCGGGCGGTGAGATGGAAATGAACCTGAGCAGCGTGGACAGCAAGGTGATCGGGTACCTGGCGGAGGATCCGCCGAAGAAAGCCAATATCGACACCATCATCGGCGGGATCGCGCCGGACTGGGGGCCGTTCTCCAGCCTGGGCTCGGAGGCCCGGGTGATGGTGGAGGTCATCATGGCCGTGGCCATCCTGGCCTGCCTGGGCCTGGCGGTCTGGGGGGCGGCCAAGCAGCGGATCGGCGCCACCGCGATGAGGGACACCTTCAGCGCCGAACAGGGCAAGGGGCTGATCATCGCCGGGCTGACCGGCGTGTTCATCATCGGATCGCTCGGCACCCTGTTCACCATTGTCTACGGCATGGCCATCTGACAGTCAGATAGTCGTCCCGGCGGAGCGGCCTGCCGCGTCTGCTGGGGCTGTCGTATTTCACCACCGGAGCCCCACCAGGGCTCCCCGCACCAGGAGGGCCGCCGTGCCGTTGTCCGACGACCAGCCGCACACCCGCACGCGGCTACCGGTCGCCGAACAGTCCTCCCACCAGATGAACGGCCGTCAGCCGCGCCCGCTGCGGACCCTGCTGGCCGTCCTGGTGGTGGTCACCCTCCTGGTCCTCGCGATCTCGGTCGCCAACCGCGGCAAGCCCGACCCCGGGACGGGCCGCTCCCAGACCTCGGCCGACGGCGCCGGCGCGGACTCCGACGGCAAGGGCGGGCCCGCCCCCGCCAACACCGCGGCGACCGGCCGGGAACCGGTCACCACCACCTCGGGCGGGGTCGCCAGCGGCTTCCCGCACACCGATCAGGGCGCGCAGTCGGCCGCCGCCAACTACGCGGTGGCGCTGGGCGGCGCCGAGATGTTCCGGGCCGACAGCCGGCACGCGCTGGTCGCCACCGTCACCGACCCCAGCGTCACCCCGCAGCTCCAGGAGCGGCTCGACAAGGCCTTCGGCCCGGAGACCGTGGCCGGCTTCGGCCTGGACGCCCAGGGCAAGGCCCCCAAGGGCCTGACCTTCGTCAGCCGCAGCGTCCCGGTCGGCACCAGGACCACCAACTCCGCGGACACCGCGACCAAGGTGGAGGTCTGGTGCACGGGGCTGTACGGACTGGCCGGGGACAGTTCCACCAAGCCGGTCTCCCAGGACTGGTACACACTCACCGTCACCATGCGCTGGACCGGCAGCGACTGGAAGGTCACCGACTTCTCCCGCGCCTCCGGCCCGGCCCCGGTGCCGGGTGACCAGCAGGCGGCCACCGCAGAGGCCATCACCAACGCCGTCCAGCAGTTCGGAGGCTTCCGCTATGCCCGCTGACGGTCCCCCTCGCTTCCTTCCCCGCGCGGCCACCCTCGGCGGCGCGATGGCGCTGATCCAGCTCGCCGCGCTGGTCACGGCCCAGCGGGTCTTCGCCGATCCCACCCCGGCCCCCAGCCCGTCCGGCTCCAAGTGCGCCGGGCAGGAGGCCACGGTGCTGGGCGCGGACCAGCTGTGCGCCCCCGCCGGCGCGACGGTGGTCCCGGGCAGCGGCAGCGTGGCGAGCGTCACCGACCCGCTCGGGTCGCTCGCCAAGGGCTGCGCCCAGGCTGCCGCGTGGGTGGTACGGAAGCTGTCCGGCGCGATCGACGGCACCACCCAGGTCGACTTCACCAACGCCGCCTTCCTGCAGCAGTACGCCGTGGTCTTCGCCGGGTCGACCATCATCACGCTGGTGCTGTGGCTGCTGGCCGTCACCAAGCGGGCGGTCCGCGGCGCGCCGCTCGGCCAGGCCTTCGCCGAGGCGATCGGTTTCCTGTGGCTGACGGTGGTGGCCTCGGCCTTCACCCCGCTGATCCTGTTCACCCTGGTCAGCGTGACCGACGGGCTGACCGCCGCGATCGCGGCCGGTACCAAGTCGGACACCGGGACCTACCTGGGCGGCTTCGCCGACACTCTGGAGAAGGGCACGATGGGCGGCGGCCCGCTCATCCTGATCATCGTCTCGCTGGTGGCCGTGCTGGCCGCCGCGGTGCTCTGGATCGAGCTGCTGATCCGCGCCGCGATGCTGTACGTCGGCGCGCTGCTGGGCACCGCGGTGTACGCCGGGCTGGTGGACAAGCAGCTGTGGAAGCACGTCCGCCGCTGGGCCGGGCTGATGCTGGCGGTCGACCTGGCGAAGCCGATCATCGTGATCATCCTGGGGCTGGCCGGCGCGGTCGCCACCGGCGCCGGGGCGGACGACGACTTCGCCCGGGTGCTGTCCGGGCTGGCCATCCTGTTCCTGTCGATCTTCGCCAGCGCCGCCGTCTACCGTTTCGTCCCGGGCCTCGGCGACGAGATGCTCCAGCTGCGCAACGCCCGGGCCGGTGCCGTCTCGGCCGGCTCGGCGATGATCAGCGGCCCGGCCAACCTGGTGAAGCAGGGCATCTCCACGCACGGCTCCCGGGGCGGCCCGCAGACCGCGAACGCCTCCTCCGGCGCCGGCGGCGGCTCGGTCGCGCCCGGCATCGCCGCGCACGCCGGCCGCACCCCGGCGGCCGCCGCGCCCCCGCCGCAGTCCCCGCCCATGAACCGTGACAGCAACGCAGCGAAGGGAGGGTGACGGGTCGGTGAGCAGCGAACCGCTCGGCCAGTACGGAGCCCAGTACGCCCAGCCGTACGTCCACCAGCGCCGCACGTATCTGATCGGCAAGGCCCGGCCCAACGCGCCGATCGGGCGCAACCGGGAGACCGGCGAGATCGTGCTGGTGATCTTCGGGGCCTTCATCGGCATGATGTGGGGCCTGCTGATGCCGGTCCTGCCGCTGCGGATCGCGGGCCTGGTGGGCTTCCCGCTGCTCGCCATCATGGCGGTCTACGTGCCGTACCGGCGCCGCACCTTCTACAAGTGGGCGGAGATCAACCGCAGCTACCGGCGGACCCTGCGTAGCGGCCGGGCGGTCTGGAAGTCGGACGTGATCGACGCGGGGACCCGGCTGGACGGCCGGGAGATCGAGGTCGGCCCGCCGCCCGGGGTGGGCCGGCTGCGCTGGCTGAGCGCCCCGTTCGGACCGGACGAGGTCGCGGTGCTGATGCACCTGGAGCGCCGGACGGTGACCGCGGCGATCGAGATCGAGGGGCCGGGCGTCGGCCTGCGCGACTCGGAGGACCAGGAGGCGCTGGTCGACCGGTTCGGCACGCTGCTCAAGCACGTGGCCAACGGGGACGGCTTCGTCACCCGGCTGCAGATCCTGGCCCGGACGCTGCCCGCCGACCCGGACGCGCACGCCAAGGACGTGGAGCGGCGCGGTGCGCAGGAGGCCCCGCGCTGGCTGAAGGAGTCGTACGACCAGCTGCAGTCGATGGTCTCGACCTCGTCCGAGCAGCACCGGGCGTACCTGGTGGCCTGCATGCACTACACCCGGGACCTGGCCGCGGAGGCGCACGCGATGGGCCGGGACGCGACCGGCCGGCGGACCAAGGACGACGACGGGCTGGCCGCCGTGATGGCCCGTGAGCTGACCGACATCTGCGCCCGGCTGGCGGAGGCGGACATCCGGGTCCGGCAGCCGCTCGGCCAGGCCCGGCTGGCCTCGCTGGTGCACTCCATGTACGACCCGGACCACCCGATCGACCACCTGCAGGCGATGAGCCGGCGCAACGCCTGGCCGGCCGAGCTGGACGCCACCCACCCGCAGCTGCTGCAGGCCAAGACCCGGGAGTCGGTGACCCGGGAGCCGTGGTGCCACGCCACCGCCTGGATCAAGGAGTGGCCGCTGACCCCGGTCGGCGTCAACTTCCTCGCCCCGCTGCTGGTGCACACCCCGGATGTGATCCGCACCGTGGCGGTCACCATGGACCTGGAGCCGACCGATGTGGCGATCGAGCGGATGCTGACCGAGAAGACCAACGACGAGGCCGAGGCCAACCGCGCCGCCAAGATGAACCGCACCGTCGACCCGCGCGACCTGGCCCACACCGGCCGGGTCGACCAGCGCGGTGACGACCTGGCCTCCGGCGCGGCGGGCGTCAACCTGGTCGGCTACCTGACGGTGTCGGCCCGCAGCCCCGAGGCGCTGGCCCGCGACAAGCGGACCATCCGGGCGTCGGCGGGCAAGAGCTACCTGAAGCTGGAGTGGTGCGACCGGGAGCACCACCGGGCCTTCGTCAACACCCTCCCGTTCGCCACCGGCATCCGCCGCTGACCCCGCAGGAGGCACCGTCATGGCGATCGGCAACCTCACCGAGGCCTTCACCAGCCTGATGTTCGGCAAGGTGGAGACCACCCGGCTGCCCGTCCGCACCTCGACCGGCCAGGCCCAGGCGGTCTACCTGCCGACCGCCGCGCCGGGGCTCGGCGACTCCGGCGTGATCATCGGCCGCGAGGTGTACAGCGGCAAGGGGTACGTCTACGACCCGTTCCAGCTGTACGGCCAGCAGCTGCCCGCGCCGCACTGGCTGGTGCTCGGCGAGTCCGGCAACGGCAAGTCCGCGCTGGAGAAGACGTACGTGCTGCGCCAGCTGCGGTTCCGGGACCGACAGGTGGTGGTGCTGGACGCGCAGGGCGAGGACGGGGTCGGCGAGTGGAACCTGATCGCCAACGCGCTGGGCATAAAGTCCATCCGGCTCGACCCGATGTCCGCCCGGGACGGCGGGGTGCGGCTCAACCCGCTGGACCCGTCGATCACCACCACCGGCCAGCTGTCGCTGCTGCGCACCATCATCGAGGTGGCGATGGGGCACGGGCTGGACGAGCGGGCGGGCTTCGCGCTGAAGGCCGCGCACGCGCACGTGATCGCCTCGGTGACGCACCGCCAGCCGGTGCTGACCGACATCATCGACACCCTGCGCAGCCCCGAACTGTCCTCGGTGGAGTCGCTCGGGGTCGCGGTCGACGACGTGCAGTCCTGGGGTCTGGACGTGGCGCTGGTGCTGGACCGGCTGGTCGACGGTGACCTGCGGGGCATGTTCGACGGGCCGACCACGGACGGCATCGACCTGGACGCGCCGCTGATCGTCTTCGACCTCTCGCACATCGATCGAAACTCGATCGCGATGCCGATCCTGATGGCGATCGTCGGGGTCTGGCTGGAGCACACCTGGCTGCGGCCGGACCGGGTGAAGCGGATCTTCCTGGTGGAGGAGGCCTGGCACATCATCAACAGCCCGTTCGTGGCGCAGCTGTTCCAGCGGCTGCTGAAGTTCGGGCGCCGGCTGGGCCTGTCCTTCGTCGCGGTGGTGCACCACCTGTCGGACGTGGTGGACGGGGCGGCGGCCAAGGAGGCCTCGGCGATCCTGAAGATGGCCTCGACACGGACCATCTACATGCAGAAGGCCGAGGAGGCCAGGGCCACCGGCCGGGTGCTGGGTCTGCCGCGCTGGGCGGTGGAGATCATTCCGACCCTGTCGCCGGGCATCGCGGTGTGGGACGTCAACGGCAACGTGCAGGTGGTCAAGCACATCATCACCGAGGCCGAGCGCCCGCTGGTGTACACCGACCGGGCGATGACCGAGGACGCGGTCGCCGAGCGCGAGCGCGCCGAGCAGCACCTGGCGGCCGAGCCCCGGCGCTGACCCGGGCCGGAGCCCCGGCGTCCGGGACGGAAGGCGGCGGATCGGGCGGCGGATGGTGCGTCAGGTGCCGGGCGGGGCGGACGGAGTCGGACGGCGTGTCAGTCCCCGTCGGGATGGTGCCGGTTGCTCGTCTTCATGCCGTTCGCAGGAAACCCTCTTGTTACTTACAGGGTCCTGACAGCTACGCGCGTTGACCCTAGGCTTCACTGGTCAATCGGCACCTGCCAGCCCGGCCCCGGCCCACACCGGGGCCCCGACGGTCCAGGGGATCCCTCATGCCCAGCACCGGTCTCACCGGTCGATACCGCAAGGCGGCCTACGCCGCCGCCGCAGCCGCCGGCCTCTTCGGCTCCGTCCTCGTGCCCGGTGTGGCCGAGGCGCACGGCTACGGCCACGGTCACCACCAGCCGAAGGTCGTCGACCTCCAGCTGCTGGCCATCAACGACTTCCACGGCAACCTGGAGCCCCCGGCGGGCTCCTCGGGCACCGTGAAGGAGATCGACCCGGTCACCAAGCAGGTCGTCTCCACCCCCGCCGGCGGCATCGAGTACCTGGCCACGGCGCTGCGCGAGGCCCGCAAGGGGCACTCGAACTCGCTGACCGTGGCGGCCGGTGACATCGTCGGCGCCAGCCCGCTGATGTCGGGCCTGTTCCACGACGAGCCGACCATCGAGGCGATGAACAAGCTCGGCCTCGACGTCACCAGCGTGGGCAACCACGAGTTCGACGAGGGCTCCAAGGAGCTGCTGCGGCTCCAGAACGGCGGCTGCCACCCGACCGACGGCTGCTACGTCAAGGGCCGCAAGTTCAAGGGCGCCGACTTCGAGTACCTGGCCGCCAACGTCACCAACGAGAAGACCAACAAGCCGATCCTGGACCCGTACTGGGTGACCAGCGTGAACGGCGTCAAGGTCGGCTTCATCGGGGTGACGCTCGAGGGCACGCCCAACATCGTGACCGCCGAGGGCGTCAAGGGCCTGAAGTTCGGCAACGAGGTCACCACGATCAACAAGTACGCCGCCGAGCTCAAGCGCAAGGGCGTCAACTCGATCGTGGCGCTGATCCACGAGGGCGGCTACCCGGCCAGCCCGGTCTACGACTTCGACTGCGGCGCGGGCGGCGCCGGTGTCTCCGGCCCGATCGTGGACATCGCCAAGAAGATCGACCCGGCCGTCGACGCCATCGTCACCGGCCACACCCACAACGCGTACGCGTGCAGCATCCCGGACCCCAACGGCGTGCCGCGCTCGCTCACCAGCGCCGCCTCCTTCGGCCGGCTCTACACCGAGATCGACCTCAAGCTCGACAAGCGCTCCGGCGCGATCGTGCGCCCGTCGGTCACCGCCGCCAACCACATCGTCCGCCGCGACGTGCCCAAGGCCGCGGACATGACCAAGCTGATCGACTACTACAACAAGCTGGCCGCCCCGATCGCCAACCGCCCGCTCGGCTGGATCGGCGCGGACATCAACGGCCGCGGCTCGGCCGACCTGGAGAAGCCGCTCGGTGACGTGATCGCCGACGCGCAGCTGGCCGGGCTCGCCCCCAAGGACAAGGGCGGCGCGCAGATCGCCTTCATGAACCCCGGCGGTATCCGCTCCGACCTGGTCTACAAGGCCTCCGGCAGCGAGGGCGACGGCGTGGTGACCTACGGCGAGGCGTTCACCGTCCAGCCGTTCACCAACATGATGCAGGTCAAGACGCTGACCGGGGCCCAGCTCGTCCAGCTGCTCCAGCAGCAGGTCAGCGGCGTCAACGAGGCCGCGCCGAAGATCCTGCAGAACTCGGCGGGCTTCACCTACACGCTGGACATGACCAAGACCGGCGCCGCCCGCGTCCTGGTCGACACGGTCAAGCTGAACGGCGCCGCGATCGACCCGGCCGCCTCGTACCGCGTCGCGGCCAACGAGTTCCTGGCCGGCGGCGGCGACGGCTTCCCGGCCTTCGCGGCCGGTACCGACAAGCTGGTCGGCGTCTCGGACCTCGACCTGTTCGCCGCCTACCTGGGCGCCAACAGCAAGGCCGACGCCCCGCTGAAGGTCCCGGCGCAGGACCGGATCAAGATCATCGGCACCGGCACGGACAACGACTGACGCTCGTGCCGCACACAGGGCGGGGCACCCTCGGGTGTCCCGCCCTCGCGCGTCTCCGGACTCTGATCCGGGATCCGGTCCGGCCACTCTGCCCCGGCCGGTCTGCCCCGCCGCTCTACTCCGGCCGGTCGGGCTGACCCGGCAGGCGGATGGTCGCCTGTGCCCCCGGACCGCCGTCCGCGGCCGGGCCGAGCGAGACCTCGCCGCCGCTGTCCCGGACGGCCTGCGCCACGATCGACAGCCCCAGCCCCGAACCCGGCAGCTGCCGGGAGGACGGCGAACGCCAGAAGCGGTCGAAGACGTACGGCAGTTCCTCCGGCTCGATGCCCGGCCCGTGGTCGCGGACCGTCAGCTTCCCGGCCCGCAGCGCGACGTCCACGGAGCCGCCCGGCGGGCTGTACTTCACGGCGTTGTCCAGCAGGTTGATCACCGCCCGCTCCAGCGCGGGCCCGTCACCGTGCACGTACCAGGGCTCGATGGCCAGCTCGAAGGCCAGGCCCGGCCCGCGCAGCCGGGCCCGCTCCACGGCCCGCTCGGCGATCTCGTGCAGCGCGAGCACGGTCACGTTCTGCCCGGGCTTCGGGGTGTCCGGGCGGGAGAGCTGGAGCAGGTCGCCGATCAGCAGCGTCAGCTCCTGCATCTGCGCCTTCATGTTGCCCAGCATCTTGGCCCGGGTGGCGGGCGGCAGCGCCCGGCCGGTCTCGTCGCTGCGGATCAGCAGGTCGACGTTGGTGCGCAGGGAGGTGAGGGGGGTGCGCAGTTCGTGGCCCGCGTCGGCGATCAGGCGGGTCTGGCGGTCGCGGGAGTTGGCGAGCGCGGTGGACATGGAGTTGAACGAGGTGGCCAGCCGGGCGATCTCGTCGCTGCCGTGCACCGGGATGGTGGTGCCGACCTCCTCGGTACGGGCGATGTGCTCGACCACCCCGGTCAGGTCGTCCACCGGCTTCAACGCGGACCGGGCGACCAGCCGGCCGATGAAGCCGGCGCCGACCGTGCCGACGCCGACCACGCCGATCAGGATCAGCGCGAGGTTGTTCAGCGAGTCCTGCACCGACTTCACCGGGAGCGCCACCATGGCCACGTAGGGCCTGGGCGGCTGGCCGGGCTGGAGCACGTTGACGGGGAAGACCAGCACCTTGGCGGCCGTGCCGTCGGCGTAGTGCCCGTCCCGGTACCGGGGACTGCCGGACGTCAGGGTGGTGAGGTCGGCCGGGTCCGTCTGGAGCGCGCGAGTGGCGCCCTCGGGGAAGCACGCGGAGCCGTCCGCCGCGACCAGCTCGATGTCCCACTTCAGCGGCCGGTGCCGGTCCGTGCCGGTCTTGGCCAGGGCCAGCGCGGCCGCCGGGGTCGACGCGCAGTAGGGGCTGTCCTGACGGGGAGGGCTGTTGAAGAAGGGATCGGTCGGCGCCTCCGCCAGGCTGTTGTGGACCTGCTCGTACAGCCGGTCCCTGACCAGGAACCAGCAGGCCAGCGCCGACAGTGCGATGGCCACCGCGACCGCCGCCGCGGTCAGCATCGCGAGCCGGCTGCGCAGTGAGCGGCTGCGGTACCAGCGGGTGAGCCGGCCCGGGAACCTCGGCGGGTGGGCGGGCTTCGGCGGGACGGCGTCGCTCACGCCGCCGCGCCGGTGGCGCTGCGCAGGGCGTAGCCGACCCCGCGCACGGTCTGGATGACCCGGGGCATGCCGCCCTGCTCGGTCTTGCGGCGCAGGTACATCACGTACACGTCGAGCGAGTTGGAGGACGGCTCGAAGTCGAAGCCCCAGACCGCCTTGAGGATCTGCTCGCGGGTCAGCACCTGGCGCGGGTGCGACAGGAACATCTCCAGCAGCATGAACTCGGTGCGGGTCAGCTCGATCGGGCGGCCCTCCCGGGTGACCTCG
Source organism: Kitasatospora sp. NEAU-CNBT7 (assembly GCF_057220535.1). Lineage (NCBI taxonomy): Bacteria > Bacillati > Actinomycetota > Actinomycetes > Kitasatosporales > Streptomycetaceae > Kitasatospora > Kitasatospora sp. NEAU-CNBT7. The sequence continues at coordinate 343,595 of NZ_JBXQQB010000006.1, read as the reverse complement.
CGGGTGGCCAGGTTCATCCGCAGGTCGGCGAAGGCGAGCACCTCGCTCGCGTCGCTCTCCACCGAGGCCCGGGCCGCGGCCTCGCTGGCCAGCGCGCTGCGCCGGAGCAGGGCCCGGACCCGGGCGAGCAGCTCGTCCAGTTCGAACGGCTTGGCCAGGTAGTCGTCGGCGCCGACGTCGAGGCCGGTGACCCGGTCGCCGACGGCGTCGCGGGCGGTGAGCATCAGCACCGGGACGGCGTCGCCGCGCGAGCGCATCCGGCGGACGGTGGTCAGCCCGTCCATCCTCGGCATCATGATGTCCAGCAGGACCAGGTCGGGCCGCTGGCGCTCGACCGCCTCCAGGGCTTCGAAACCGTCGGTGGCGGTGGCCACCTCGTAGCCCTCGAAGGCGAGGCTGCTCTCCAGGGCGTCCCGCAGGGCGGGCTCGTCGTCGACCACCAGGACGCGGGCGGTGGGGCCCGCGGCCTCGGCAGGGGTGCGGTCGTCGGCGGGGGGAATCATCGGCTCGGGCCCTTTCTGAGTCCGTACGGTGTGGCCATTGTCCTGCGGTGGAGGCTGTCCCGGGGTGGAGCCGGGGCGGTCGGCGGCTACAGGTTCTGGCCGGCCTGCAGCTGCGGGAGGACCTGCTTGATGTCGTTGATCGGGATGGCGAAGCCGAGGCCGACGCTGCCCGCGCCGGAGGAGTCGGCGGTGGAGCCGGCGCCGGCGGAGGAGTACATCGCCGAGTTGAGGCCGATGACCTGGCCGTTGGCGTTGAGCAGCGGGCCGCCGGAGTTGCCGGGGTTGAGCGCGGCGTCGGTCTGCAGGGCCTGGTAGGTGGCGGTGTCGCCGGTGGAGCCGGAGCGGCTGCCGGTCATTCCGGGCAGGTTGGGGAAGCCGAAGCCGCCGTTGCCCCGGGTGGAGCCCTCGTCGACCTGGACGGAGACCTTGCGGTCCTTGGCGCTGATGATGCCGGAGGTGACGGTGCCGGTCAGGCCCTCGGGGTTGCCGATGGCGACCACCGAGTCGCCGACCTGGACGTCGGTGGAGTCGCCGAGCGCGGCGGGGGTCAGGCCGCCGACCCCGGCGGCGTCGATCACCGCGACGTCCAGCGACTTGTCGGTCCCGGTGACGGTGGCGGTGGCGGTCTTGCCGTCCTTGAAGGTGACGGTGATCCGGCCGTTCTCGTCGACCGCACCGGAGATCACGTGGTAGTTGGTGAGGATCTGGCCGCCCGCGGTGAGCACGACCCCGGTGCCGGTCGCGGTGCCGGAGGTGGTGTTCACGGTGATCTGGACGACGCTCGGCGAGACGGCGGCGGCCACGGCGGCGACGTTGGCGGTGCCGTCGGACTTCGCCGAGACCGGGCTGACCAGGGTGGAGGCGGCGCTCGCGCCGTCCCCGTGGGCCTCGGCGAGCACACCGCCGGTCACTCCGCCGATCAGGGCGGCGACGGTGGCGACGGCGGCCACCAGCGCCAGGCGGCTCTTCAGCAGGCCGCGCCGGGCCCGGCCGCCGCGGTGGGCGCCGCCGGTGGTGCCGCCCGGGGCGCCGGCCCCGGCCGCGGCGGGCAGCGGCTGCGCCGCGCCGCCCCAGGGCTGTTGCCCGTCGTGCCCGCCGGGTCCGTCGTCCCGCAGCACCGTGCCCTCGAGCACGTGCGCGGTGGGCGGCTCGGCCGGCTGCGGCGGCGCCCAGCCCTGGCCCTGGTACGCGTCGTGCCCGGGCGCGTCCTGGCGGAACGGGTCCTGGCCGTACCCGTGGTGGCCGGTCCGGGGGGCGGACGGGCCGTCGTGGTGCTGCTCGGGGTTGCTGCGCTGCTGCTCGTTCATGGACACAACGTCCGCCCGGAGCATGAGAATCCGGTGAGAGTGCGGTCAGAGGCTCCCGAGAAGCCTGTTCGGTTCTCATAAAGCCAGGTCAGCGGCGTTTTCGGCGCGCCGGCCCGGCTGCGGGCATCACCGCTGGTCGGGGGCCCCGCAGCCGCAGGAACGGCGGATCACCAGCCGGGACTGGAACTTGCGGACCCGCTCGGTGCCGGAGCCCGGCACCATCAGCGAGTCGTCGAGGACGAGGTCCACGGCGGCCCGTGCCATGGCGTCCCGGTCCGAGGCCACGGTGGTCAGCGGCGGGTCGGCGAGCGCGGCCTCCGGGATATCGTCGAACCCGGCCACGGCCAGGTCCTCGGGCACCCGCAGGCCGACCTCGCGGGCCGCCCGCAGCACGCCGATCGCCTGGTCGTCGGTGGAGCAGAAGATCGCCGTCGGACGGCCCGGGGAGCGCAGCAGCTTCACCGCGACCTCGTACGCGCCGTAGCGGTGGAACGGCGCGTCGACCAGGTTCGGCTCGACCTCGAGCTCGTGCGCCTCCATGGCGCGCTGCCAGCCCTCGACGTGGTCGATCACGGGGTCGCCGGGTGCGGGGGACTCCACCGGTCCGCCGAAGCAGACCACGTACGGGTGCCCGTGGTCCTCCAGCAGGTGGCGGACGGCCGCCTCGGCGCCGCCCACGTCGTCGGTGACCACCGCGACGTCGTCGATCGCCTCCGGCCGGCGGTGCAGCAGCACCACCTTCGCGCCCTCCATCGCGGCGAACTCCTCCGCGGCCCGCTGCGAGGGACCCTGGCTGACCAGGATCAGGCCGGACACCCGCATCCCGAGGAAGGCGCGGACGTAGTGGACCTCGCGGTCGTCGACGTAGTCGGAGTTGCCGATCAGGACCAGCTTGCCGCGTTCGGAGGCGGCCCGTTCCACGGCGTGTGCCATCTCGGCGAAGAACGGCTGCCGGGCGTCCGGCACCACCATGCCGATCAGGTTGGTCCGCCGGGAGGCCATCGCCTGGGCCACGCTGTTGGGCCGGTACCCGAGCTGCTCGATGGCAGCCAGGACCTTCTCCCTGGTCGCGGGCGCGACCGGGCGCGGACCGTTGTTGATCACGTAGCTGACGACCGCGGTCGAGGTCCCAGCCAGTCGGGCTACATCGTCGCGCGTCACCTTGGCCACGCAGGGAGTCTACGCGGGTCGCGCGGCGACGCCATGAGTTGCGTCACGGCGCTTCGTGACCGGCCGACCGCGATCGGTACAGATCCGGACATCCCGGGCGGCCGACGGGGTCCGTCCCCGTCGGCCGGCCGCTCAGGCCTGCTGGGCGGCGGGGGCGTGCGGGAGCTCGCTCCCGGGGCGCTCGCCCTTGTCCGCCTTGTCCGGCACCACGAAGCGGTAGCCGACGTTGCGCACGGTGCCGATCAGCTGCTCGTGCTCGACCCCCAGCTTGGCCCGCAGCCGCCGGACGTGGACGTCCACCGTGCGGGTGCCGCCGAAGTAGTCGTAGCCCCAGACCTCCTGCAGCAGCTGCGCCCGGGTGAAGACCCGGCCGGGGTGCTGGGCGAGGTACTTCAGCAGCTCGAACTCCTTGAAGGTGAGGTCCAGCACCCGGCCCTTGAGCTTCGCCGAATAGGTGGCCTCGTCGACCGACAGGTCGCCGTTGCGGATCTCCATCGGGCTGTCGTCGGAGACCACCTGGAGGCGGCCGGTGGCGAGCCGCAGCCGCGCCTCGACCTCGGCCGGGCCGGCGGTGTCCAGCAGGACGTCGTCGATGCCCCACTCGGCGGTGACGGCGGCCAGGCCGCCCTCGGTGACCACCAGGATCAGCGGGCAGCCGATGCCGGTCGAGCGCAGCAGCTGGCACAGGCTGCGGATCTGCGGCAGGTCGCGCCGGCCGTCGACCAGGATGACGTCGGCGCTGGGGGTGTCGACCAGGGCGGAGCCCTCGGCCGGCGCCACCCGGACGTTGTGCAGCAGCAGGCCCAGGGCCGGGAGTACCTCGGCGGACGGCTGGAGGGCGTTGGTGAGCAGGAGGAGAGAACTCATACCCGGTAGTCCCCTTTCCGGGTCGTCGCGGTCGCAGTGCGGCGGGTGCCGTGGCGGTCCGGCGCAGCTGCTGAGCGGGGTGGGGGAACGTCGGCAGGGCGAGATCCGGCGGATTCGTCGGCGCGCACGGCGGTGCGGGGCGTGTGCCGGGGGTCCCGCAACCCCTGGTGCTCCGCAGCTGCCCTGCCCATCCGCGAACCTTCCGGTCTGTGCCCGCGCCGGGCGGGGCCCGGCGCCGATTGCGACACCCCGGCAGGCCGGCGGCACTCCGTTGTGCCGCCCCGCGGGGCGGTCCTCGCGTACCGGCGCGGGTGGGGCGCCGTTCGCAAGGACGTCCGTACTGGCGTCCTGAAAGCACAAAAGGACCCGGGGGCGACTCTGCCCGGATCCCTCACGCCACGAGAATAGCCGACCACACCCCGGCGCGGGAGGCCGAAACGCGCCGCGGCGCCCGGTTCCGGGGGCCCGCGGGCGTGAGCTGCGCCACCAGGCGCCGCGGCCGGACGGGCTCCGCGCCGCCCCGCGGCGACCGGTCGCGACCTGGGCTGTTGCCGCCGGGGCGGGGGGTGGGGTCATCATGGGAGCCGCACCGGCCGCACGGTACGTGTACACCTTTGGCGTGGGTGGCCCGGCACAGGAGCCGGCCGCCGCACCGGGCGAGGACCACTGGAAGGGGTTGCCATGACCGCGACCACCGAGGCCCGGACCGCTGCGCAGGGCGCCGGACGCACCGCACCCGGCTCACCCGTACGAGTGAGCGGCACCCTCCGCTACTGGGCCGCGGCCAAGGCCGAGGCCGGGACCGCCGAGGAGCCCTACCTGGCCGCCACCCTCGCCGAGGCGCTGGACCAGGCCCGGGCCCGGCACGCGGACCGGCCGGGGCTGCTGCGCCTGCTCGGCGTCTGCTCGTACCTGGTGGACGGCGACCCGGTGGGCACCCGGGACCACGCCGAGGTGCCGCTGCGGGCGGGCGGCTCGGTCGAGGTGCTGCCGCCCTTCGCGGGCGGCTGAGCGGCCCGGCCGGCGGGCCGGTCCACCGGCCCGCGCCGGGTCCAGGAACCACCGCACCCGGGGTGATCGTCGTATCTGCGGACGGACGGGTGGACGGCTGCGAGGATGCGGTACCGCGCCGGACGGCGCCAACGACCCACGGGGGAGTGAGATGCGGGGCTGGCTGAAGCTGACGATCGGACTCGGTGTACTGGCCGGCCTGCTGGTCGGGGCGGACCGGACGGCGGTCGGGGTGGCCGAGGACGAGGCCGCCGACCGGCTGGTGAGCAGCGGCCGGCTGAGCAGCCGGCCCGATGTGACGATCGAGGGGTTCCCCTTCCTCACCCAGGCGCTGTCGGGGGAGTTCGACGGCGTCAAGCTCGCCGCCGACGACGTGCAGGTCAGCGACGGCCGGCAGCAGGTGGCGGTGCGCTCGTTCCGGGCCTCGCTCTCCGGCGTCTCGGTCGGCGACTCGTACCGCAGCGCCACGGTGCGCAGTGCGACCGGCAGCGGCCTGATCTCGTACCCGGACGCGGCCAAGCTGGTGCAGGGGGCGGACCGCCTCGATCTGTCGTACGGCGGACCGGGCAAGGTGAAGGCCTCGGTGGCGGGCTTCTCGATCGGCGAGGGCAAGGTGCACAGCGAGGGCAACACGGTGATCGCCGACGGTTTCCAACTGACCGGTGTGGCAGCGGCGTTGAACGGCCGAGTGAAGGACCTGCTGGCCCCGCGCAGCTTCACCCTGAGCCGGCTGCCGGCCGGGCTGGGCCTGGCCGGGGTGACCCCGGAGCCGGACGGTCTGCTGCTGGACTTCCGCGGCACCGACGTCCGCCTGATCGGCTGACCGCCTGATCGGCCGCCCGCCCGCTCGGCCGGCCGCCGTCCCGTTCCGCACCTCCCGTCCCGGGTCTCCCGGCGGCCACCCGCCGTCCCGCTCCGCGAGACGCGCTGTCCAGCGCCGGCCCGCGGAGCGGTGCCGTACGGGCGTCCGGGCGGCCGGGGGGACGGTCCGGCCGGGCGGGGCGGCGGCGGTTCAGGGCGTAATCCCATGATGCGGTCATTCTGATCTCAGCATTCGACACGCTGATGACAGCGGGCCCGGGAGGTCCCTAGCATCGTCGACATGAAGCGACAGGCGGATCTCACGAAGCGGCGGGCGGTAGACCTGTGCCGCGTGTCCACCTGCCTGTGTCGAATGCGCTGACCGGGCAGTTCTGACCGGTATCTCCGGCTCGCCCGAACCGCTGCGACGACCCGACCCGCGATAGTGGGCGGCGTTCGCGCACTCCGCACCAGCTCTACCGGTCCCAGGCCTCCCGCACTCCGCCCTGTCCCACCATTCGGACAGATGTCCGGACGGGATCGGCCGGGCACCCCCTGAACAGCCTCTTCCGCCAACCGCCCCCGGATGGAGAAACCACCATGAGCCGCAGCGACGTCCTGGTAGACGCCGACTGGGTCCAGGCCCGCCTGGACGACCCGAAGGTCGTCGTCGTCGAGGTCGACGAGGACACCTCGGCGTACGACAAGAACCACATCCGCAACGCCGTCCGGATCGACTGGAAGAAGGATCTCCAGGACCCGGTCCGCCGCGACTTCATCGACCAGGCGGGCTTCGAGGCGCTGCTGAGCGCCAAGGGCATCGCCAACGACGACACCGTGGTGCTCTACGGCGGCAACAACAACTGGTTCGCCTCGTACGCCTACTGGTACTTCAAGCTCTACGGCCACGGCGACGTCCGCCTGCTGGACGGCGGCCGCAAGAAGTGGGAGCTGGACTCCCGCGAGCTGGTCGTCGAGCAGCCCGAGCGGGCCGCCACCCAGTACACGGCCCAGCCCGTGGACTCCTCGATCCGCGCCTTCCGCGACGACGTCGTGAACGCGATCGGCAGCCTGAACCTGGTCGACGTCCGCTCGCCCGACGAGTTCTCCGGCCGTCTGCTCGCCCCGGCCCACCTGCCGCAGGAGCAGTCGCAGCGCCCCGGCCACGTGCCGACCGCGCGCAACATCCCGTGGGCGAAGAACGCCAACGACGACGGCACCTTCAAGTCGGACGAGGAGCTCAAGGCGCTCTACACCGCCGAGGGCGTCGACCTGGCCAAGGACACCATCGCGTACTGCCGGATCGGCGAGCGCTCCGCGCTCACCTGGTTCGTGCTGCACGAGCTGCTGGGCCAGGAGAACGTCAAGAACTACGACGGCTCCTGGACCGAGTACGGCAGCCTGGTCGGCGTGCCGATCGCGCTCGGCGACAACTGAGCCCCGGCTCCACCGGTAAGAGAGGGAAGACAGACATGTGCGGTGCGAAGGCCGGCGGCCCCGACCTGGCAGGAGTTGACGTGGCCAGCGAGACGATCATCCAGGGTTCGGTGACCCGCGACGAGGAGCCGGTGCACGGCTACGTGCGCCTGCTCGACCAGAACGGCGATTTCACGGCGGAGGTGCCGACCTCGGCGTCCGGACAGTTCCGGTTCTTCGCCCGCCCCGGCACCTGGACGCTGCGCGCCCTGGTCCCCGGCGCGACCGTCGACCGGGTGGTGGTCGCCTCCCAGGGCGAGCCCACCGAGATCGTGATCGCGGTCTGAGACGACCGCCGAACGGCCCGAGGACCCCTGCCCCGGCGGGGGTCCTCGGTCATACCCTGGAAGGGTGCGGGCACACCGGCGCCACGTGCGCTACTTCGTGATGATGGGGGTCTGCCTCGCCCTGTTCGTGCTGGCCTGGGGCGCGGTGCGGTTCTGGTCGGTGCCGGCCGCGATCGGGATGTGCGTGGTCGCGATGGTGATCCCGCCGCTCGCGGCGATCCTCGCCAACCGGCGCGACCCCGAGGACGACTGGTGGAACGACCCGCGCTGGGACGACCCGAAGTGGGACGACCCCGGCCACGACCGGGACCACCCCGACCACGAGCGGCGGCCCTGAACCGGGAGCCGGTCAGTAGACCAGCGCCTGCACCCCGTCGGCCATGATCTCGCTCAGGAAGACCTGCGCGCCCGCGATCCTGACCCCCTCGACGGTGTCCTTCTCCTCGATCCCGCGGCGCGCCGCGCACTGGGTGCACAGCGTCACGGTGCCGGCCGCCAGCACCGACTCCAGCAGGTCCGGCAGCGGCGCCGCGTGCGGCAGCTCGAACTCCGCGGCCCGGCCCGGCAGGGCGAACCAGGAGGACTCCCCGGTCAGCCAGAGCGAGACCTCGACCCCGCTGGCGACCGCGACCGCGGCCACCGTGAACGCCTGCGAACAGCGCTCCGGCGCGTCGGCCCCGGCGGTGACCTTGATGACCAGCTTCTTCGACATGGCGACACCCTAGCCGGACGTGGTGGGGCTCACCGTGAGCGCGGGATCACCGCCGGATAGACTCGGCCGCGTCCGCCCTGTATGCCAACGCCGTCAATGGGAGCACCCCGTGTCCGGTCTCGAAATCTTCTTCGACTGCCTGCTGGCTCTGATGGCAGTGCTGATCACCTGGTTCGCGATCTTCTCCGTGATGAAGCTCTACCAGGGCCAGCGCTGACCCCGACTGCCGTACGGTTGATGGCGAACCCATCCCGACGACAGAGTCCAGGACCATGATCGAGATCCCTTCCGACCTCCACAAGGACGTCGTCCCGCTGGCCTTCCTCCTGGGTACCTGGGAGGGCGCGGGCGTCTTCGACTTCCCCGGCAGCGAGAAGTGCAACTTCGGCCAGGAGGTCGTCTTCCGGCACGACGGCCGCGCCTTCCTGGAGTTCCGCTCCCGCACCTGGGTGCTGAACGACGAGGGTGAGAAGGTCAGCCCGCTGGAGAACGAGCACGCCTTCTGGCGGGTCACCACCAACCAGCACGGCAGCAGCGGCGAGCGCGAGATCGAGGTCTCCTCGGTCCGCGACGACGGCACCGTGGAGATCTGGTACGGCAAGCTGCACGACGGCAAGCCCCAGATCGACCTGGCCACCGACGCGGTCGCCCGGATCGAGGGCTCGGCGCCGTACAGCGGTGGCAAGCGCCTGTTCGGCCTGGTCGGCGAGGAACTGCTCTGGGTCGGCGAGAAGGCCGCCCCCGAGGTGCCGCTGCGGCCCTACATGTCGGCGCAGCTGAAGAAGGTGCTCAACCCGGCCAAGCTGATCCAGGACATCGCGGACCTTCCGGACGACGGCATCGCCTTCTTCCGCTGAGTTCCGCCGGGCCCGGGACGCGGGGCCGCAAGATGAGGGACCGACCACGCGGTCGGTCCCTACACTTGTCTCACGACCTCGACCGGCAGGACGACACCGTGGCCAACACCGACACCCCCACCGACTGGAAGGCCGACCTGCGCGAGCGCGGGTACCGCCTGACGCCGCAGCGCCAACTGGTGCTGGAGGCGGTGGACACCCTCGACCACGCGACCCCGGACGAGATCCTCTCCCAGGTCCGCAGGACCGCCAGCGGCGTCAACATCTCCACCGTCTACCGCACCCTCGAGCTGCTCGAGGAGCTCGGCCTGGTCTCGCACGCCCACCTCGGCCACGGCGCCCCGACCTACCACCTGGCCGGCCGCCACACCCACCTGCACCTGGTCTGCCGGGACTGCGACAAGATCACCGAGACCGACACCGCGATCGCCGCGCCGCTGATCGAGAGCCTGCGCGCCGAGCACGGCTTCGACACCGACCTCAAGCACTTCGCCATCTTCGGCCGCTGCGCCGACTGCACCGCGAAGCGGGAGCAGCAGCAGGCGGGTTGAGCCGGCCGCGGCGGGCGGCCCGGCGCGGCCCGGTTGACCGGCGGACGTAAGCTGGCCGGTATGAAGAGCCCGCTGCTTGCCCTGCCCGGTGCCGTCCCCGCCGAGGGGGCCGACGAGGGCGTCGCGGCCCACTACGGCGACATCTTCCGCGAGCAGCGCGCGCTCGCCGAGGGCCGCGGCTTCGTCGACCTCTCGCACCGCGGCGTGATCACGGTGACCGGTGCCGACCGGCTGGCCTGGCTGCACCTGCTGCTCACCCAGCACGTCAGCGAACTGCCGCCGCAGCTGGCCACCGAGGCCCTGGTGCTGTCGCCCAACGGCCACGTCGAGCACGCGCTGTACCTGGTGGACGACGGGACGACCACCTGGGTGCACGTGGAGCCGGGCACCGCGGCCGCCCTGATCGGCTACCTGGAGAGCATGAAGTTCTTCTACCGGGTGGAGATCGCCGACGCGGGCGCCGACTACGCGCTGGTGCACCTGCCGGCCGGCTCCACGGCCTCCGCCGAGGGCGCCGCCGCGGTCCGCGAGCTGCCGTACGGGCGGGACCTCTTCCTGCCGCGCGCCGAGCTGGCCCGGCTCACCGCGGGCTACGGCCCGGCGGCCGGGGTCTGGGCGTACGAGGCGCTGCGGGTCGAGGGGCACCGGCCGCGGCTCGGGTTCGAGACCGACCACCGCACCATCCCGCACGAGGTGGACTGGCTGGGCAGCGCCGTGCACCTGCAGAAGGGCTGCTACCGCGGCCAGGAGACGGTCGCCCGGGTGCACAACCTCGGGCGTCCGCCGCGCCGCCTGGTCTTCCTGCACCTGGACGGCACCGAGGAGAAGCTGCCCGCGCACGGCACCGAGGTGCGGCTGGCCGCCGACGGCGGCGAGGGCCGCCCGCTCGGCTTCGTCACCACGGCGGTCCGCCACCACGAGCTCGGGCCGATCGCGCTCGCCCTGGTCAAGCGCAACGTCCCGGTGGACGCCGTGCTGCTGGCCGGTACCGTGCCGGCCACCCAGGACGTGATCGTCCCCGCCTGAGCGCGGGGGCTGGCCCGGACCTCCGGCGGCTCAGACCTCCGGCGGCTCAGACCTCCAGCAGCACGGTGAACGGGCCGTCGTTGACCAGCGAGACCTTCATGTCCGCGCCGAACCGGCCGGTCGCCACCTCGGCTCCGAGCGACCGCAGTTCGGCGACCACGGCGTCGACCAGCGGTTCGGCGAGCGGGCCGGGCGCGGCCGCGTTCCAGGTGGGGCGGCGGCCCTTGCGGGCGTCGCCGTACAGCGTGAACTGACTGATCACCAGCAGTGGTCCGCCGAAGTCGGAGCAGGACCGCTCGACGCCGTCCTCGCCGTCGAACAGCCGCAGCGACCAGAGTTTGCGGGCCAGTTGGGCGGCCTGGGCCGGGGTGTCCTGGTGGGTCACCCCGACCAGGACGCACAGCCCGGGCCCCTCGATCGCGCCGACCGGTTCGCCGTCCACCGTCACGGCGGCCTCGGCCACCCGCTGTACCACTGCTCGCATGCCCGCCATTCTGCCCCAGGCGTGCGGAACTTCGGCGCGCGCCGGGGTGGTGCGCTCTGCGCCCCTTGCGGCGCGGGCCTGCCTGCGGATTGCTCCGGTCGTATCAGCCACCCCCGTTCGCCACGGGGCCGTTCGGGTGCTCAGGCGTGCACATGCCCGGCCCGGGGTGGCACGCTGTCGGACGGCGCCGCGCGGTGCGCCGGCCCGCCGGTGCCGCGAGCGGTTCGTGCACCGTCCGCCGGGCCGGTGTCGCCCGGGCGGGTGGAACCGGCGTACCCGGGGAACCCCCGGGGCCGGCCGGACGTGCTCCAGTACGGCCCCCGTACCGGAGTCAGGGCGGGATCGGATCACGGCAGGTGGTTGGATGATGGACGCGAGCGGTACGGCCCAGGAGCAGGCGGACGGGCTCGGCCCGGTGAGCCTGGGGGAACTGGGGCTGGACGAGCTGCGCACCCTGCGGCGCGACGCCCAGGAGCAGGAGGCCGGACTCTCGTACCTGCGCCGGCTGCTGCACGGCCGGATGGACATCCTGCGGGCCGAGCTGAACCGCCGGCAGGTCCCGCTCGACGACGCTGCGATGGTCGCCTTCGACGCCGGACCGCTGCTGGACCGGCTGCCGGCCATCCTGGCCGACTCGCCCTCCTCCGTCCGCCGCCCGGCCCGGCACCTCACCCTCGGCCCGCCGCGCGGCGAGCAGGCCGCCACCGAGGCGGACGAGCTGATGGGAGACGTCCAGCTCGCCGACCTCGCCGCGCACCCCACCGGCGACCTGCTGGTGGCCGTCGAACGGCTGGCCGAGTACGAGCGCGGGGTCTCCGGCCGCCGCCTGGCGCTGCAGCGGACCGCGGACGACTGCAGCGCCGAGATCACCCGCAGGTACCGTGAGGGGGAAGCACGGGTCGACGACCTGCTCACCGGGGGGTGAGGCCGCCCGACGGGGGCCGGGGAGCGGGTCGGCGGCCGGGCCACCCTCACCCTGTGCCCCTGGAACTGGAGTCAACCCCATGCCGCAGTCCGCCGCTCTGCCCGCTCTCGCCGAGGTCGTCCGCTCCGGCTTCACCGAGGGCCGCCACCGAGGTTCGCTGGTCGTCCTGGCCGCCGACGGCTCGGTCGAGTACGCCCTCGGCACCCCGGACGCGCCGGTCTTCCCCCGCTCGACCGCCAAGCCGTTCCAGGCGGTGGCCACCCTGCGGGCCGGGCTGGCGATCGAGGGCGAACTGCTGGCGCTGGCCGCCTCCAGCCACTCCGCGGAAACGTTCCACCTCGACGCGGTACGGCGAATACTCGCCGGTGCCGGCCTGACCGAGGCCGACCTGCGCACCCCGGCCGACCTCCCGCTGGACGAGACCGAGGCCGAGGACCTGCTGCGCCGCGGCGGCTCGCGCAGCCCGATCCTGATGGACTGCTCCGGCAAGCACGCCGGCTGGCTGGCCGCCTGCGCCGCCAACGGCTGGGACACCGCGAGCTACCTCGACCCCGGCCATCCGGTCCAGCTGCTCGCCCTGGAGGCACTCACCGAGGCCACCGGCGAGCAGCCCGCCCACGTCGGCACCGACGGCTGCGGCGCCCCGCTGCACGCCGTCTCGCTGACCGGTCTGGCCCGCGGCTACCGCTCGCTGCTGCTGGCCGCGCCGGGCACCCCCGGCCGCCGGGTCGCCGATGCGATGCGGGCCCACCCGCAGTACGTGGCCGGGACCCGCCGCGCCGACACCTGGCTGATGCGGGCCATCCCCGGGACGCTGTCCAAGATGGGCGCCGAGTCCGTCCAGGCGGTCGCCCTGGCGGACGGCCGGGCGCTCGCCTTCAAGATCGAGGACGGCGCGGAGCGGGCCCGCGGCCCGGTGCTGGCCGCCGCACTGCGCCGGCTCGGCATCGAGCACGAGGTGCTGACCCGGATCGGCGCCCAGCCGCTGCACGGCGGCGGCCAGGTGGTCGGCGAGGTCCGCGCGGCCTTCTGATGCCCGCGCGGGGGCCGACGCCCGGGCGGGCGGCTTTGGCGCGCGCGGCCCGGGCCGGTGCGGCACGGTGGACCGGGGGGCCGTCAACCGCGCCGTACCGGACAGCTCAGGAGAGTGCCATGTCGGACCACATCTACCGCGTCACCGAGATCGTCGGCTCCTCGGGCGAGGGCGTCGACCAGGCGATCAGGAACGCGATCGACCGGGCGTCGCAGACGCTGCGCAACCTGGACTGGTTCGAGGTGGTCCAGGTGCGCGGGCACATCGCGGACGGCCGGATCGAGCACTACCAGGTCGGGCTGAAGGTCGGGTTCCGGCTCGACGACGAGGGCTGAGCGGGCGGCTCAGCGCCCGGCCTGCTCGCGCCCGGCCCGGTCCCGCCCGGCCTGCTCCCGGTCGGCCCGCTCGCGGTCGGGCAGCACCAGCGGCGCCCCGGTCCGCGGGTGCGCCAGCACCTCCACCGGGTGGCCGTACACCTCGCTCAGCAGCGGCCCGGTCAGCACCTCGTGCACCGGGCCGTCGGCGACCGCCCGGCCGGCCGACAGCAGCATCACCCGGTCGGCGTAGGCCGCGGCCAGCGACAGGTCGTGCAGCACCACCACCACCGCGTCCCCGGCCGCGGCCCGCTGCCGGGCCAGGCGCAGCACCAGCTCCTGGTGGCGCAGGTCGAGCGCGGCGGTCGGCTCGTCCAGCAGCAGCAGCGCGGCCCGCTGGGCGAGCACCCGGGCCAGCGCCACCCGGGCCCGCTCGCCGCCGGACAGGGCCGTGAACGGGCGCTCGGCGAACCGGGTCGTCTCGGTCAGCGCCAGCACCTCGGCCACCACCTCCTCGTCCTGCGCCGCGGCCGGGGTCCCGGACCAGGGCGCGCGGCCCATCCGGACCACCTCGCCCGCCGGGAACGGGAAGGACAGCTCGGCCGACTGCGGCAGCAGCGCCCGGTGCCGGGCCAGTTCGGCGACGGTGAGGCCGGCCAGCGGACGGCCCCCCAGCAGCAGCTCGCCGCCGCCCGGCGCGAGGTCGCCGGCCACCACCGCGAGCAGGGTGGACTTGCCGGCGCCGTTCGGCCCGAGCAGGGCCAGCACCTCGCCCGCCCGGACCGTCAGGTCCACCCCGGCCAGCAGCTCCCGGCCGCCGAGCGCGAGCCGCAGCCCGGTCGCGCGCAGCACCGCGGCCCCCGGGGCGGGCCGTTCGGGTACGCGACGCGTCCGTACTCTCCGCAGGCCCAAGACCCTCATGCCCACCCTCCCTGGCGGCTCCTGGTGCGGCGCAGCAGCCAGAAGAAGAACGGGCTGCCGATCAGCGCGGTCAGCACCCCGAGCGGGAGCTCGGCGGGCCGGGCGAGCGTGCGGGCGGCGAGGTCGCCCGCCACCAGGACCAGCGCACCGCCGAGGACGCTGGCGGGCAGCAGGAAGCGGTGGCCGGGCCCGGCGGCCATCCGCAGCAGGTGCGGCACGATCAGGCCGACGAAGCCGATCACCCCGCTGACCGAGACGGCCGCCGCGGTGAGCAGCGCGACCACGGTGATCAGGGTGAGCCGCATCCGCTCCACGTCCACCCCGAGGTGGCGGGCCGGCTTCTCGCCGAGTGCCAGCAGGTCCAGCGAGCGGGCGTACGGCGGTGCGACGGCGAGGCCCACCACGGCGAACGGCAGGATGCCGAGCACCTTGCCCCAGGTGGCCTGGGAGAGCGAGCCGAGCTGCCAGAAGGTGACCTGGTTGATCGCGGCGCTGTCGGCGGTGAACAGGAAGATGCCGATCAGCGCGCCGCAGAAGGCGTTCACCGCGACGCCGGTGAGCACCAGGGTGACCACCTCGGTGCGGCCGCTGGAGCGCGACAGCGCGTACACCGCGAAGACCGTCAGCAGGCCCGAGGCGAAGGCGAAGACGGTGACCGTCCAGCTGCCGAGCGAGTCCAGGCCGAGCACGATGCAGGCGACGGCGCCGACCGCGCCGCCGGAGGAGACGCCGATCACGCCGGGCTCGGCGAGCGGGTTGCCGAACACGCCCTGCATCAGGGCGCCGGCGCAGCCGAGCGAGCCGCCGACCAGCAGCGCCAGGACGACCCGGGGGAGGCGGACGTTCCACAGCACCGACTCCGGCACCCGGTCCAGGGCGTGGCCGCCGAGGCCGAGGCGGTGGGTCAGGGAGGCGAGGATGTCGCCGAGCGGGATCCGGTAGGCGCCGACGCCGGCCGCGAGCAGGGCGGTGGCCAGCAGGGCCACCGCCAGCCCGGCGGTCAGCACGGTGGTGCGGTGCGGGCGGCGGCGTACCGGGACGGCGGCCGCGGTCACCCGGCGGCCTTGCCGGCCAGCTGGTCGGCGATCGAGCGGAGCACCTGCGGGGTGCGCGGGCCGTAGCTGAGCAGCATGCCGTCCTCGATCGAGACCACCCGGCGGTCGAGGCCGGCCGGGGTCTGGGCGACGCCGGGGAGCTTGAGCAGGCCGTCCACCCCGCCGACCGACTCCAGGCCCTTGCTCATCACCAGGATGGCGTCGGGTGCGGCCTTGACCAGGGCCTCGCTGGTGAGCGGGGTGAAGTCCCTGGTGAGGCCGGAGGCGGCGCCCGCGTCGACGGCGCCGACCGCGTCCAGCAGCGAGCCGGCGCCGGAGTCCGCGCCGCCGAGCAGGAAGACCGAGGCGGAGCCGCGCAGGTAGAGGAAGGCGACCTTGGGCCTGGTCCCGGTGGTGGTGACCGAGGCCCGTACCTCCTGGGTGCGGGCGTCGGTGCGGGCGGTCAGCTCCTGGCCGGCGGCGGGGACGCCGAGCGCGGTGGCGACCGCGGTGATCCGGGCGTCCACGTCGGAGAGCCGTTTGGCGTCGTCGAGGACGATCAGCGGGACGCCGGCGGCGCGGATCTGGTCGACGGCCTCGGCGGGGCCGGTGGAGCGGTCGGCCAGGACGACGGTCGGGTGCAGGGAGAGCACGCCTTCGGCGGAGACGTCGTGGGCCTGGGTGATCACCGGGAGGGCGGCGGCCTGTTCGAAGGTGGTGGAGACGTCCCGGGCGACCACCTTGGGGCCGAGGCCCAGGCTGAAGACGATCTCGGAGAGGCTGCCGCTGAGCGGGATGATCCGCTCGGCGCTGGCGACGGTGACCTGGCGGCCGTCGGCGGAGGCGGTGGTGGCGGGCAGCTGCGGGGTGGCGGTGGTGGCGACCGGCTCGACGCGGTCGGCGACGGCGGCCGCCGGGTGGTCCGGATGGCCGGTCCGGTCGGTGGCGCCGGTGCAGGACACCGCCGCGAGCAGCAGCGCCGCGGTGGCCAGCGCGCGGGCCCGGAATCTGGTGGTGCTGCTCAACTGCGGCCCCTTCGTTGACCGTTGTCGCCGCGGCCGGTCCGGTGGGAACTGTTGACCGACCGCGGCCCCGGACGCATATATTAGGTTAGCCTTACCTTGGATGCGCAAGGGGGTGGGTCGCCGCCATCCCCGGTTCCGCCCTGTCCCCCTCCGTCGAGAAGAGCTCCGCCATGCCCCTTTCGCAACGGCTGCGCCGCCTCGCCGCCGCCCTGGTGGCCGCGCTGGCCGCGCTGCTGCCGAGCTCGCCGGCGGCCGGTGCGGCCGACGGCGCGGTGTCCGGCGGCCGACTCGACTGGGGGATCAAGCAGTCCTTCCTGAGCTACGTCACCGGGCCCATCGCCCAGGGCAGTTGGAGCCTGACCGGGGGCGCCGCCACGGTCGGCGGCAGCGCCTTCCGCTTCCACTCGGCGACCGGCTCCTACGACCCGGCCACCGGCGCGCTGACCGCCGCCTTCTCGGGCGGGGTGCGCTTCGTCGGCCATCCGAACCCGGACGGCAGCCACCAACTCGACCTCCAGCTCGGCCACTTCGTCCTGAAGGCGGACGGCCGCGGCGGCGCCGGCCTGTACGCGGACGTGAGCAGCAAGGACAAGGACACCGGTGCCGTCTCCAACGCGAACCAGGCCCGGCTCGCCGACCTCTCCCTCGGCAGCGCCGACCTGCGCGGCGCCGCCGGGACGCTGACCGTCAGCAACGTCCCGGCGACCCTGACCGCCGCCGGTGCCAAGGCCTTCGGCGGCTTCTACACCGCGGGAACCGCCCTGGACCCGGTCACCGTCTCGGTCAACCTGCCCGCCGCGCAGCCCACCCGGCCGCCCGCCGGGACCACCGCACCCCCGGCCGCCACGGCGACCCCGAGTGCCGCACCCGCCACCCCGGCCGCCTCCGACGCCGCTACCCCGGCCGCCACCGCCACCGGGCCGACCGCGTTCACCCGGGGAGCGCTCGACTGGGGTGTCCGGCGGACCTTCCGCGACTACGTCACCGGCGTGATCGCCAAGGGCGGCTGGCAGCTCGCCGAGGGCGCGGCCGACGGCGGCGCGTTCTTCCGCTGGGACGCCGGCCACGGCTCGTACGACCCGGCCACCGGTGCGCTCACCGCCGCCTTCACCGGCCGGGTGCAGTTCCGCGGGCTGCCGGGCGGCGACGGCTACGGGCTCGACCTGACCTTCGCCGACCCGGTCGTCACGGTCGCCGACGGCAAGGGAACGCTCGCCGCCCACGTCTCGGGCCGGACCCCGGACGGGAGCACCCGGCAGCCGTCCGAGGTCGTGCTCGCCGGGTTCGACCCGGCCGGGCTCAAGGCCGAGGGCGGGCTGCTGAAGGCCGTCGAACTGCCGCTGCAGCTCACCGAGGGCGGCGCCGAGGCGTTCGGCGCGCTCTACCCGGCGGGCACCGCGATGGACCCGCTGAGCTTCGCCGTCGCGCTCGATCCGGCCGCCGTCCTGCCGCCGCTGCCCGACATCGGCAGCGCACCCCCGGCCACCCCCGCGCCGTCCGCGCCCGCGGCCTCCCCGGTGGCCACCGCCACCGCCGCCGGCTCCTCGGCGCTGCCCGCCGTCCTGGCCGTCTGCGCGCTGCTCGTGGTGGCGCTCGCGGTGGCCGGCGGGCTCCACCTGCGGCGCCGTCGCCGCACCTCCTGATCCCCCGATCCCCCGTCACAAGGAGCACCTGTTCCATGAACTCCCGTCCCCTGCACCCCGGTCGGCGCAACCGGACCCCGCTCGCCGCGCTGGCCGTCGTCGTCGGCCTCGGGCTCACCGCCCTCGGCGCCCCGAGCCTGGCGTTCGGCGCCGGCCCGAGCGAGGTCGTCTACGACCAGGGCTCGCTGGACTGGGGCATCAAGGCGAGCTTCCGGGCCTACCTGGAGGGCCCCGCCTCGGACGGCGGGAAGATCGAGCCGACCGGCGGGGCCACCCGCACCGCCGCCGGCGCCCTGCACTTCGGCCTCGGCTCGGGCCGCTACGACACGGGGACGCACACCCTGTCCGCCGCC
The DNA here is from genome assembly GCF_057220535.1 of Kitasatospora sp. NEAU-CNBT7. Taxonomy (NCBI): domain Bacteria; kingdom Bacillati; phylum Actinomycetota; class Actinomycetes; order Kitasatosporales; family Streptomycetaceae; genus Kitasatospora; species Kitasatospora sp. NEAU-CNBT7. The sequence goes on along the minus strand of NZ_JBXQQB010000006.1, from coordinate 325,295 downwards.
TTCACCGGCGGGGTGCACCTGACCGCGCACCAGGGCGCGCTCGACATCACCCTGACGGACCTCAAGCTGAGCACCACCGGCACCACCGGCACGCTGACCGCCGACACCGCCACCAGGGAGACCCCGGCGGGCTCGCCCACCAGCGAGATCGTCAGCCGCCAGGACGTCCCGCTGGTGACCTTCCCGGTCGGCCGCGACACCACCGCCGGCGGCGACACGGCGACCGCGCTGACGGCCGAGGGCGCCAAGGTCTTCGCGGGCTTCTACCCGGCGGGCACCGTGATGGACCCGCTGAACCTGCTGCTGACGGCCACCCCGCCGACCACGCCCTCCTCGTCGGCGAGCGCCTCGGCCTCCACGAGTGCCTCCGCCTCTGCCTCCACCAGCGCCTCCGCATCCGCCCCCGCCTCGGCGTCGGCCTCGGCCTCGGCGAGCGTGCCCGCCCCCACCAAGCTGCCGATCCTCGACGGCGCGCTCAGCTGGGGCTTCAAGGAGAGTTTCCGCACCTACCTGGCCTCCCCGGCGGCGGCCGGCAAGGTCGAGTTCGGCGGCGGCGCGGCCGGCTACCGCTTCGGCGGCGGCACCGGCGCGTACGACACCGCGACCCACGGCGTCACCACCGCTTTCGGTGGCTCGGTGCGCTTCCTGGGCCACCCGAACGGCTCCGGTTACCAGCTCGACCTGGCCTTCGAGAAGCTCACCCTCAAGGTCGACCAGGCGGGGGCCTTCCTGGTCGCGGACGTCAAGGCCAAGGGCATGGACGGCTCCACCAGCACCCTGACCGCCGTCCCGGTGGCCAAGCTGGACCTTTCCAAGGCGAGCTTCACCCCGGTCGACGGCGTGGTGACGCTGACCGCCCTGCCCGCCACCCTCACCGAGCAGGGCGCCCCTGCCTTCGGCGGCTTCTACCAGGCCGGCGCCGCACTGGACCCGGTCACCATCGCGCTCGCCTTCGAGAAGGGCGCCGTGCTGCCGGGCGCCGACCCGTCCGCCCCGGCCACCGACCGGCCGAGCCCGTCGGCGAGCGCCACCCCGGCCGTCACCGGCGTCACCGTCACCAGCGGCTCCGACACCACGTACGGCACCGGCGGCGTGCTCGCCTCCACCGGCACCGACACCCCGTTCGTCCCGCTGGTGGCGACCGCGGCCGGGCTGCTGCTGCTCGGCGGCGGCACCACCTTCCTGCTGCGCCGCCGCCGCACCGGCGACGCCGGCTGACCCGACGCGGCTGACGTGACACCGGCCGGCCCGGCACCCGCTGACGTGACACCGGCCGGCCCGGCACCCGCTGACGTGACGTCGGCCGGCCCGACGCCGCAACGGCCGATCCCCCGGCGGGCAGCCCGCCGGGGGATCGGCCGTCGCGGCGGTCCGTCAGGCGCTCAGCGGGTACCGGGAGCCCAGGTCGGCGAAGAGCGCGCCGTTCAGGGTGAACGCCCGCTTGCACTCCTCCACCACCCGGCGGCGCTCGACCTCGTCCATCGCGAGGCCCGCCGCGTCCAGCTTCTCCCGGTACTCCCGCTTGTAGGCGGCCGGGTTGGCGACCTCGGCGAAGACGTAGAACTCCACCCCGGCGCCCTTGCGCTCGAAGCCCCAGGTCCGCTCGGCGGCGCCGCGGATGATCTGACCGCCCGACAGGTCGCCCAGGTAGCGGGTGTAGTGGTGGGCGAGGTAGCCGCCCGGCCACTGCTCGGCGAGCTCCTCCAGCCGGGCCGCGTAGGCGGCGGTGGCGGGCAGCAGGGTGAGGCCGGCCCGCCAGTCGGGGCCGAGCAGGTGGGCCAGGTCGCGCTCCAGCGCGGCGGTCCGCATCAGCGCCGGGTCGATCAGCGGTCCGGCCACCGGGTCCCCGGCGAGCGCCGCGGCCCGGCCCTCCAGCGCCCGGTAGACGAACCAGAGCTGGCCCGACAGCTCGGCGTACGCCTCGACGCCGAGCCGGCCGCCCAGCAGGTGGGCCATGAACGACGAGGTCTCGGCGGCCGCGTGCTCCTCGCTGCTCGCGGTGCGCAGCACGGTGGAGAACGGGACGGGCTGCTCGGAGCTGGACATGCGGTGGCCTCCGGGGTCCGGGTCGACTGTCCCCCCGATTGTTCTGGTTAGGGTTACCTAAGTCAACATCTTGCCGACACCCTGTCGGTAAACGCCGGGAAGGCACCGGAAAGGCGCCGGGCGGCGCGGAAAGGCGCCGGACAACGCGGAAGGCCGGGGTGAGCACGCAGCTCACCCCGGCCTTCCGGGCCACCTCGGCGGGCCGAGGGGACGGCGGTTCAGTGACCGCCCTGGTCCTTCAGCCGCTGGATCGAGGCGACGATCTCGGCCTCGGCCTCGACGCGGCCGACCCAGTTGGCACCCTCGACCGACTTGCCGGGCTCCAGGTCCTTGTAGACCTCGAAGAAGTGCTGGATCTCCAGGCGGTCGAACTCCGACACGTGGTGGATGTCGCGCAGGTGCTCCCAGCGCGGGTCCGTCGCCGGGACGCAGAGCAGCTTGTCGTCGCCGCCGGCCTCGTCGGTCATGTGGAACATGCCGATCGCGCGGCACTTGATCAGGCAGCCGGGGAAGGTCGGCTCGTCCAGGATGACCAGGGCGTCCAGCGGGTCGCCGTCCTCGCCCAGGGTGCCCTCGACGTAGCCGTAGTCGGCCGGGTAGCGGGTCGAGGTGAAGAGCATGCGGTCCAGGCGGAGGCGGCCGGTCTCATGATCGACCTCGTACTTGTTCCGCGAGCCCTTCGGGATCTCGATCAGGACGTCGAACTCCAACGGTTCCTCCAAGGTAGGTACTGACAGAATCCAAGTGTCTCCTACGTCAAGGTGTGCTCAGGAAAGGGGCCTGTCGGTGAACGCTGGTGCTGGGGTGGGGCGAGGGCGCAGGGCGGCCGTCGCGGGTGTACTGGGGGCGGCGCTCGTTACCTCGGGCCTGACGGCGGGCACGCAGCGGGCGCTCGCCGCACCGTCGCCCCCGCCGGCCGCCGGCAGCGCGAAGCCGTCGGCCGAGGCGGCGCCGCCGCCGGGCAGCGCCGTGCTGGCACCGGTGGCCGACGCCGCCGACACCCTGCCCACCACCCAGGGCCTGCAGCAGGCGCTCGCGCCGCTGCTGCAGGACAAGTCGCTCGGCACCCTGAACTTCGCCGTCGGCGACGCCGCCACCGGCACGTTCCTGTACGGCTCCGGCGAGAACACCCCGGCCACCCCGGCCTCCACCACCAAGCTCGCCACCTCGGTCGCGGCGCTGTCGCTGCTCCCCGCGGACCACCGGATCCACACCCGGGTGGTCACCGGCGCCAAGCCGGACGAGATCACCCTGGTCGGCGGCGGCGACCCGACCCTCACCGCGCTCCCCGCCGACCAGGTGCAGATCGGCGGCCTCCCGGTCGACCCGGACAACGCCCCCGCCTCGCTGACCGACCTGGCCGCGCAGACCGCCGCCGCGCTGAAGGCGGCCGGCGTCACCTCGGTGAAGCTCGGCTACGACACCTCGCTCTACACCGGCCAGCTCCGGCACATGGAGAACGACGACTACAACGTCGCGCCGGTCAGCCCGCTGATGGTGGACGAGGGCAAGGTCGAGCCGAGGTCGCTGTCCGAGGCGCCCGCCCGGGTCACCGACCCGGCCGCCCAGGCGGCGGACGCCTTCGTGGCCCAGCTAAAGGCGCAGGGCGTCACGGTCCAGGGCCGCCCCGCCCAGGCCGCCGCGGCCGCCGACGCCAAGCCGCTCGCCGACGTCGCCTCGCCCACCCTGGCCCGGCTGATCGAACGGCTGCTCACCCACTCCGACAACACCATCGCCGAGGGCGTCGCCCGGCAGGTCGCCATCGCCGCCCAGCAGCCCGCCAGCTTCCCGGGCGCCGCCGGGGCCGTCACCCAGGCGCTGGCCAAGCTCGGGGTGTCCACCGCCGGCCTGCAGCTCAACGACGGCAGCGGGCTGAGCAAGGCCAACCTGATCCCGCCGGCCACCCTGGTCAAGCTGCTCTCGCTGGCCGCCGCCCCCGACCACCCGGAGCTGCGGCCGGTCCTCACCGGCCTGCCGATCGCCGGCTTCACCGGCACCCTGCTCAGCCGGTTCGGGCCCAGGTCGGGCGCGGCCGAGGCGTCCGGCATCGTCCGGGCCAAGACCGGCACCCTGGACTTCGTCAACACCCTGGCCGGCACCGTGGTGGACACCGACGGGCGGGTCCTGGTGTTCGCGATGATGACCAGGACGCCGGCCGGGGCCGACCAGGCCCGGGCCGCCGTCGACCGGATCGTCGCCAAGCTCGCCGGGTGCGGCTGCCACTGACGCCCCGTCCCCGCCGCCCTCCCTGCGCCCGCGCCGGGGCCCGCGGGGACGGCGCCGGGCCCGGCCCTGGGGTGTCCCGGTGCCCGCTCCCTCCCCCGGGCGCGCCCCAGCACGTACCGTGAGGGCATGACGAGCGCGAGCGGCAGGGCAGACATGGTCGACTGGGATCTCGCGGTCGCGACGGCGACCCGGCTGGTCCGGCCCGGCCCGGCGGTCTCCCGGGAAGAGGCCAGGACCGTCGTCGCCGAGCTGCGCCGGCACGCGCTGGAGGCCGAGGAGCACGTCCGGGCGTTCACCCGGATGAACTCCAGCGTGCTGGCGGACGCCCCGGCCACCCCCGTGCTGGTGGTCGACCGGCCGGGCTGGGTGCGGGCCAACGTGGCGGGCTTCCGCACCATCGTCCAGCCGCTGGTGGACAAGCTGCAGGCCCGCCGGGGCGACGGCGCCGGCACGGCGATGATCGGCTCGCTGGGGGAGAAGGCCACCGGCGTCGAGGTCGGCGCGGTGCTGGCGTTCCTGTCCACCAAGGTGCTCGGCCAGTACGAGACCTTCGCCCCCGCCGAGCTGCCGGCGCCGCCGGACAGCCCGGCCGGCCTGTTCGACAAGCCCCGCCGCGGGCCGGACCTGCCGGGCCCCGGGCGGCTGCTGCTGGTCGCGCCGAACATCGTGCACGTCGAGCGCGAGCTGGACGTCGACCCGCACGACTTCCGGCTCTGGGTCTGCCTGCACGAGGAGACCCACCGCACCCAGTTCACCGCGGTGCCCTGGCTGCGCGACCACATCCAGTCCGAGGTGCAGGCCTTCCTGGCGCAGGCCGACGTCGACCCGGGCGCGCTGCTGGAGCGGGCCAGGGAGGCGTTCGGCGGCGCCGTCCCGGGCCTCGGCGGCCGCGGCGACGGCTCGGGGCCCGGCACCCTGCTGGAGGCCGTCCAGTCCCCCGCGCAGCGCGAGATCCTCTCCCGGCTCACCGCGGTGATGTCGCTGCTGGAGGGCCACGCCGACGTGGTGATGGACGGGGTCGGCCCGGCCGTGGTGCCTTCGGTGGCCGAGATCCGGGAGAAGTTCCAGCAGCGCCGGGACCGCGGCGCCGGCCGGCTCGACCTGGTGCTGCGCCGGCTGCTGGGGATGGACGCCAAGCTGCGCCAGTACCAGGACGGCGCGGTGTTCGTCCGCGGTGTGGTGGACCGGGCCGGGATGGACGGCTTCAACCGGGTCTGGACCTCGCCGAACACCCTCCCGACCAAGGACGAGATCCACGACCCGGCGGCCTGGGTGGCCCGGGTGGTCGGCTGAACCTCCGCGCCCGGTGCCCGGTGCCCGGTGCCCGCGGCCGGTCAACCGGTCCGCCGGGCCGGGCCCGCCGAACGGGTGGCGCCGGACGCCCACCAGGGTGGCTCAGCCGTACAGACGGAGTCCGAATGAACGTTTTTCCATTCACCCGTACGTGGGACGGTGGTCGTACCGGTGGCGCGGGTGGCGTAGCCGGTGACCGGATTCTGCGACCATCTGTGAGCGCATGGTGACAGAGAGCTGACCGGGTCTCCCCGTACCCGGCGGCGCTGCCTCCGGCCTGCCCGTTCCCCCCTCCGCCAAGGAGTGCATCCCCGTGGGCCCACATCCTGCTGTCGCGGCGATACGCCTCGCCGTCCGCCGTACCCTCGCCGAGCTCGCCGCCGAGGCCGGCGTCGTACCCGGCTCGCCGCCCCGCGCCCCCCGGTTGCGGCCGGCCACCGCGCCCGAGGCCGCGCTGGCCGGCGCCACCACCCTGATCGGCAACGCCCGCCGCCACCCCTCCGGCCTGCCCCGCACGCCCGCCGCGCCGGGCTCCCCGCTGGTGCTGGTCGCGGTCAGCGGCGGCGCCGACTCGATGGCGCTGGCCACCGCCACCGCCTTCGAGGCGCCCAAGCTCGGCCTGCGGGTCGGCGCCGTCACCGTCGACCACGGCCTGCAGGCGGGGTCGGCCGAGCGCGCCGGGCAGGTGGCCGAACGCCTCGGCGAGCTCGGGCTGGAGCCGGTCGAGGCGGTCACCGTCCGGGTCGGCCGGGACGGCGGCCCGGAGAACGCCGCCCGCGACGCCCGCTACGCCGCCCTCGACGAGGCCGCCGACCGGCTCGGGGCGCTCGCCGTGCTGCTCGGCCACACCCGCGACGACCAGGCCGAGACGGTCCTGCTGGGGCTGGCCCGCGGCTCCGGCGCCCGCTCGCTGGCCGGGATGCCGGCCCACAAGGGCCGCTACCGCCGCCCGCTGCTGGAACTGGACCGCGCCGCCACCCGGCAGGCCTGCGCCGCCCAGGCGATCCCGGTCTGGGACGACCCGCACAACACCGACCCCGCCTACACCCGGTCCCGGGTCCGCCACGAAGTCCTGCCGGTGCTGGAGAAGCACCTGGGCGGCGGTGTGGTCGAGGCGCTGGCCCGGACCGCCCGCCTGTTCCGCGACGACGCCGACGCCCTCGACCAGTGGGCCGCCCTCGCCGAGCCGGACCTGCGGACCGCCGAAGGCGCCCTGGACGTCGGCAAACTCACCGCGCTGCCCCCCGCCGTGCGCCGCCGGGTGCTGCGCCGGGCGGCGCTGCGCGCGGGCTGCCCGGCCGGGGACCTGTTCGCCCGTCACCTCGAAGCGGTGGACCTGCTGGTCACCGGCTGGCGCGGTCAGGGCCCGCTGCACCTACCCGGGGGAGTGGAAGCCGTCCGCCGGTGTGGCACGCTGGTCTTTCGGCGACAGGGCGACCGGCGGGCGTGAGCCCGTCCGCCGGTCCCAGGGCCGCCGCCGAACCCAGACCCCGAACGTTTGAGGACGTATCCCCGGTGGATCAGAACGACATGGGCGCCGACCTGGCGAAGGTGCTCATCAGCAAGGACGAGATCGACGCCAAGCTGGCCGAGCTGGCCGAGCGGATCGACCGCGACTACGCCGGCAAGGACCTGCTGATCGTCGGCGTGCTGAAGGGCGCCGTGATGGTGATGGCCGACCTGGCCCGGGCCCTGCACTCGCAGGTGACCATGGACTGGATGGCCGTCTCCTCGTACGGGATGGGCACCAAGTCCTCCGGCGTGGTGCGGATCCTCAAGGACCTGGACACCGACATCGCCGGCCGGGACGTCCTGATCGTCGAGGACATCATCGACTCCGGCCTGACCCTGTCCTGGCTGCTGGGCAACCTGGGCTCGCGCGGCCCGGCCTCGCTCGAGGTCTGCACCCTGCTGCGCAAGCCGGATGCGGCGAAGGTCACCATCGACGTCAAGTACGTCGGCTTCGACATCCCGAACGAGTTCGTGGTCGGTTACGGCCTGGACTACGCGGAGAAGCTGCGCAACCTGCCCTTCATCGGGACCCTGGCGCCGCACGTCTACGGCGGCTGAACGACCCGCTGAACCGTTCGGGCTACGGGTGGGAACGGTGCACCGTTCCCACCCGTTGAGCCGGGGTAGGAAAATACGTCGTGTCGTCGTGCTCTCGCCGCAGGCGAGTGGGACTGCGGTACGGTCCAATAAACCGCTCTTCTCATGAGCACATACCCGGTATGCGCCCGCGGCCCCTCGGCCGCGCAGCGCCGTTGAGTGGCAGGAGGGACGGGGCGGCAACGCCCCGCATGGATGGACGTCAAGCGATACTTCCGTGCGCCGATCATGTGGATCGTGCTGGCCGCTCTCGCCGTCGTTGTGCTGATGCAGGTCGTCTCCGACTCGGGCGGCTACAAGACGGTGGACACCGGCCAGGTGATTGCCGCCATCAACGGCAACCAGGTGAAGTCGGCGGAGATCACCACTGGTGACTCGAATCTGATCAAGATCCAGCTCAAGGACGGGCAGAAGCTCCCGGCCAACGGTTCCGGCAAGCAGCCCTCGGGCGCCAAGTTCCAGGCCTCCTACGTGTCCGACACGCAGGCCACGAACGTGTCGAACACGCTGCAGGACCAGTTCAAGTCCGGTCAGCTGCCCGACAACTACACCATCAGCCCCGAGAAGCAGTCGACCTTCATGAGTCTGCTGCTGTCGATGCTGCCGATCGTCATCATCGTCCTGGTCTTCCTGTTCCTGATGAACCAGATGCAGGGCGGCGGCTCCCGGGTCATGCAGTTCGGCAAGTCCAAGGCCAAGCTGCTCACCAAGGACACCCCGAAGACCACGTTCTCCGACGTGGCCGGCGCGGACGAGGCGGTGGAGGAGCTCCAGGAGATCAAGGAGTTCCTGCAGGAGCCGTCGAAGTTCCAGGCCGTCGGTGCCAAGATCCCCAAGGGTGTGCTGCTCTACGGCCCGCCCGGCACCGGCAAGACCCTGCTCGCGCGCGCCGTGGCCGGCGAGGCGGGCGTCCCGTTCTACTCGATCTCCGGCTCCGACTTCGTCGAGATGTTCGTCGGTGTCGGTGCCTCCCGGGTCCGCGACCTGTTCGAGCAGGCCAAGGCGAACGCGCCGGCGATCATCTTCGTCGACGAGATCGACGCCGTCGGCCGGCACCGCGGCGCGGGCCTCGGCGGCGGCCACGACGAGCGCGAGCAGACCCTCAACCAGCTGCTGGTCGAGATGGACGGCTTCGACGTCAAGGGCGGCGTCATCCTGATCGCCGCCACCAACCGCCCGGACATCCTCGACCCGGCGCTGCTGCGCCCGGGCCGCTTCGACCGGCAGATCGCGGTCGACCGGCCCGACCTGCAGGGCCGGCTGGACATCCTCAAGGTGCACCAGAAGGGCAAGCCGATCGCGCCCGACGTCGACCTCTCGGCCGTCGCCAAGCGCACCCCCGGCTTCACCGGTGCCGACCTGTCGAACGTCCTGAACGAGGCGGCCCTGCTGACCGCCCGCTCGGACAAGAAGCTGATCGACAACCTCATCCTGGACGAGGCCATCGACCGCGTGGTGGCCGGCCCGCAGAAGCGCAGCCGGATCATGTCCGACAAGGAGAAGAAGATCACGGCGTACCACGAGGGCGGCCACGCCCTGGTGGCGGCGGCGTGCAACTACTCCGACCCGGTGCACAAGATCACCATCCTGTCCCGGGGCCGGGCGCTCGGCTACACCATGGTGCTGCCGGACGAGGACAAGTACTCCACCACCCGCAACGAGATGCTCGACCAGCTGGCCTACATGCTGGGCGGCCGGGCGGCGGAGGAGCTGGTCTTCCACGACCCGACCACCGGCGCCTCGAACGACATCGAGAAGGCCACCGCCACCGCGCGGGCCATGGTCACCCAGTACGGCATGAGCGAGCGCCTGGGTGCGATCAAGTTCGGCTCCAGCGAGTCCGAGCCCTTCCTCGGCCGTGAGATGGGTCACCAGCGCGACTACTCGGAAGAGGTCGCCGGGCTGGTGGACGAGGAGGTCAAGAAGCTGATCGAGACGGCGCACAACGAGGCCTGGGAGATCCTGGTCGAGAACCGCGACGTGCTCGACAACCTCGTCCTGGAGCTGCTGGAGAAGGAGACGCTGAACAAGGAGCAGATCGCGGAGGTCTTCACCCACGTGATCAAGCGCCCGCACCGTCCGGCCTGGACGGGCTCCTCCCGGCGTACCCCCTCCACCCGCCCGCCGGTGCAGTCGCCGAAGGAGCTGGCGCTCAGCAACGGCATCGCCGTGCCGGCCGTCGACTCCCCGTCGGTGGACGTGCACAAGCTGCCCGAGGGCCCGGCCGAGAGCTGAGCCACCCGGCCCGCCACCGCGGGCCGGCCGTACGGAATGGATGCCGCGTCACCGGGGTTTGTACCCTGGAGGCGCGGCATCCGTGCTGCTCGGCCCGATGTCGGGCCGATACCGGGCCCGGTGGGCCCCGGCCCGACCGCTCGTGTCGGACCGCCTCCGCCGGACCGTCCCCCTCCACTCCGTCTGCCAAGCGAGGCACGAATGATCGACCCGGTGACCCTTGAGGGCGAAGCCGTCGTGGGGCCCTTCGACCAGAAGCGTGCCGAGAACGCGGTCCGCGAACTGCTGATCGCGGTCGGCGAGGACCCGGACCGCGAGGGCCTGCTGGAGACCCCGGCCCGCGTTGCCCGGGCCTACCAGGAGATATTCGCGGGGCTGCGGCAGCGCCCGGAGGACGTCCTGACCACCACCTTCGACCTCGGCCACGACGAGCTGGTGCTGGTCAAGGACATCGAGGTGTTCTCCACCTGCGAGCACCACCTGGTGCCGTTCCGCGGCGTCGCCCACGTCGGGTACATCCCCGCCGTCACCGGCAAGATCACCGGGCTGTCCAAGCTGGCCCGGCTGGTCGACGTGTTCGCCCGCCGCCCCCAGGTGCAGGAGCGGCTCACCAGCCAGATCGCCGACTCGCTGATGCGGATCCTGGAGCCGCGCGGCGCCATCGTGGTGATCGAGTGCGAGCACATGTGCATGTCGATGCGCGGCATCCGCAAGCCCGGCGCGACCACCACCACCTCCGCCGTCCGCGGCCAGCTGCGTGACCCGGCCACCCGTGCCGAGGCGATGAGCCTGATCATCGGCCGCTGACCCGGCCGGGCCGGCCTGCGGTCGGTACACCCGACGGCGATGGCCCGTACACCCGACGGCAGTGGCCGGCCGCTTCGAAGCGGCCGGGCCACGCCGCGTGGTGGGGGGGATCCGCCCAACGTCGTCGTCCAACACGCCTCATAGAGATCCTAGTCAGCTACAAGCAGCCCTCCCACTGCCGGGTGGTGGGGAGGATCCGCTACTGGGCGCCGTCGCGCTCGCTGATCCACTCGAAGGTGCTCAGCCGGTCGCTCATCCACTCCAGGGCGGCCGGCAGCTCGCGCTTCCAGGCGTCGAAGTTGTGGCCGCCGTCGTCCAGGAAGTTCGACTCGACCTTGAACTCGGGGTGGGCGTCGGCCACCTGCTTGGCCACCGCGAGGAAGTCCTCGGTCGCCTTGTAGTTCTCCTCGGTCCTGGTGCTGACCACCAGCAGCGAGGTCCGCGGGGCCGGCAGGTTCTGCAGCCGCCAGGTGAGGTCCGACTGGTTGGCCAGCGCGGTGTCCCCGTGGAAGAGGTCCCCGCCGGTGAAGCTGTCGTTGGGCACCTCGTAGTCCGCGTGCAGGGCGGCCGCCGCGGAGAAGTACTCGGGGTGCCGCATCGCCAGGCGCAGCGCGCAGCTGCCGCCGGTGGAGTACCCGAGCACCCCCCAGGTGGCCTCCGAGTGGCCGACCCGGTAGGCGGAGCGGATCGCGGTCGGCAGGTCCTTGCCGAACCAGGTCTCGGTCTTCGGACCGCCGACGACGTCCACGCACTCGGTGTTGCGGGGCGGTGCGACGGTCGGGCGGGCCATCACCACGACGGCGGGCAGGGTCCGCCCGGCCTTGTGCAGCGCGGACTCCGTCTGCGGCAGCTGCAGGCTGTCGAGCAGGTGCAGGGACGTGCCGGGGAAGCCGCCGATCGCCAGCACGGCCGGGAAGCGCACCTTGGCGTACTGCGGGGAGAAGTACTCCGGGGGCAGGTAGACGAACACCTGGTCCGAGAGGCCGGACTCGGGGCCGTTCACCCGGACCGACTCCACCTTGCCCACCTCCTCCGGAGTGCCCGGCGGGAGCAGGTCCTTCACGGTCTCCATGCCGCCCTCGGTGGTCGGCTCGACCAGCTTCGCGGGGTCGGGCGGGGCGCCGCGGGGGGACGAGGACCCGGCCAGCGCGAGCGGGGCGCCGCCGGGGCGCAGCAGGTCGTCCCAGGAGGTGTAGAAGCCGAAGGAGTTGTTCACCGAGAGCGCGAGCACGGCCAGCACCGAGACCTGAACCACGGTCAGCAGGCCGAGCCGGCCGAGCATCGGGAGCGGGCGCTGCCCGGCCAGCCGGGGCCACAGCCAGAGGGTGGCGACCAGGCCGACGACGGCCAGTACGCTCAGCGAGTACACCAGCGCGGTGCTGGTCAGTTTCATCCGGGGTCGCCCTCCCTGGGGAAGTTGTCGGGCCAGGGTTCATCGTGCGCCGGGTGGTGGGGTGCGGCCAGCGGGGCTGGTCTGACCGGGCGTCAGGTGTGGGCCGACCGGTGCCGGCGGGGCCGGTGGGGCGCCGGTGGGGCGCCGGTGGGGCGTCGGTGGGGCGTCGGTCGCGGGCCGGGGGGTCGCCGCCTGCGAACGGGCGCAACCGAACCCCTAGAATGCGTCGTCCACCGTGTGGAAACGCGTCGGCGGGGGTCTTTCGGTGCCGGTGCGGCCATGCTGGACCCATGCCGGTGCCATCGCCGGTGGCACCTGTCTCCTGTTTTTCGCGCTGCCGAAGTGCGTCCCGGACCGGCCGTCCCGCCGGTCCGGAGCGGACCCGGCATCACCCGTCCCCAGGCTCCGACGGCCGGGGAGCCCCGCGTCCCGGGCCGGTCCGTACCGGCCGTTGGGGCTTTCTTGACGTGCGGTTTGCCAGACCAAGGAATAGCCATGAAGGTCCATCACAGTTCCTCCTCCGGAGTGACAGGACAGTCCCGGACAGCCTCTAGGCTGAGCTTCCATGAGCGTTCCCGTGTCCGTTGAGCCGTCGTCCGAGCAGCCCCGCCGCCGGGGTCTGCAGACGCTCCGTACCCAAGCCGCCTCCGTCCCGCGCGCCTGGCTGCCGGGCGCGATCGGCTACGCCTGCCTGCTGATCGGGCTGCTGGACATCTGCAGCGCGGTCTTCCCCAAGCTGCGCCACACCAAGGTGCACACCTTCGCCGGGCAGCTGCCCGGGACGACCACCACGCTGGCCGCGGTCGGCACCCTGATGATCGGCATCCTGCTGGTGCTGCTGGCGCACGCCCTGCGCCGCCGCAAGCGCCGGGCCTGGCGGGCGGTCTGCGTCCTGCTGCCGCTCGGCGCCGCGCTGCAGGCGCTGCGCTGGCACCAGCCCGGGCCGTGCGTGGTCGCACTGGTGCTGTTCGCCGTGGTGCTCGTGCACCGCAGGGAGTTCTACGCGAAGGCCGACCCGCGCACCCGCTGGCGGGCGGTGGCCAACCTGGTCGTGATGGGGATGGTCAGCATCGGCCTCGGCCTGCTGATCGTCTCGGTCCACCCGAAGTCCGAGCTCGGTGACCCGAGCCTGGTCGAACGCTTCCAGGAGACGCTCTACGGGCTGTTCGGTTTCGACGGCCCGATCCGGTACGGCAGCGACCGGATCAGCGACCTGGTGGCGTACTCGCTCGGCGCCCTCGGGCTGCTGACCGCCTTCACCACCGGGTACCTGGCGCTGCGGCCGGAGAAGCCCGAGCCCGAGCTGACCCCCGAGGACGAGGTCCGGGTCCGCGAGCTGCTGGCCCGGCACGGGCAGCGGGACTCGCTCGGGTACTTCGCGCTGCGCCGGGACAAGAGCGTGCTGTTCTCGCCCTCCGGCAAGGCGGCGATCTCCTACCGGGTGGTGTCCGGCGTGATGCTGGCCTCCGGGGACCCGGTGGGTGACGTGGAGGCCTGGCCCGGAGCGATCAAGGTCTTCATGGCCGAGGCGCGCGAGCACGCCTGGGTGCCGGCCGTGATGGGGTGCAGCGAGGTCGGCGGCGAGGTCTGGACCCGCGAGGCGGGGCTGGACGCGCTGGAGCTCGGCGACGAGGCGATCGTCGACACCTCGGCCTTCTCGCTGTCGGGTCGCGCGATGCGCAACGTGCGGCAGATGGTCAAGCGGATCGAGCGCAACGGCTACTCCTGCAAGGTGCGCCGGGTCGGCGACCTGACGCAGGCGGAGAAGCGGCAGATCGCGGACGCGGCGGCACGCTGGCGCGGTACCGACACCGAGCGCGGGTTCTCGATGGCGCTCGGACGCTTCGGCGACATCGGGGACGACGACTGCGTGGTGGTCACCGCGCACAAGGCGCCCGAGTCGGCCGAGGGCGACGCCGGTACGGCCGCCTCCGGCGCGCCGGGCGACGACCTCAAGGCGGTGCTGCACTTCGTGCCGTGGGGGCCGGACGGGATCTCGCTGGAGCTGATGCGGCGTGACCGGGAGGCCGATCCGGGCCTGAACGAGCTGCTGATCGTGGCGGCGCTGCAGGAGGTGCCGGCGCTCGGTGTGCGGCGGGTGTCGCTGAACTTCGCGATGTTCCGCTCGGCGCTGGCGCGCGGTGAGCGGATCGGCGCGGGGCCGGTGCTGCGCGCCTGGCGCGGGCTGCTGGTGTTCCTCTCGCGCTGGTTCCAGATCGAGTCGCTGTACAAGTTCAACGCCAAGTTCCAGCCGGAGTGGGAGCCGCGGTTCCTGGTCTACCCGCAGACCCGGGACCTGCCGCGGATCGGCTTCGCGGCGATGCAGGCGGAGGCCTTCATCACGCTGGGGATGCCGCGGTTCGGACGCAAGCGGCAGCGGCAGGGGCTGATGCCGGAGACGGCGACGGTCGGTGCGGTGACCGAGGCGGCCTGACGGGCACCGAAGGACGGAAAACGGACGACGGATGACAGATTTCAGAATCTGTCATCCGTCGTCCGTTTTCGCTCCTCCCCCCACCCGCCGCTCGATAATGACCCCATGAACAACCCTCTCCCCGGTCTCCCCGCACTCGGACGCTGCGCCGTCATGGGCGTCGTCAACGTCACCCCCGACTCCTTCTCCGACGGCGGCCTGTGGCTCGACCCGGCCGCCGCGGTCGCCCACGGCCTGGCACTGACGGCCCGTGGGGCGGACCTGGTGGACGTCGGCGGCGAGTCGACGCGCCCGGGCGCGCAGCGGGTCACCGAGGAGGAGGAGCTGCGCCGGGTGGTCCCGGTGGTCCGGGAGCTGGCCGCCGCCGGGGTGACGGTCTCCATCGACACCATGCGGGCCCGCGTCGCCGAGCAGGCCGTCGCCGCCGGCGCCCGCCTGGTCAACGACGTCTCCGGCGCCCTCGCCGACCCGGCGATGGCCGAGGTGGTGGCCGCCACCGGCGCGCCGTTCGTGGTGATGCACTGGCGCGGCCAGTCGGCGGACATGGACAGCCTCGCGGTCTACGGCGACGTGGTCGCCGACGTCACCGCGGAGCTGGCCGCCCGGATGGCGGCGCTGCTGGCCGCGGGCGTCAAGGAGGAGCAGCTGATCCTCGACCCGGGCCTCGGCTTCGCCAAGACCAGCGAGCACAACTGGGCGCTGCTCGGTCGGCTCGACGCGCTGACCGCGCTCGGCCGCCCCGTCCTCGTCGCCGCATCCCGCAAGCGCTTCCTGGGTACGCTGCTCGCCAACCCGGAAACCGGGGAGCCTCGCCCGGCCCGGCAGCGCGACGACGCCACGGCGGCCGTGTCGGTGCTCTCCGCCCGGGCCGGCGCCTGGGCCGTCCGGGTGCACGACGTCGCCGGCACGGCCGACGCCGTACGAGTGGTCGCGGCCTGGGAACGGGCCGCACAGAGGGGGTAAGGCGTGGCAGAAGCGGCGAGCGGCAACGACCGGAGCAGCAACCCGGCCGCGGCTCCGGAGTCGGACCGCGAGGCGGTCCTGGCCGCCAACCGGGCCCTCTACGAGGCGCTGGAGACCGGCGACCTGGAGGCCGTCGAGTCGATCTGGCTGGGCCCGTCCGACGCGGACGACAAGACCGGCGTGGTCTGCGTGCACCCCGGCTGGCCGGTGCTGCGCGGGCGGGCGCAGGTCACCCGTTCGTACATGTTGATCATGATGAACACGGAGTACATCCAGTTCTTCCTGACCGACGTCGAGGTGGAGGTCCAGGGTGACGTGGCGCTGGTCACCTGCACCGAGAACATCCTCTCCGGCGGCGAGGCCGAGGAGGAGGGCGAGCTCGGCCCGCTGGTCGGCGGGAAGGTCGTCTCGACCAACCTGTTCCGCCGCACGGCCGACGGCTGGCGGCTCTGGTCGCACCACGGCTCACCCGTCCTGACCAGCGGCGACGACGAGGACGAGGACTGACCCGGGCGGCCGTACCCGAGCGGGTGCCGTAGGCCGCGCGGATGTCCGCCGGGCGGCACCGAACGTTCACGTCAATCGCCGATTCGGCGTGCGTGGCGCCCCGCCGTGCCGGGTAGACGGTCAGGCGGTGTCCTTGCTCGCGGGTAGATTCGGGGGCAGCGGGCGACGGAGCCCGCCACCACCCTGCCCTGCGCAGGGGCCGAATCTGGGAGAAGTGATTCGTTTGCTGGACCGCGTCACCCTGCGGGGCCTGCGTGCCCGGGGCCACCACGGCGTCTTCGAGCGCGAGCGGATCGAGGGCCAGACCTTCGTCGTCGACCTCGTGCTCCACCTGGACACCCGGCCGGCCGCCGCGGGCGACGACCTCACGCGCACGGCCCACTACGGCGTCATCGCGGAGGAGGTCACCGCCGTCATCGCCGGTGAGCCGGTCGATCTGATCGAGACCCTCGCCCAGCGGATCGCGGACCAGTGCCTCACCCACGAGGCCGTCGAGGAGGTCGAGGTGACCGTGCACAAGCCGGACGCCCCGATCACCGTCCCGTTCGACGACGTCACCGTCACCATTCACCGGGGCCGCGCATGACGTGCGCCGCCCCCATCTCCAGCGGCCGCAGCCTCCCGCCGCCCCGAGCAGAGGGATCTTGATGAGCACCAGCGACCCGACCGCCACGCCGACCACGTTCGACCTGGAGCGCCGGGTGGACTGCGCCGAATCCACCCTGCACACCACGCGCTCCGCCGTGGTCGCCCTCGGCAGCAACCTCGGCAACCGGCTGGAGACCCTGCAGGGCGCCGTGGACGCGCTCGCGGACACCCCCGGCATCAGGATCACCGCGGTGTCCGCCGTGTTCGAGACCGAGGCCCTCGGCGGCCCCGCCGAGCAGCCGAACTACTTCAACGCCGTCGCCGTGCTGCGCACCAGCCTGCCGCCGCGCGACCTGCTGGACCGCGCCAACGCGGTCGAGGACGCCTTCGGCCGGGTCCGCGAGGTCCGCTGGGGCGCGCGCACCCTGGACGTCGACATCCTGTCCTACGAAGGGGTGGTGAGCGAGGACCCGGTCCTGCTGCTGCCGCACCCGCGGGCGCACCAGCGGGCGTTCGTGCTCGCGCCCTGGCAGGACGCCGACCCGTCCGCCGAGGTGCCGGGCCAGGGCCCGGTCGGCCCGCTGCTGGACGCGCTGGCCGGCCAGCCCGGCCAGGTGGTGTGGCGCCGCGAGGACATCCGGCTCACCCTCCCCGAGTAGGGCGTCCGCGTCCGGTACCGGGTGGCCGTGCGCCGGGCGGCCGTGCGCCGGCCGCCCGCGGGCCCGGTGGCCCCGCCCGCGGGCGGCCCGGGAACCTTCGACCGGTCACGGCCGTACGAGTAAGTACTGCGGGGGCTCGGCCCGGTACGGTGTCCTGGCCGGGGGCCCGCCCCCGGCCGCCGGGATCGTCGGGAAGGACCCCCTCCGCGTGAAGCCGCTCCGTCTCCGCCTGCTGCTCGGTATCGCCGCAGTGGCCGCGGTGCTGTCCTGGGCCGGTGCCAAGGTGTGGGACGCGCGCGGCACGCTGCCCGGCGTGCCGGTCTTCGCGCCCATCGTGCTCGCCGGGATCGCGGTGGTCCTGCTGGCGACCGCGCTCTCGCTGCGGTCCCGCCTGAAGGCGGTGCGCGAGCGGCGGCCGGACGCCAAGGGCGTCGACCCGCTGGGGGCGGCCCGGGCCCTGGTGCTCGGCCAGGCCAGCGCGCTGGTGTCGGCGGTGGTGTCGGGCGTCTACGCGGGCATCGGGGTGGTGCTGCTCGGCCAGCTGGACATCGCGGTCCGCCGCTCGCAGGCGATCACGGCCGGCTTCGCGGTCCTGGCGGGTGCGGCGGTGATCGCGGTGGCGCTCTGGCTCCAGCACATCTGCCGGCTCCCCGAGGACCACAACGGCGCCCCGCCCGGCCGTCCCGCCGCCCACCGCTGACCCCGGGCGCCCACCGCCGTCCGCCGCCGCCCGGTCCGGACCGGTCCCGCCCGGGCCCGCCCGCCCGGCGCCGGTCGCCGACCGTAGTCCGGTCGGGGCGCGGAGTAGTGGCGCGGAAATGTCAAGGGCTGAATGAGTGGCGCGGCTGACAGCGGCCCAATTCGCACGCTAGTTTCTTTGGCATGTCTCGCGGACGCCACCGTCATTCCTCGTTCCTCGGCCGGTCGCTGCCCCCGGCCGCCACCGGTGTTCTCGTCATCGCGGCGCTCGCCGCCCTGGTGGCGAGTCCGGACCAGATCGTGGCCCGGTCGGTGGGTGTCGCGGCGGTCTTCGCCGCGATCGGCCTCGGCATGGTGCTGCGCCAGCGCGACAAGGCCGCCCGGGCCGCCGCCCAGCTCGCCATCGTCCAGCGGCTGCGGGCCGAGGAGCGGTACGAGGAGCAGCTCGCCGAGGCCGAGTACGCGGCCGAGGTGGCCGAGGAGCGGGCGACCAGGTTCGGACGCCGGCTGACGGCGGAGAAGTCGCGGCTGGCGAAGGCCGAGACCCAGATCGCCCGGCTGCTGCGCGAACGCGCGGTGGCCGTCGCCGAGCAGGCGCTCAAGGAGGCGGAGGCGGCCCAGCGCGCGCTGGCCGCCTCCCGGCCCGCCCACCCCGTCACCCCGGCCGCGTACGTGCGCGCCGCGGCCGTGCTGCGGCAGCTGGAGCGCAAGGCCGGCGCGGCCGAGGCGCGCCGGGAGAGCGAGAGCCGGGCCGCGCTCGCGACCCGCCCCTACCTGCCGGAGCTGGTCGCCGCGGGCGCGGTGGCCCGGACGGCCCCGGCGGCCCCGGCGGCCCCGGTCCGTGAGCGCGCCGAGCGCCCGGCGGTCGCCGCCGCCCCCGAGCGGCCGGTGCTGGCGGCCCCCGGCGCCGCCACGGCGGGCCAGGGGCTCACCCCCGCCGCGACGGCGGCGGCGGGCGGTGCCGAGCGGCAGCGGCCGCGCCCCGCCCAGGCGGGTGGCGGCCGGGGCTCCGGCTTCAGCTTCTTCGGCCGCCAGGGCGCGGCCCGCGCGGCCGCGGTCCGGGCCGCCGCCCCGGCACCCTCGGTGGGCGACCTGGCGGACGTGGTCGGCGACGAGGCGCTCGCCGCGAGTGCCCGTTACGCCGTGCCGCCGGCCCTGGCGGGCGAGCAGCCGGCCGAGCAGCCGGCCCGGCGCTCCGAGGAGGCCGAGCCGGACCACGGCCGCCCCGAGGTGGTCGACCTGACCCCGGAGGACGAGACCGAGCTGCTGGAGCTGCCCGAGCTGAGGTCCGGCCGGGCCTGAGCGGCCGGGCGCGGCGCGCACGACGGACGGGCGGTGGGCCGGACCCCCAGAGGGCGGGAAACCCCCACTGCTCCCCAAAACAAAGGTG
>NZ_JBXQQB010000006.1:0-305936 GCF_057220535.1 Kitasatospora sp. NEAU-CNBT7 | reverse complement strand
CGGGGTGGGGAGCAAACAAGGGATGGGGGGTCCCTGACCCCCGTGGGTTCCGGCCACCGCCCGTTGCGCACAACGCCGGTGGCGTCGGGTCAGACGTTGACGCCGAAGTCCTGGGCGATGCCGACCAGGCCGGAGGCGTAGCCCTGGCCGACCGCGCGGAACTTCCACTCGGCGCCGTTGCGGTACAGCTCGCCGAAGATCATGGCGGTCTCGGTGGCCGCGTCCTCGGAGAGGTCGTAGCGGGCGATCTCGGCGCCGCCGTTGGCGTTCAGCACCCGGATGTAGGCGTTGCGGACCTGGCCGAAGCTCTGGCCGCGGGTGACCGCGTCGTAGATCGAGACCGGGAAGGTGATCTTGGTGACGTCGGCCGGCAGCGCGGCGAGGTTGACGTTGATCGCCTCGTCGTCGCCGGCGCCCTCGCCGGTCCGGTTGTCGCCGGTGTGGACGACGCTGTTGTCCGGGGTGCTGGTGTTGTTGAAGAAGACGAAGTGGCGGTCGGAGTAGACCTTGCCGCCCTCGTTGAGGACGATCGCGCTGGCGTCCAGGTCGAACTCGGCACCCGTGGTGGTGCGGACGTCCCAGCCGAGGCCGACGGTGACCGCGGTCAGGCCCGGGGCCTCCTTGGTCAGCGAGACGTTGCCACCCTTGGAGAGGCTCACTGGCATGCTTTTTCGGTGTCCCTTCGGTCGCTTTGCCGGGAGAACGCGGACCGGCCCGTCCATGGTTCCATCCGGGCGGCGAGTTCTGTCACGAACCATCGCGTGAACCGCCCGGCCGGGCCCCCGTACGGGTGCCCGTGCGGCGTCGCCCGGGGCCGCGCCGCACGGCCGCTCATACCCGCGGGAAGCGCCCCTGGACCGTCCAGATCGCCGGATTGTCGGCCAGCCCGTCGTGCAGGTCGGTCAGGTCGGCGAGCACGTCCTGGAGGAAGTCCCGGGCCTCCCGCCGCAGTTCGGCGTGGCGGACGACCAGCGGCTCGGCGTCCCGGCGCCAGGTGGCGCTGATCTCCACCCAGCCGAAGCGGCGGGCGAACCGCAGCAGCTCGGTGTTCTGGGTGAAGTCCAGGTCGGCGGTCTGCACGGCGGCCGCCCGGCTGCCCTGCGGGTCGGCGTCCAGCTGCTCGACGATGTCGCACAGCGCCCAGGCGAAGTCCAGCACCGGGACCCAGCCCCAGGCGGTGGACAGCTCGTCACCGTCCAGGTCCAGGTAGACGTCGCCGCAGAACAGGTCGTACCGCAGGCTGCGCACCGACGCGTCCCGGTAGTCGGTCTGCGGAGGGTCGGGGAACCGGTTGGAGAGGGCGTAGCCGAGCTCGATCACGTACGCCATTGTCCGGCACCGGCGGGCCGCCCCCGACCGGCCGGGGCCGATTAACCGCGTGACCGGGGGCCCGGCGGCGCGGGATGATGGGCGCATGCCTGAGCCCATCCGCGTACGGGGGTCGGTGGTCGTCCCCGACGCCGAGCTCGTCTGGCGCTTCTCCCGTTCCTCCGGCCCCGGTGGCCAGCACGTCAACACCTCCGACACCCAGGTCGAGCTGCGCTACGACCTGGCGGCCAGCGCCGCGCTGCCCGAGGTCTGGAAGGCCCGCGCCCTGGAGCGGCTGGCCGGCCGGCTGGTGGACGGGCGGGTGCTGGTGGTCCGGGCCTCCGAGCACCGTTCGCAGTGGCGCAACCGGGAGGTGGCCGCGGCCCGCCTGGCGTCGCTGCTGGGGGAGGCGACCGCGCCGCCGCCGAAGGCCCGGCGGGCCACCAAGCCCAGCCGGGGGATGGTCGAGCGGCGGCTCGACAACAAGCGGCGTCGCGCCGAGCTCAAGCAGGGCCGCAGCCGGCTCCGCCCGGAGTGACGTTTTCTCGCGCGGCCGTTCGGGCCGCGGCTCAGCCGATTCCGCGGTAGCCGCCGCGGAAGTACAGCAGCGGCCGCTCGGCGGGACCGGTCACCCGCGCCTCCAGCACCCGGCCGACCACCAGGACGTGGTCGCCGGCCGCGATCCGCTGCTCGGTGCGGCACTCGACGGTGGCCAGCGCCCCGTCCACCAGCGGCGCCCCGGAGTGCGGCCCGGTCCGGTGCGGGGAGTCGGCGAACAGCAGCCGGTCGCTGAGCCGGCCCTTCATGGCGAACCGCGAGGCGAGCGCCCGCTGGTCCTCGCCGAGCAGCGACACCGCCCACACCCCGGCCCGCTCCAGCACCTCGTCCATCCGGGACTCCGTGCGCACCGAGACCAGCACCAGCGGCGGCTCCAGCGAGACGGAGAGGAACGAGGTGGCGGTCATGCCCACGTCCTCGCCGTCCTCGGGGTCGTTGGCGGTCACCAGGGACACGCCGGCGGCGAGCTGGGCCAGCGCGGCCCGGAAGTCCTCGGCGGAGGCGACCGGTGCGGTGGCGGGGGTGGCTGCGGGTTGTGGGGAGGTGTGCACGTACGGCACGGTAGTCGTCCCGTCCCGCCGCCGGTATCGGGCCCTGGTCGTAGGTCCGCCGGGCCGCCGGACCGAGGTCCGGACCACGGCCGCACCCGTCGCGGGGCGGCCGTCGCGCGGTCCGGAGGCAGGGAATGTCCCGGTATCGGATGACTCAAAGCGCCCGAACCGGTCCATCCGCTTGTGATTTGGGTCACAGTCGCTACCTATTGCTGACCGAGCGTGCCTATCGCAGTGCTCCCTGTGATTCAGTTCTTCTGGCAATCGGACGATAACCAGTCACGAACAATCCGAAGCAGCCGGGGAGCCCCCGCATGGAAGCCGAGTCGGAGCCCTACGTCCGCCTCGCGACCCTCCGCACCTTGCACCGGGTCGTGGCGGACCTCAACGCTGCCCGGAGCCTGGCCGGCACGCTCCAGGCCGTGGTCGAGGGCGCCGTGCACGGGCTCGGATTCGACGCCGCCGCGGTCAGCCTGGTCCGCCCGGACGGCGACCTGGTGGTCGCCGCGGTCTGGGAGATCGAGGAGAGCGCCCTCGGCGGGCCCGCCGTGCTGCTCGGCCAGGTCGGCTCCCGGGAGTCCTGGGAGCGGCTGCTGGGCGTCTGCGACCACTGGGGCACCCTGCGCTTCCTGCCGCACGACCGCGGCTGGGCGGTCGCCTCCGACGTGCCGACCTGGACCGGCGACGGCCCGCTGCCGGTGTACGCCAACGACTGGCACCCCAACGACGGCCTGCTCGCCCCGATGTACAGCGCCGGCGGCGACCTGCTCGGCGTGCTGTCGGTGGACCGCCCGCGCAGCGGCAAGCGCCCCGGCGCCTGGACCCGCGAGGCGCTGGAGATGTTCTCGCTGCAGGCGTCCATCGCCATCGGGAACGCGAGACTACGCGCGGAGATGCAGCGCGCCCTGGCCAGGCTGGAGAAGGAGCAGCAGGCGCTGCGCGCCAGCGAGGAGAGCTTCCGGCAGGCCTTCGAGTACGCGCCCAGCGGGATGGCCATCACCGAACTGCACGGCGACGCGATGGGCCAGCTCACCCGGGTCAACGACGCGCTCTGCCGGCTGCTCGGCCGCCCCCGGGCCACCCTGCGCCAGCAGCGCTTCGCCGACCTGGTGCACCCCGAGGACCTGGCGCTGCTCCAGCGCACCAGCGCCGAGGGCGGCCGGGCCGAGCTGCGGCTCTCCCGGCGCGACGGCGGCTACCAGTGGGTCTGCCTGCGCAACTCGGTGGTCGCCGACGCCGCCGAGGGGCCGAGCTTCCTGCTCACCCACGTCGAGGACATCGAGGACCGCAAGAAGCACGAGCTCCAGCTCGCCCACCGGGCCAGCCACGACGCGCTCACCGGCCTGCCCAACGGCGCCGAGCTGCGGGCCCGGCTCGGCCGCCGGCTGTGCGCCGCCCCCCAGGGCCCGGGCGGCGCGGCCGCCCACGGCGCGGCGTACGGGGCGGGCTACGGCGAGGGCTTCGCGGGCGGCTTCACCGACGCCTTCACGGACGGCTACGGCGGCGGCTACGGGGCGGTCGCCGCCGGGCACGGCCCCGCGGTGGGGGAGGCCGTCCACGGCGCCCCGGACCTCGCCCACGGCGCGTCCTGGGGCACGGCCTGGGAGCCGTCGTTCGACGAGCCCCCGTACAGCGCCTCCTACGGTGCGCACGGCGGCTTCGAGGGCCTGGACGCGGGCGTCCCGGCGCACGGCTACGGCCACCCCGAGGAGTCGCTGCACCGCGAGGTCGAGGCCTTCGACGGCGGCTACCTGCCGCGCACCCGGGAACCCGCCGCCGACCACGTGCACGCCGTGGTCCCGCTCGAACCGCCGCCCGGCGGCGAGGCCTGGGGCGCCGCCCGCCGGCCCGGCACACCGGGCGACAAGGGGCTCGCGGTGCTCTTCTGCGACCTGGACGGCTTCAAGTCGGTCAACGACCGGTTCGGCCACAACGCCGGCGACGCGGTGCTGATCGAGGTGGCCCGGCGGCTGCAGCAGGTGGTCCGCGAGGGCGACACGGTGGCCAGGATGGGCGGCGACGAGTTCGTCGTGCTGGCCGACGGCATCGGCCGCGAGGAGGCCAAGGACCTGGCCGGACGGCTGCGCAACGCGATCATCCCGCCGATGCGGATCGACAACCGCGCGATGCGGGTCGGGGTCAGCCTGGGCATCGGCTGGGCGGGCTGCGGGATGAGCATCGAGGAGGTGCTGCACGCGGCCGACGAGCGGATGTACGACGAGAAGCGGGCCCGGGGGAGCGCCGTCCGGGGCGCGCGCGGCGAACGCTCGCACCGCCGAGCGGGCTAACCGCAGATCAGGCCGCCTTTCCCCGTTGTCCCGGGCGCCAGGTAGGGTGCCGTGGGTACGAGCGTCCACCACTTGACCGTACGGCAAGCTCCGTGCGGCCCGCCGCGATGGGGAGTTGAACCACCGTGACCACGGCCGGCAGCAACGGCACACCCGAGAGCGCGGGCGACGACGACCCGTTCGCCTACCTCTACCGCCCCGCCGAGGGCGAGACGGCCCCCAAGCCGCAGCCGCGCAGCGGCTACAGCAGGCCGATGGAGGTCGGCCGGGCCCAGTACGGCGCGCCCGCGGCGCCCACGCAGCAGTACCAGTCCGCGCCGCCGACCGCCCCGACCGCGCCGGTCCCGCAGCAGACCCGCTACGCCGAGCGTTCGCGCCCGCAGCCGGGCGAGGAGCGGCCGAGCGGCGGACGCGGCAAGGCCGCCGTGATCGGCGCGATAGCGGTGATCGCGGCCATCGCGATCGGCGCGGGCATCGCCCTCTCCAACGGCGACGCGGGCAAGCCGGACACTGCCGCGAGCGCCCACTCCAGTGCGCCGGCGGGGGCGCCGGCGACGGCCGGAAGTGCCGCGCCGTCCCCGTCCGGCTCGCCCAGTCCGACCGCGGACACCAACCCGGTCGCCGACGCCTCCAAGCTACAGGGGCAGAACGCCCCGGCCGGGAACTCGGTCAAGGGCGCGATCTCCGCGGACGGCAGCTACCTCACACTGCAGCCCGGATCCTCGGTGACCTGGACGATCTCGGTGCCGACCGCCGGGCAGTACAAGCTCTGGTTCCACTACAACAACACCGGCGCCGAGATGCCCGCCACCGTCACGGCCAACGGCAAGGACCACCAGGGCGGCGTCAACTTCAAGGTCTACTCCAAGGCCGTCGACCCCGAGCACTCCTGGACCTACACCAATGTGTGGCCGCAGCTGCAGGCCGGGCCGAACACCTTGACGGTGACGGTCCCGGCCGGCGGCTCGGGGACGGTGCTGCTCGACCAGGTGACCCTGACCGACATGTCCGTCAGCGGCGACTACCCGCGGCGCTGACCTGCTGCGGTCCCGCCGGAGCGGCGCCGGCCCGCCGGGTGGGTCAGTGGACCACGGCTGCCAGGTGGGCGACCACCTCGGACATCGCGGTGCGGGCCGGGGCGAGGTACTTGCGCGGGTCGGTGACCCGGTCGTCGGCGGCCAGGTGGTGCCGGACGGCCGGGGTGAAGGCGAGGTTGAGCGCCGTCCCGATATTGATCTTGACCATGCCGGCGGCCACCGCGGCCGCGAGTTCGGTGTCCGGGACGCCCGAGCTGCCGTGCAGCACCAGCGGCACCGGCACCGCCCCGGCGAGCCGCCGGATCAGCGGGTGGTCCAGCGCGGCGGAGCGGGTGGTCATCGCGTGCGAGCTGCCGACGGCCACCGCCAGCGCGTCCACGCCGGTGTCGGCGACGTACGCCGCGGCCTCCTGCGGGTCGGTCCGGGCGCCGGGGGCGTGCGGGCCGAGCGGCGGTTCGCCGTCCTTGCCGCCGACCCGGCCGAGTTCGGCCTCCAGGTGCAGGCCGTGCCGGTGCGCCCAGGCCGCGGCCTCGGCGGTCGCCTTGACGTTCTCCGCGTGCGGCAGCGCCGAGGCGTCGAACATCGCCGACGAGAAGCCGGCCCCGGGGGCGGCCCGCAGCAGGTCCGGGTCCTCGACGTGGTCGAGGTGCAGCGACAGCGGTACCCGGGCGGCGGCGGCCACCTCGGCGCAGGCGCGGGCCAGCGGCAGCAGCCGCCCGCCGTGGAAGGCCACCGCGTTCTGGCTGATCTGCAGGACGGCCGGGGAGCCGGCGCGTTCGGCGCCGGCGGCGATGGCCTCGGCGTGCTCCAGCGTGATCACGTTGAAGGCGGGCAGGCCGCGCCGCTCGGCGACGGCGGCGGCCAGCAGGTCGGCGGTACGGGCAACGGGCATGGCAGTCCCCCAGAGGGTGTGAGAAGCGGGACGCAGAACCACTGCTCACACCCCCGGTGGGACGGGGGAGTCAGGCCGTACGGGCCTTGGTGAGCCGGTCCGCGCCGGTGATCCACTCGCCGCGGCGCATCACCGCGATGAGTTCGTACGTGGCGGAGTCGAGGACGACGAGGTCGGCGTACTTGCCGGCCTCCAGGGATCCGATCGAGTCGCTCAGCCCGAGCAGCCGGGCCGGGACGGTGGACAGGGAGCGCACGGCCTGCTCGATGCCGAGGCCGTTGACGGTGACCGAGCGCCGCAGCGCGACGTCCAGGGTGAGCGTGGAGCCGGCGATCGAACCGCCCTCCACCAGCCGGGCGACGCCGTCCTGCACCCGGACCTCCAGCGGGCCGAGCGGGTAGAGCCCGTCGCCCATGCCGGCCGCGCCCATCGCGTCGGTGATCAGCGCGACCCGGTCGGCGCCGGCCGTGCCGTACGCCAGGTCCAGCACCGAGGGGTGCAGGTGGACGCCGTCGTTGATCAGCTCGACGGTGACCCGCTCGTCCTCCAGCAGGGCGACGATCGGGCCGGGGGCGCGGTGCTGGATGCCCGGCATCGCGTTGAACAGGTGGGTGGCGACGGTGGCCCCGGCGTCGATCGCCTCCAGCGTCTTCGCGTAGTCGGAGTCGGTGTGGCCGACCGCCGCGATGATGCCGAGGTCGGCCAGCATCCGGACCGACTCCAGGCCGCCCGGCAGCTCGGGGGCGAGGGTGAACATCTTCGCGTGGCCGCGCGCCGCGTCGGCGAGCTTGCGCACCAGCGCCGGGTCCGGCTCCCGCAGCAGGTCGGGCCGGTGGGCACCGCACCGGCCCGGCGAGATGAACGGGCCCTCGAAGTGGATGCCCGCCAGCACGCCGTCCTCGACCAGCTCGGAGAGGACCGCCGCCTGGTGGCACAGCTCGTCGATCTCGCCGGTGACGGTGGAGGCGACCGTGGTGGTGGTGCCGTGCTCCAGGTGCGTGCGCGCGGCCCGCAGCGCCTCCTCGGCCACCCCGGAGGCGTACGAGGCACCGCCGCCGCCGTGCACGTGCAGGTCGACGAAGCCGGGCACCACGGTGCAGCCGGTGAGGTCGAGGTCACCGGGGAGCCCCGCGCCGCCGAGCGCCGCGATCCGCGGGCCCTCGACGGTGATCCGGCCCTGGTCGACGACGCCGTCGGGCAGGACGAGTCGGGCGCCGGCCAGTGCTGTACGGTCCGCGGTTGTCACGCGGTCACCTCCATGGAGAGCAGATCCCAGGCGAGCAGGCCTGCGCCCAGGGACGCGGCGGTGTCTTTGAGCATGGCCGGAACGACCTTCGGGGGCATCTGGAAGGTCAGCCGCTCGGCGACCGCGTCGCGCAGTGGCGTGAAGAGGGTGTCACCGGACTCCGCCAGCCCGCCGCCGACGATCACCGTCGACGGGTCGAGCAGGCTCTGCGCCAGCACGATGCCGTCGGCGAGGGCGTCGACGGCGGTGCGCCAGATCCGGGCCGCCCGCTCGTCGCCGGCGTCGACGGCCAGCGCGCAGGCCGCGGCGTCGGCGGCCGGGTCGCCGCTGGCGTCGGCCCAGGCCCGGGAGACCGCGGAGGCCGAGGCCAGCGTCTCCAGGCAGCCCTGGGCGCCGCAGCCGCACGTGGGGCCGCCGGGGCGGACCACCACGTGGCCGATCTCGCCGCCGTAGCCGTGGGCGCCCGCCTCGATCCGTCCGCCGATGCCGATGGCCCCGGCGATGCCGGTGCCGAGCGCGATGAACAGGAAGCGGTCGACCCCGCGTCCGGCACCGATCCGGCCCTCGGCCAGCCCGCCGGAGCGGACGTCGTGGCCGAGCGCGACCGGCAGGCCGCCGAGCCGCTCGCCGAGCAGCCGCCGCATGGGCAGGTCCCGCCAGCCGAGGTTGGCGGAGAAGACCGCGACCCCGTTCTTCTCGTCGATCGTGCCCGGCACCGCGACGCCGGCCGCGAGCGGGGCGCAGCCGAAGCGGCTGCGGCCCTCGTCCGCGAGGTCGGCGGCGAAGTCGAGGATGGTGGCGACGACGGCGTCGGTGCCGTGCTCCCGCCCGGTCGGTCGGCGTGCTTCGAACAGCACGGAGCCGTCCTGGGCGAGCAGCGCGGCCTTCATGCCGGTGCCGCCTACATCGAGTGCGATGACGTGCTTCACGGGGGACAGTTTCCCTTGCCCGGGTCGAAGAGGTCTAGTCCAGTTACCCGATTGGTCTGGTCCATGGGGGGTGAGGTTTGTCGTACTTGGGTGTCCGGTGGGCGGTTTGCGTTCCGGGCGGCCTGCTCTCCCGCCGGGCGCCGTGGCCGGGCCCGTGGTCGGCCCGCGTTCAGGCCAGGATGACGGACCGGGTCAGGTTGCGGGGCCGGTCCGGGTCGAGACCACGCGATTCGGCGAGCGCGAGGGCCAGCTGGTGCACCCGCACCAGGTCGGCCAGCGGGTCGATGCCGCCCTCCCCGGACTCGGCGACCAGCAGCCCGCCGACCCCGGCGACCTGCTCGGCCAGCCCCTCGGGCAGCGGCCCGAACCCCCACACCGCGCGCCCCGGCGCGGTGATGCTGATCGGCCCGTGCCGGTACTCCATCGCCGGGTAGGACTCGGTCCAGGCCAGCGCCGCCTCGCGCATCTTCAGCCCGGCCTCCAGCGCCAGGCCGTTGGTCCAGCCCGTACCGAGGAAGGTGAACTGCTCGCAGGCGACCAGCTCGGCCGGGATCCGCCGGGCCAGCACCCGCTCGGCGTCGTCGGCCGCGCGGGCCACCGTGCCGACGCCGGCCGGGCGGGCGTCCGCCACCTCCAGGTGGGCGCGGAGCAGCGCGAGCACGGTGGTGGCGAAGCGGGTCTGCACCACCGAGCGCTCGTCGGCGAACCCCAGGTCGACCAGCTGCCCGGCCAGCCGCGCGATCGGCTGCGAGGTGTCGCCGGTGATCGCGGTGGTCGGCGCCTCGACGCGGCCGAGCAGGTCGAGCACCTCGGTGGTGGTGCCGGAGCGGCTGATCACCACCACCCGGTCGTAGCGGCGCCCGTACGGGAACTCCGAGGCCGCGAAGGCGTCGGTCTCGCCGTGGCCGCCGGCCTCGCGCAGCGCCGCGTAGGACTGCGCGATGAACCAGGGGGTGCCGCAGCCGACCACGGCGACGCGCTCGCCGCGCCGCGGCAGCGCGTCACCGGTCTGTGCGGCCAGGGCGGCGGCGGTGCGCCAGTCGGCGGGCTGGGTGGCGAGTTCCTCGCCGGTCAGGGACGGACGGGGCATCGGGTGGGCTCCTCGGGTCGGCACTCCGGTCCACGGCAACGGTGATGCGTGAAGCTGATTGATTTATAGCTTTTTCGCGCATGATTGCGCAATGGGGTGCGCTGCGCGGGCCCGGCGCGAAGATCCCGCACCGATCCGCGCAGATGTGACAAGCTGTCCCCCGCTTCACGCGCGCGGCCCGCGCGCCGGGAGCGGGACGAGCGGGCGAGGAGGGGCGGCACGGCGTGTCGAGGTACGAGCGTTGGAACGCACTGCTGGAGCTGCTCACCGAGCACGGCAAGCTGGAGGTCGAGGAGGCCGCCGAGGCGCTCGGCGTGTCGGCCGCGACCATCCGGCGCGACCTCGACCAGCTGGCCAGGCAGCAGATGGTCACCCGTACCCGCGGCGGGGCGGTGGCACACAACGTCTCCTACGACCTGCCGCTGCGCTACAAGTCGGCCCGGCACGCCGACGCCAAGCAGCGGATCGGCGCCGCGGTCGCCGCGCTGATCGCCCCCGGCGAGGTGGTCGGCCTCAACGGCGGCACCACCACCACCGAGGTGGCCCGGGCGCTGGCCGTCCGGCCCGAGCTCACCGAGCGGCCGGAGAACGGCCCGGGCCAGACCCTCACCGTCGTCACCAACGCGCTCAACATCGCCAACGAGCTGACCGTCCGCCCCCAGGTGAAGATCGTCGTCACCGGCGGGGTCGCCCGCCCGCAGTCGTACGAACTGATCGGCCCGCTGGCCGGCCTGGTGCTGGGCGAACTCGCCCTGGACATCGCCGTGCTGGGGGTGGACGCGATCGACGTCGAGCACGGCGCCACCGCCCACCACGAGGGCGAGGCCAGCGTCAACCGGCTGCTGGCCGAACGGGCCCGGCGGGTGGTGGTGGCCGCCGACTCCTCCAAGCTCGGGCACCGCGCCTTCGCCCGGATCTGCGGGCTGGACCAGGTCGGCGCGCTGGTCACCGACGGCGGGGTCGACCCCGCGCTGGCCGCCGCCTTCACGGAGGCCGGCGTCGAGGTGATCACCGCCTGAACGGGCACCGGCCGGCGCCGGACCGCCCGTCCGCGATGTCCGGATATGCCGGTTTCCGGTTGCGTCTGATGCAACGTCAAGAGACAACTCGGTAACTAACACCGCAAGAGGTATGGACCACCCGGGCAATGCCTGTCAGGGTGGCGCCGTTTTCCTCCTTCGAAGGCGGTAACCGACTTGCACAGCGCAGCCCTTGAAAGACCGGCCCGCACCACCGCACGACCGTTCGGCACCTTCCGCGGCCCCGCCCTCGCCGCCGCACTGACCGGAGCGCTGCTGCTCACCGGCTGCGGCACGGTCGAGGGCGGCGGAGACGGCCCGGTCACCCTCAAGCTGGTCGCCGCGGACTACGGCGACACCGAGGCCACCAGCACCACGCACTACTGGGACGACCTGGTGGCCCGCTTCCACGCCACCAACCCGGGCTTCAAGGTCTCGGTCGAGGTGGTCCCCTGGACCGACATCGACAAGCGGGTCGCCGACCTGATCGCCTCCGGCAAGGTGCCCGACGTCGTGCAGACCGGCGGCTACGCCGACCAGGTCGCCGCGGACCGGCTCTACCCCGCCGGCGACGTGCTGTCGATCGACACCCAGGCCAACATGATCGACGCCTTCGCCAAGGCCGGCCAGGTGCTCGGCAGCCAGTACGGCATCCCGTTCGTCGCCTCCACCCGGGTGTTCGTCTACAACCGGACGATGTTCCAGAAGGCCGGCATCAGCGGCCCGCCCGCCACCTGGGAGGACCTGCGCAAGGACGCCGAGCTGATCAAGGCCAAGATGCCCGGGACCATCCCGTACGCGCTGCCGCTCGGGCCCGAGGAGGCCCAGGGCGAGTCGATGATCTGGACCATGAGCGGCGGCGGCACGCTGGCCGACAACGCGGGCAACTACACCGTCGACAGCCAGCCCAACCGGGACACCTTCAAGTGGCTGCGCACCAACCTGGTGGACCGTCACCTCACCTATCCGGACCCCTCGACGGTCGACCGCAAGACCGCTTTCTCCGACTTCGCCACCGGCAAGGTGGCGATGCTCAACGGCCACCCCGGGCTGGTCGCCAAGGCGATCGAGTCGAAGGTCGACTACGGCACCGCGGCCATCCCGCGCAAGGACGCCGGCGCCAAGCCGAGCACCCTGGGCGTCGCCGACTGGATGATGGCCTTCAAGGCCAACGGCCACAAGACCGAGATCAAGAAGTTCCTCAACTTCGTGTACCTGAAGGAGAACACGCTCAAGTTCGACGAGGAGTACAACCTGCTGCCGGTCACCCAGGACACCAAGGACGAGATGACCGGCAGCGGCAAGCACCAGGACCTCACCGAGTTCCTCAACGCGCTGTCGAGCGCCAACTTCTACCCGCTCGGCGACCCGTCCTGGGACAAGGTCAGCGGGATGCTGAAGGAGAAGATCGGCAGCGCGGTGAAGCCCGGCGGGGACGAGGTGCTCGCCCAGCTCCAGTCCGCCGCCGCCCAGGAGGCGAGCCGGGCCCGCGCGGCGGCCGCCCACTGAGCCGCCGGCCGGAGTGGGTCAGAGGTTGATGGCGTAGGCCTTGCGGAGCGTCTCGTGGACGGTCCAGGTGGTGCGGTCGCCCTCGCGCAGGACGGCCAGATCACCCGGACCGACCTCGAGCACCGGGCCGCCCTCGAACTCGATCGTGGCCCGGCCGCTCACCACCACGAACAGCTCGTCCGCCTCGGTGTCGGTCACCACGCCCGGGGTGATCTGCCAGATCCCGCGGATCTGCCGGCCGTCGGGGGACTCCCAGAGCACCTTGCCGGAGACCTCCGGGGTGCCGGAGACGATCTGGGCCGGGTCCAGCGGGTCCGGCTCGAGGTCGGCGTCGGGGATGTGTACGGCGAAACTGTTGGTCATGGCCCCGACGCTAGCCCGGCCGGAGCCGCGCCGGGGACGGCACAGTGTGTCGGACGGGCGCGGCAGAATGACACTGCGTAGGGAGGTGGCCGGTGTGGCGGAGCTGAGTGAGCGCGATCTCGCGGTGCTGGCGCTGGAGGCGCGGGCCTGGCGGACGGCCGGGGCGAAGGAGCGGGCGGTCCGCGCGGAGCTCGGCATCTCCGGCACCCGCTACTACCAGCTGCTCAACGCACTGCTGGACCGGCCGGAGGCGCTGGCGCACGCCCCGGTCCTGGTGAACCGCCTGCGCCGGATCCGCGACGCCCGCCGCGAGGCCCGCTGAGGCACCCGGGTGCCGCCGGGCGGCGGCAGGCATCGGGCGGCGGAGCCTGGGTACGGTCGAGGGCATGGGTATGCCTGAGCTGCTGACGCCACGCACGGCCGCCGGACGGGACGCGCTGGCCGCGCTGCTCGCCGCCCCCCGCGAGAGCGTGGTGGGCCTGGACTTCGACGGGACGCTGGCGCCGATCGTGGCCGACCCCGCGCAGGCCCGGGCCCACCCCGGGGTGGTGCCCGCCCTGTCCGCGCTGGCGCCGCTGGTCGGCGCGGTGGTGGTGGTGACCGGCCGCCCCGCGGCCGTCGCGGTCGAGTACGGCGGCTTCGCGGACGCACCCGGCCTGGAGCACCTGACCGTGCTCGGCCACTACGGCGCCGAGCGCTGGGACGCCGCGACCAAGGAGACCGGCGCGCCCGAGCCGCCCGCGGGGGTCGCCGCGGTCCGGGCCGAGCTGCCCGCGGTGCTGGCCGCGGCCGGCGCCCGGCCGGGCACCTGGACCGAGGACAAGGGCCGCGCGCTGGCCGTGCACACCCGGCGCGCCGACCGGCCCGACGAGGCCCTGGACCTGCTCCGCGCGCCCCTGGCGGCGCTCGCCGCCGCGCACGGCCTGATGGTCGAGCCCGGCCGGATGGTGCTGGAGCTGCGCCCGCCCGGCGTGGACAAGGGCGCCGCCCTCACCGGCTTCCTCGCCGAACGGACCGGAACGCCGCTGCGGACGGTGCTGTACGTCGGCGACGACCTCGGCGACCTGCCCGCGTACGAGGCCGTCGAACGGCGCCGCGGCGAGGGCCTGCCCGGGCTGCTGGTGTGCAGCGCCACCACCGGCGGCGAGGCCCCGGTGGGCGCCCTCGCCGACCGGGCGGACCTGGTGGTCCCCGGCCCGGCCGGCGTGGTGGAGCTGCTCACCGCCCTCGCGGACGGGCTCAGCCGAGCGCGTTGAGCTGGTCCAGGAACCACTGCTGCGGGGGCAGCGCGGTGGCCGCCGCGGCCAGCCGCTTGGTGCGGTCCGCGCGCTCCCCGGCCGGCATGGTGAGCGCCTGGTGCAGCGCCTCGGCGGTGGCGATCACGTCGTACGGGTTGACCGTGATCGAGTCCTCGGCGAGCTCGGCGAAGGCACCCGCCTCCCGGGACAGCACCAGCGCGCAGCCGTCGTCGGAGACCACCGGGATCTCCTTGGCGACCAGGTTCATGCCGTCCCGGATCGGGTTGACCAGGGCCACGTCGGCCAGCCGGTAGGCCGCCAGCGAGCGCGGGAAGTCGTCGTTGACGTGCAGGATCAGCGGCTGCCAGGCGGGGGTGCCGAACTCGTCGTTGATCTCGTGCGCGACCCGCTGCACCGCGGCGGTGTACTCGCGGTACTCGGGCAGGTCGTGCCGGGACGGGTAGGCGAACGCGATGTGCACCACCCGGCCCTGCCACTCGGGCCGGGTCCGCAGCAGGTGCCGGTAGGCGAGCAGGCCGCGGACGATGTTCTTGCTGAGCTCGGTCCGGTCGACCCGGACGATCGTCCGGCGCTCGCCCACCGCCTCCCGCAGGGTGGCCAGCCGGGCGTCGACGTCCGGCCGGTGGGCCCGCTCGCGCAGGAAGTCGGCGTCGGCGCCGAGGCCGTGCACCCCGAGCCGCGTGGTGCGGCCCGCGTGGGTGACGGTCAGCCGCTCCCGGTCGACCCCGGCCCCGAGCAGGTCGGCGCAGCAGTCGGCGAAGGCCAGCGCCCAGCGGCGGGTGAGGAAGCCCGCCCGGTCGGCGCCCAGGATGCCCTCCAGCACGGCCGCCCCGACGTCGTCCGGCAGCATCCGGTAGTACTCGGGCGGCGCCCAGGGGGTGTGCGAGAAGTGCCCGATCCGCAGGTCCGGGCGCAGCGCCCGGAGCAGCGCCGGGGCGAGCGAGAGGTGGTAGTCCTGCACCAGCACCGCGGCGCCCGGCGCGGCCTCGGCGGCCAGCGCCTCGGCGAAGGCGGTGTTGTACGCGGTGTAGGACTCCCACTCGCGGCGGAAGCGGTCGTCGAAGTTGGGCGAGACCGGGGTGTCGTAGAGCAGGTGGTGGACGAACCAGAGGGTGGAGTTGGCCACGCCGTTGTACGCGCGGGCGAAGGTGCCGGGATCGATGTCCAGCATCCGGACGGCCTGTCCGCCGACGTCGTGCCCGGCCAGGTCCAGCCGGCCGTCGGGCGCCTGTCGGGCGGCCGTCCGGTCCGCCTCGCCGAGCGCCGCGCAGACCCAGACCGCCGACGGGTCCTCGATCGCGGACAGGCCCGAGACCAGGCCGCCACCGCCTCTCTTCAGGGTCAGCGAACCGTCGTCCTCGCTGCTGAAGGACACCGGGCCGCGGTTGGAGGCCACCAGGATGGGGGCGGCACCGGGCTGACTCGAACGTGCGGACGCGTGATCGGCCATACTGCCAAGCTTGCCGCGCGACCCCGGGTGCAAACCACTCAGCACGCGGCGAGCCGCCGCGGGCGGCCGGTCCCGGCGGTCAGCCGCGGCGGTCCCGGTACTCGGGCAGGGTCCGCACCGGCGGCCGCTCCACGGCGCCCACCGGGTGGGTGTGGGCGGTGAAGTCGCGGGTCGCCGGATCGCGGGAGAACTGGGTGAGCATCGGGTGCACCAGGCCGTCCTCGGCCTTCAGCCGGTGGGTGCGGTCCAGGCGTTCCAGCGCGGTGCGGTAGATGGTGGCGGCCATCCGGCCGAGCGCCTGGCCGTCCTGGTGGCGGTGGTGCCGGACCCCGACGTCGACCTGCGCCAGCGCGTCCAGCCCGACCGCGTCCAGGGCGTCCACCAGCAGGCCCAGTTCGACCCCGTACCCGGTCGGGAAGGGCAGCCGCTCCAGCAGCGAGCGGCGGGCCGCGTACTCCCCGCCCAGCGGCTGGACGAAGCCGGCCAGCTGCGGCCAGTGCAGGTTGAGCAGCGGCCGGGCGACCAGCTCGGTGACCCGGCCGCCGCCGGCCGGCACGACGGCGCCCGCGGTCTCCAGCGGGCGGTCGTACATCGCCTTGACCAGCTGGATCCCCGGGTCGGTGAGCAGCGGGCCGATGATCCCGGTGACGAAGGCGGGGTCGAACTCGCGCAGGTCGGCGTCGATGAAGCAGACGATCTCGCCGCGGGTGACCAGCAGCGAGCGCCACAGCACCTCGCCCTTGCCCGGCTCGGCGGGCAGCCGCGGCAGGATGTCGTCCCGGTGCACCACCCGCGCCCCGGCGGCGGCGGCCCGCTCGGCGGTGCGGTCCACCGAGCCGGAGTCCACCACCACCAGCTCGTCCACCAGCGGCAGCCGCTCCATCAGCTCGGTGCGGATCGTGGTCACGATCTCGCCGACGGTCGGCTCCTCGTCCAGGGCCGGCAGCACCACGCTGACGGTGCCCGCCGCGCCCGCCGCGCGCTTGGCGGCGACCAGCGTCCCCACCGGTCGGTCGGCCGCCCGCCAACTGCGGCGGCGCAGCCAGGACGCCACCTGGGGCTGAACGTCGGGCCGGGGCTGGTCGGGCAAGGTCTCGCTCCTCGGAATGGTCGGCGCCGTCTCGGGGACCGGACGGCATGAGGTGGTACCGGGGCCTTCGGATACAGTCTTGGTAATGCGATCCGACCTTCGCACGTCGGGGTGGGTCGCTGTGCACGACCACAAACGCGCTGCCGGTGGCAACACCGCGCGCCACATTGCTCATCCAGAGGGACTGAGGGAACGGCCCGTTGAAGTCCCGGCAACCTTCCCGTCCGGCGAAGCGACCGTCAGGTCGAGGCCCCGGCGGGACAGGTGCCAATTCCGGCCCGTGGCGCGCCCGCACCACGGGGAAGATGAGGAGAGAGGCCTCCGCCACCATGGCTACCGCTACCCCCGTTGCCGCCCCCGCAGTCGACCTCGGCCCCGCCGCCGCGCTGTCCTGTCGGGAGTGCGGCGCCCGCACCCCGCTCGGCCCGCACTTCGCCTGCGCCGAGTGCTTCGGCCCGCTGGAGATCGCCTACGACTTCGGCTCGTACGAGGCCGAGGAACTGCGCCGGCGGATCGAGTCCGGCCCGGCCTCGATCTGGCGCTACGCCCCGCTGCTGCCGGTGCCCGCCGACGTCGCGTCCAAGCCGAACCTGAACCCGGGCTGGACGCCGCTGGTGAAGGCCGACAACCTGGGCCGCGAACTCGGCTTCACCGCCCAACTGCACGTCAAGGACGACTCGGGCAACCCGACCCACTCCTTCAAGGACCGGGTGGTCGCCTGCGCCATCGAGGCGGCGCGCGCCTTCGACTTCACCACCCTGTCCTGCTCCTCGACCGGCAACCTGGCCGGCGCGGTGGGCGCGGCGGCGGCCCGGGCCGGCTTCAAGTCCTGCGTGTTCATCCCGCACGACCTGGAGCAGGGCAAGGTCGTGATGGCCGGGGTGTACGGCGGCGAACTGGTCGGCATCCAGGGCAACTACGACGACGTGAACCGCTTCTGCTCCGAGCTGATCGGCGACCCGGCCGGCGAGGGCTGGGGCTTCGTCAACGTCAACCTCCGCCCCTACTACGGCGAGGGCTCCAAGACCCTGGCGTACGAGATCTGCGAGCAGCTCGGCTGGCGGCTGCCGGAGCAGATCGTCATCCCGATCGCGTCCGGCTCCCAGCTCACGAAGATCGACAAGGGGCTGCAGGAGCTGATCCGGCTCGGCCTGGTCGAGGACCGCCCGTACCGGATCTTCGGCGCCCAGGCCGAGGGCTGCTCGCCGGTCTCGGCCGCGTACAAGGCCGGCCACAACGTGATCCGCCCGGTCAAGCCGGACACCATCGCCAAGTCGCTGGCGATCGGCAACCCGGCCGACGGCCCGTACGTGCTGGACATCGCCCGCCGCACCGGCGGCGCCGTCGAGGACGTCACCGACGCCGAGGTGGTCGAGGCGATCAGGCTGCTGGCCCGCACCGAGGGCATCTTCGCCGAGACCGCGGGCGGGGTGACCGTCGGCGTGCTGAAGAAGCTGGTGGAGACCGGTCAGCTGGACCCGGCCAAGGAGACCGTCGCGATCAACACCGGCGACGGCCTGAAGACCCTGGACGCGGTCGCCGACGCCGGCCTGACCGCCACCATCCGGCCGACCCTGGAGTCGTTCCGCGCCGCCGGTCTCGCCTCCGCCTGAGCCCTCCCCCCACCCCGCAGCAAGGAGTAGCCGCCCATGAGCGCCACCGTCCGCATCCCCACCATCCTGCGCACCTACACCGACGGCCGGGCCGAGGTCACCGCCGAGGGCGCCACCCTGGCCGAGGTGGTCAAGGACCTGGAGCACAACCACCCGGGCATCTCCGCCCGGATCCTGGACGACGCCGGACAGCTGCGGCGCTTCGTCAACGTCTACGTCAACGACGACGACGTGCGCTTCGACGGCGGCCTGGACACCGTGGTCAAGGACGGCGCGGCCGTCTCGATCATCCCCGCCGTGGCCGGCGGCTGCTGACCCTCCCGCACCCGGCGGCCGCGGCCGCGAATACCCGCACGCAGCAGCTCCGGGCCGCTGCCGGGCCGGAATCCCCGAATTCCGCCCCGGCGGCGGCCCGCGGCCTTTGCGGCGGACATTTCCCCATGTGGCTGGGTATAGAGTGCGGGGCACCGGGGTGTTCGAGGCCGATTCGAGGGGGCCTGTACCCGCCCGCCGGTCGGGTACGCAGCGCCTGTCCGCTCGTTGAGACCCGCCGCATCGAACGTGAGGCCGATCTGTCAGGCCGCCGTCATAATTATTTCGGCAATTTGCGGCATTGGTCCGCGATGTCCGGCGTCAATTGCTCGCAAGTGCCGCTTTCATCCCGTCATATCCCCTGCGGTCCGTAGCTTCTGCCCAAAAGTTGGGCCTGTTGCAGAGGGCGCATGTCCGGATACATTCAGCCGCGGTCGACGCATTCACCCGCGTTCCGGTCGCCCTCCGCGGGCCTCCGGGCGGTGGTCTGCGGCGTGCACGGCTGCGCCCAGGGGGGGTTCCCCGGGCCGGCCTTCCAGACCTCTGGACCCGCACCGTGCGGGTCCGTGAAGGGCCAGCACAGCACAAGGGGAGTTCGGAATGGCTCAGGGCACCGTCAAGTGGTTCAACGCCGAGAAGGGCTACGGCTTCATCGCGGTCGACGGTGGTGCGGACGTCTTCGTCCACTACAGCGCGATCCAGATGGACGGCTACCGCACCCTCGAAGAGGGCCAGCGGGTCGAGTTCGAGATCTCCCAGGGGCAGAAGGGTCCGCAGGCGGACATGGTCCGCGCGCTGGTTGCGTGACCTCTTCGACCTGCGGAACCTCGGCTCGGTCAACGAGCTGGCGGCCACAGATCAACGGCAGCAGGCCCGTACGGCATCCCCGTGCGGGCCTGCCGCCATGTCGGGACACCCCGCGAACGGGCTTGCACTCGCCACCCGAGAGTGCTAATCATTGGCGTTAGCACTCACAGCATGAGAGTGACAACGGATCGGGTCGGTGAGGCCCCCCGGGAGCGGTAGGGGACAGGACCCCCGCTCGCAGGGCCGTCCGTCGCGGGCACCCTTCGGTCCGGTGCAGTCGATCGCGTCCCGGAGGACCACTTCACATGGCAAAGATCATCGCGTTTGACGAGGAAGCTCGCCGCGGCCTTGAGCGCGGGATGAACCAGCTTGCCGACGCCGTCAAGGTGACGCTTGGCCCCAAGGGCCGCAACGTCGTCCTTGAGAAGAAGTGGGGCGCCCCCACGATCACCAACGACGGTGTCTCCATCGCCAAGGAGATCGAGCTCGAGGACCCCTACGAGAAGATCGGCGCGGAGCTCGTCAAGGAGGTCGCGAAGAAGACCGACGACGTCGCGGGTGACGGCACCACCACCGCCACCGTGCTCGCCCAGGCCCTGGTCAAGGAAGGCCTGCGCAACGTCGCCGCCGGCGCCAACCCGATGGCCCTGAAGCGCGGCATCGAGAAGGCCGTCGCGGCCGTCTCCGACCAGCTGCTCGCGCAGGCCAAGGACGTGGAGACCAAGGAGCAGATCGCCTCCACCGCCTCCATCTCCGCCGCCGACACCCAGATCGGCGAGCTCATCGCCGAGGCGATGGACAAGGTCGGCAAGGAAGGCGTCATCACCGTCGAGGAGAGCAACACCTTCGGTCTGGAGCTCGAGCTCACCGAGGGCATGCGCTTCGACAAGGGCTACATCTCCGCCTACTTCGCCACCGACCTGGAGCGGATGGAGGCGTCCTTCGAGGACCCGTACATCCTGATCGCCAACTCCAAGATCTCCTCGGTCAAGGACCTGCTCCCGCTGCTGGAGAAGGTCATGCAGAGCGGCAAGCCGCTCGTCATCATCGCCGAGGACGTCGAGGGCGAGGCCCTGTCGACCCTGGTCGTGAACAAGATCCGTGGCACCTTCAAGTCGGTCGCCGTCAAGGCCCCCGGCTTCGGTGACCGCCGCAAGGCCATGCTCGGCGACATCGCCATCCTCACCGGTGGCACCGTCATCTCCGAGGAGGTCGGCCTCAAGCTGGAGAACGCCGGCGTCGACCTGCTGGGCACCGCCCGCAAGGTGGTCATCACCAAGGACGAGACCACCATCGTCGACGGTGGCGGCGACAGCGACCAGGTCGCCGGCCGCGTGAACCAGATCCGCGCCGAGATCGAGAACAGCGACTCGGACTACGACCGCGAGAAGCTCCAGGAGCGCCTCGCCAAGCTGGCCGGCGGCGTGGCCGTCATCAAGGCCGGCGCGGCCACCGAGGTGGAGCTCAAGGAGCGCAAGCACCGCATCGAGGACGCCGTCCGCAACGCGAAGGCCGCCGTCGAGGAGGGCATCGTCGCCGGTGGTGGCGTCGCGCTGCTGCAGGCCGGTGTCGCGTTCGACAAGCTGGAGCTGGAGGGCGACGAGGCCACCGGTGCCAACATCGTCAAGGTCGCGCTGGAGGCCCCGATCAAGCAGATCGCGACCAACGCCGGCCTCGAGGGCGGTGTCGTGGTGGAGAAGGTCCGCAACCTCCCCGCCGGCCACGGCCTGAACGCCGCCAGCAACGAGTACGTCGACCTGATCGCCGCCGGCATCATCGACCCGGCCAAGGTCACCCGCTCCGCGCTGCAGAACGCCGCCTCCATCGCGGCGCTCTTCCTCACCACCGAGGCCGTCATCGCCGACAAGCCCGAGAAGGCCGGCGCCCCGGCCGGCGGCGGCATGCCGGGCGGTGACATGGACTTCTGATCCTCCTTCGAGGATCGGCGAGTTCGGATCGTCCGCGAGGGCGGTCTCCCCACACCGGGGAGGCCGCCCTCGCGGCGTTCTCGCCCCGGTCACCCGATCGTGCGACGCTGGGCGCATGAAGGGTCCCGGCGCCTCGGAGCGCGGCTACGGTGAGGGCGAGCAGCGTCATGCGACAGAAGGGGGGACGGCGGTGACCGCGATGGCCGTGGAGTCGGAACGGGAGTGGA
This sequence comes from Kitasatospora sp. NEAU-CNBT7, assembly GCF_057220535.1. Lineage (NCBI taxonomy): Bacteria > Bacillati > Actinomycetota > Actinomycetes > Kitasatosporales > Streptomycetaceae > Kitasatospora > Kitasatospora sp. NEAU-CNBT7. The sequence continues at coordinate 284,460 of NZ_JBXQQB010000006.1, read as the reverse complement.
CCTACCTGCTGGACACCTGGAGGGAACTGGACGTCCCGGAGGGCTGGCGCGCCGAGATCGAGGAAGGGCAGATCGTCTTGGTGCCACCGCCCGGCAAGGGCCACAACCTGATCGCCGGTGAGGTGCATGACGCCCTGGTGCGCTGCCTCCCCCCGGAGATCGGCGCCTACCAGACCCTCGGGGTCGAGATCGTGCAGTCCGAGCGGATCTACGTCCCGGACCTGGTGGTCGTGGACAAGGAGCTCCTCAAGCAGCCGGACCGCGGCGACGCCGACCCGGTCGATGCCTCCGAGATCCTGCTGGCAGTCGAGATCACCTCGGCCGGCCACGCACGGCACGACCGCACCAGGAAGCTCTGGGCCTACGCCCACGCACCCGTCCCGCACTACCTGCTGATCGACCGCTTCGACGAGCACGGCCCGACCGTCACGCTGTTCTCGGAGCCGGTCGACGGCGCCTACCGGCGGAGCCTGCGCACGCCTTTCGGCAAGCCGGTCGCCCTGCCGGAGCCCTTCGGGGCCGAGCTGGTGACCGACGGGTTCCCGGGGCCGCGCTGAGCTGCGGGACAATGGGCGGATGGCCAGCCCTGAGATCGAAGCCGCACTGCACAGCGCCCGGGCGCTGATCCTCGCCGACCTGACCGCCCGGGACGTGGCGGACGCCGCCGTCGTCTCGCTGGTCGAGGACGCCGTGACGCACCGCCGCTGGTGGCTGGAGCAGTGGCCGGACGGCACCGAGTACGTGCTCGGGCTGGTCGCCCAGGACGTCCAGGACGCGCTGCTGGAGGCGTACGGCCGCTGGCCGCTGTGCGAGGAGTGCGCCGCCGACGGCGACCCGCACGCGCTGGGCGTGGAGCCCGAGCTCGGCCCGGACCCGCACTGGGTGTGCGGCAAGGAGGGGCGGGTCGTCGCGCCGGTCGGCGGGCTCTCGTGATCCTGATCGACCCGCCCGCCTGGCCCGGCCACGGCCGGCTCTGGTCGCACCTGGTCAGCGATGTCTCGTACGACGAACTGCACGCGTTCGCGGCCGAACTCGGCGTTCCCGCGAAGGCCTTCGACCGCGACCACTACGACCTCCCCGGCGACCGGTACGACCTGGCCGTCGCGCAGGGGGCCCGGCCGGTCCCCAGCAGGGAGCTGGTCGCCCGGCTGACCGCCGCCGGGCTGCGGCGGCGCAAGGCCGCCCTTCGGGCTACCCTTCGAGCCCCCCTTCGAGCGTCCTGAGCTCGGCCGCCAGGTTGGCCCGGGCGGCGGCGTCGAAGCGGGCCCGGGCCGCCTCGGTGCGGTAGAGCGCGGGCAGGCCGAGCAGCTGGCGCAGCACCGCCGCGCGACCGGCCCGGAAGGCGTCCTCGGGGACGAAGCCGTACTCCGCTCGGACGGCCGCCGCGTAGGCCGCGTACTGCCCGGGGGAGCCGCCGAGGACGGCCAGGTCCGCGTCGCAGAGCACCTCGCCGTTGCGGTCCCCGGGCGCGGGGTCATGGGTGACGGTGAGCCGGACCAGCCGGGCCACCTCCGCCACCAGCGGCTCGGCCAGCCCCGCCTCGCGCAGTGCGCGGACGGCCAGGGCCGCGCTGCGCTCCTCGTTCTCGGAGCGGTCCGGCCGGTAGACGGCGTCGTGGAACCAGGCGGCCAGCCGGACCGCGTCCGGGTCCTCGGCCTGCCCGGCCAGGGTGTCGATGTGGCCGAGCACCGCCCGCAGGTGGTCGGTGGTGTGGTACCGGCGCTGCGGTTCGGCCCAGCGCCGCAGCAGGTCCTCGCCGTACGGCCGCGGGTCGGCGCTCGCGCCGCAGCGCCGCAGCAGGTCGTTCCAGTGGTCCAGCAGCAGGGCGGTCATGGGGCCATTGTGGCCCCGGCGCGGCGACGGACCGTCAGGGAGGGTGCGGGTTTACGGATTCGCCTGACGGTATATACCGACGACCGGTATATCTAGGTGGCATGACAGAACGTTCGATGCAGGAGCCCACGCTGCTCCTGCTCACCGCCCTCGCCGACGCCCCGCGCCACGGCTACGCCCTGATCCAGGAGATCGCCGCGATCTCCGGCGGCCGGGTCCGGATGCGGGCCGGCACCCTGTACGGCGCGCTCGACCGGCTGCTCGGGCAGGGCCTGATCCGCATCGAGAGCGAGGAGGTGGTGGACGGCCGGGCCCGCCGCACCTACGCGCTCAGCGACAGCGGCCGGGCCGTGCTGGCCGCCGAGGCCGAACGGCTGCGCGCCGTCGCCGCCGAGGCCGAGCGCCGGCTCGCCGCCCCCGCCCGTCCCCGACTGAACGGAGCCTTCGCATGAGCGGCCGGATGATCGACGCGGTCCTGAGGCTCTACCCGGCGGGCTACCGGGCCGACCGCGGCGCCGAACTCGCCGACGTCTACGACTCGCTGGCCGCCGGCACCGGCCGCCTCGCACGCGCCCGCGAGCTGGCCGGCCTGGCCGGCCACGGCCTGCGGCTGCGGGCCGGGCTCACCTCCCGCGGCCTGCCCGGCCAACTGCTCGCGGCGACGGTGCCGTTCGTCGTGGGGGCCGGGTTCGGCCAGCAGGCCGGTTCGGCCTGGAACGTGTCGCCGTACGACTTCGCCTGGCACGGGCCGCTGCGCTGGTGGGGGGTCGGCCTCGCCGCCGTCTGGGCCCTCGCGCTGGCGATCGGGCTCTCCGGCCGCTGGACCGCGGCCCGCTGGACCGCCGCGGCGGCGACCGTCGCCGGGATCGCGCTGCTGGTCGGCTGGAGCATCCAGAGCCCGCCGTACCAGCACCTGCCGCTGTCGTACTACCTCGGCCAGGCCCTGCGGGCCGGCCTCGGCCCGCTCGCCTGGCTGGCGCTGCTGCTGTCGGCACCCGCGGACCTGCTCGGCGGTCGGGCCCGCCGCACCGCGTGGAGCGCCCTCGCGGGCGTCGGGGTGGCGCTGCTGCTCACGGCCGGCAAGGAGGTCGTCCACACCCCGCTGCTGTGGGACCCGAGCTGGCACCCGTACCGGCTCGCCCTGGTGGCGCTGCCGCTGCTGGGCCTGGCCCGTGGCCGGATCCGGCTCGCCGCGGCGGCCGTCGGCGGGCTGCCGCTGCTGCTCGACGACGACCTCTGGTACTGGATCGACTTCGAGCTCGGCGGGGCCCAACGGGCGGCGGGCTACCTGGCGTTCGTCGTCCTGGCCGTCCTGGCGGCCCGGTGGCTGCGGCGACGCCACGACGCCCGGCCGGACCGGCCGCCGACGGCCGGCTGAGCGCGGACCCGCAGGGGGCTCGCCGCGGCGGCGGACGGTGTGGCAAGGTAGCGACATGTCTAGACCAGTCTTCGAAGTCATCGCGCTGACCGCGCAGGATGCCCAGGCCGCCGCAGCCGGCGGCGCCGACCGCCTCGAACTGGTCACCGACATGGCCGCCGACGGGCTCACCCCCGCGGTGGCCGCCTTCGCCGAGATCCGCGCCGCCGTCGACCTCCCCCTGCGGGTCATGCTCCGCCTGCGCGACGGCTTCACCCCCGGCGACCTCGACGGACTGCTCACCCGCGCCGCCGCCCTGCGAGCCGAAGGCGCCGAGGAGTTCGTCCTCGGCTTCCTCACCGCCGACGGCGCCCTGGACCTGCCCGCCACCCTGGCCGTCGCCGAAGCCGTGGCCGGCTGCCGGTGGACCTTCCACCGGGCCATCGACCACAGCGCCGACCGGGCCGCCCTGCGCGCCGCCCTCGACGGCCTGCCCGGCCTCGACACCTACCTCACCTCCGGCGCCGCCGCCGGCGTCGACCACGGCCTGACCGTCCTGGAGGGCGAACTGGCCAAGTCCGGCGACCCCGGCTACCGGCAGCAGATCCTGGTCGGCGGCGGCCTGCGGGCCGAACACGTCCCCGCCCTGCGGGCCGCCGGCTTCGACGCCTTCCACATCGGCGGGGCCGTCCGCCCGGACGGCTGGCGCGGCCCCGTCGACGCGGCCGCCGTCGCCGAGTGGCGGACCCTGCTGGACGCCTGAGCCGCCCCGGGCCGGACCCGCCCGCCGCTCAGCGCAGCTGCTCCGGCAGCGGCTCACCGTGCAGCACGGTCAGCCCGGACACCGCCCGGGTCAGCGCCACGTACAGCCGGCGCAGCCCGGTCCGCTCGTCCGGCTCCCCGGCCACCACCGCGGCCGGCTCGTCCAGCACCACGTAGTCGTACTCCAGGCCCTTGGCCAGCGAGGCCGGCACCAGCGTCAGCCGCGCCTGCGCCGTGGTCTCGGCACCCGGCTCCAGGAACGGCAGCCCCGCCCCGGCCAGCGCCCCGGCGAACAGCGGGACCCGGGCGTCCGCCGCGATCAGGCCGACCGAGCCCTCGAACCCCAGCGCCGCCCGGCAGGCCGCCACCACCTCCCCGACCAGCCCGTCCGGAACGTGGCGCACCACCAGCGACCCCGGCAGCTCACGCACCGACCCGGCCGGCGCCAGCCCCGGAGCGATCGTGGGCAGCAGCCGCGAGGCGTACACGATCACCTCCTCCGGCACCCGGAAGCCCTGGGTCAGCTCCTCCACGTGCGCGCCCGCCTTGCCCAGGTGGTGCAGCGCCTCCGGCCAACTCCCGGTCGCCCACGGGGTGGTGCCCTGCGCCAGGTCGCCGAGGACGGTCGCCGAACCGGTCGAACAGCGCCGCCCCACGGCCCGGTACTGCATGGGCGACAGGTCCTGCGCCTCGTCCAGCACCACGTGTCCCAGCGACGGGGTGCGCTGCACCAGGTCCGCGGCCTCGTCGACCAGCACCGCGTCCGCCGCCGACCAGCGGGCCGACTTCACCGAACGCGGCGCCTTCGCCCAGCGCACCGCCCGCTGCTCCTCGGGCGTGAGGATCCCGTCCGCGCACGCGGCCAGGAAATCGGCGTCGCCGAGCAGCCGGTGCACCAGCTTGACCGGGTCCACGGCCGGCCAGCAGGCCCGGACCACCGCCTTGACCTCCGGGTTGCGGGCGACCGCGTCCTGCACCCGGTCGTCGGGAGCCTCGCCGCCCTGCTCCATCTTCACCAGCACGGCGTGCGCGATCCGCTGCGGCAGGGCCTCCCTGGCCGCCCCGTACCGGATCTCACGCCCCTTCAACTCCTCGATGATCTCGGTGAGTTCGTAGGCCGGGACGCGCCAGCGGCGGGAGCCGCGGACCACCACGCAGGGCTCGGTCGGCAGCGAGATCCCGGCCCGTACGGCCCGCCGCAGCACCTCGGCCATCCGGGCGTCGCCCTTGACCGTCGCCGCCTCGGCGCCGTCCTCACCGCGCACCTCGACCTGGGAGACCAGCTCCTGCACGGTCGCCTGGGCGACGTCCACCTCGCCGAGCGCGGGCAGCACCTGCTCGATGTAGTGCAGGAACGACCGGTTCGGGCCGACCACCAGGGTGCCGGTACGGGCGAGCCGCTCCCGGTGCGCGTACAGCAGGTAGGCGACCCGGTGCAGGCCGACGGCGGTCTTCCCGGTACCGGGGGCGCCCTGGACGCACACGGTGCCGGTGACGTCGGCCCGCACGATCTCGTCCTGCTCGGGCTGGATGGTCGCCACGATGTCGCGCATCGGCCCGACGCGCGGCTTCTCGATCTCGGCCGCCAGCAGGGCCGAGCGCGTCTCGGTCTCCGCCGGGTCGGTCAGGTGCTCGTCCTCGTACGCGGTCAGCTCGCCGCCGGTGTAGCCGAACCGGCGGCGCCGCTCGACGTCCATCGGCTCCTTGCGGCTGGCCCGGTAGAACGGCTGGGAGACCGGCGCCCGCCAGTCGATCACCATCGGGTCGCCGCCGGCGTCGTGCACGTGCCGGCGGCCGATGTAGAACCGCTCCCCGAAGGCGCCCTCGGCGTCCTCGCCGCCGATCGCGTGCAGGTAGTCCAGCCGGCCGAAGAACAGCGGGGTGTGCGCCAGATCGGCCAGTGCGGCGATCCGCAGCTCGATCTGGTTGCGCAGGACGGCGGCGGACACCCAGGTGCCGGTCACGTCCCGCAGGTCCAGCGACTCGACGTCCTCGCGCATCACGCGCAGCGCCGCCCGCGAGGCGGCCAGGTGGTCCCGCTCGCGGCGCAGCGGATCGTCGGTGGGGGTGGCAGATGGCACAGCGAACCTTCCCGGCTGCCCGGCCGCCCGGAAGGGGTGGGGCGGGGCAGCGGACTCGTCGTAGCTCACGGTGAAAGGGGTACCGCCGGTTGCCGACCGGTCGGGACCTCCCACGGCTGCCGACGACACGGGCACCACGGTTCGGGAGGGGACAGACCGGAGATCATAGACCCGCCCGTGGGGCGGCGCGAATCCTTATCCACGGCCTCCGCGGCCCGATCCGCGGCCTGCACGGCCCGCCCCGCGCCGCCGCCGGCCGGTCCGCACCCCGAGTGGCACCCCTGAGGGCCCCGGGGACCCCCGTACGCCGGAAGGACGAGCCGGACCCCGCCGACCACGGTCTTTGGACCGATGCCGTCCGCCCCGCCGGAAAACTACTGTGGAAGACATGAGCACCGCCCACATCACGGCGCCCCGGGCCGCGGCCTCGGCCCCCCGGGTGCGCAACCCCCACCCCTCCGTCCCCACCCAGCGGACCGCCGCCGGAGCCACCTCGGCGACCGGCCCGCGCCGCCGCAACCCGGTCTCCACGGCGGTCCGCAACGTCGGCATCGCGCTCGACACCGCCGCCCGGGTGGTCTTCCTCGGCCGCGACGGCGTCGGACTCTGACCCCCGCGGGGGCCGGGCCCACGACCCCCGCGGCGCCGGCGGCTACACGTCGTCGGCGTCGATGATCCGGTACGCGTAGCCCTGCTCGGCCAGGAAGCGCTGCCGGTGCGCCGCGAAGTCCTGGTCGACCGTGTCGCGGGCGACCACCGAGTAGAAGTGCGCCGAGTGCCCGTCCGCCTTGGGCCGCAGCACCCGGCCGAGGCGCTGGGCCTCCTCCTGGCGCGAACCGAAGGTGCCGGAGACCTGGATGGCGACGGTCGCCTCCGGCAGGTCGATCGAGAAGTTCGCGACCTTGGAGACCACCAGCACACTGATCTCCTTGGTCCGGAACGCCTCGAACAGCTTCTCCCGCTGCGCGTTGCTGGTCTCGCCCTTGATCACGGGGGCGTTCAGGGCCTCCCCGAGCTCGTCCAGCTGGTCGATGTACTGGCCGATCACCAGGGTCTGGTCGCCGGCGTGCTTGCGGACCAGCGACTCCACCACCCGGCGCTTGGTCGCCGTGGTCGAGCAGTACCGGTACTTCTCCTCCGGCTCCGCGGTCGCGTAGGTCAGCCGCTCCGAGTCGGACAGCGTGACCCGCACCTCGCAGCAGTCGGCCGGCGCGATGTAGCCCTGCGCCTCGATCTCCTTCCAGGGCGCGTCGAAGCGCTTCGGGCCGATCAGCGAGAACACGTCGCCCTCCCGGCCGTCCTCGCGCACCAGGGTGGCGGTCAGCCCGAGCCGGCGGCGGGCCTGCAGGTCGGCGGTGAACTTGAAGACCGGCGCGGGCAGCAGGTGCACCTCGTCGTAGACCACCAGGCCCCAGTTGCGGGCGTCGAACAGCTCCAGGTGCGCGTACACGCCCTTCCGCTTGGTCGTCATCACCTGGTACGTGGCGATGGTGACCGGACGGATCTCCTTGCGGGTGCCGCTGTACTCGCCGATCTCGTCCTCGGTCAGCGAGGTCCGCTTGACCAGCTCGTGCTTCCACTGCCGGGCCGAGACGGTGTTGGTCACCAGGATCAGCGTCGTCGACTTGGCCTCGGCCATCGCCGCCGCACCCACCAGCGTCTTGCCCGCGCCGCAGGGCAGCACCACCACGCCGCTGCCGCCGTGCCAGAACCCCTCGACGGCCTGCTGCTGGTACGGACGCAGGTGCCAGCCGTCCTGCTCCAGCTCGATCGGGTGCGCCTCGCCGTCCACGTACCCCGCGTGGTCCTCGGCCGGCCAGCCGAGCTTCAGCAGCACCTGCTTGATCTGGCCGCGCTCGGAGGGGTGCACCACCACCGTGTCCGGGTCGAGCCGGGCCCCCACCAGCGGGGTGATCTTCTTGGAGCGCAGCACCTCCTCCAGCACCGGCCGGTCGGTGGTGGACAGCACCAGCCCGTGCACCGGGTGCTTCTGCAGCTGCAGCCGGCCGTAGCGGGCCATGGTGTCGGCCACGTCGACCAGCAGCGCGTGCGGCACCGGGTAGCGGGAGTACGTCACCAGGGCGTCCACCACCTGCTCGGCGTCGTGCCCGGCGGCGCGCGCATTCCACAGCCCCAGCGGGGTCACCCGGTAGGTGTGGATGTGCTCCGGGGCCCGCTCCAGCTCGGCGAACGGCGCGATGGCACGGCGGCAGTCGGCGGCCCGGGGGTGGTCGATCTCCAACAGCAGCGTCTTGTCGCTCTGGACGATGAGCGGTCCGTCGTTCACGCCTGTGCCCTTTCGATGAGGCCGAACATCCAGTGTGCCGTACGGCGGCAGGGGGCCGGGGCGGGACGGCGGATGCCCCCGCGCGGGTGGCGGTGGGTGACCGGACGCGGGCGGGCTCGTTGGGCAGGCCATGAACACGCGCAACCGCTTCCTGGCCGGCCTCGCCCTCACGGGTGCCGCCGTCGCCACCGCCGTCGGTGCGACCCCCGCGCAGGCCGCCCCGACCCCCGGCCTGGACCAGGTGGCCGACATCGGCCAGCCCGGCGGGCTGTTCGGCACCGCGGCCTTCACCGTGACCGGGTTGCTGACCGGGGTCGAGCCCAAGGTGCCCGACCCGCAGTCGATCGTCGACCAGGCGAAGAAGCAGAAGCAGGAGCAGGACGCCCAGCAGGCCCAGCAGCAGCACTGAGGCCCCGCCGGGCCGCGGGCGCCTCCGCTCGGGTGCCTTCGCCCGGTCCCCTTCGCCCGGTCGCCTTCGTTCGGTCGCCTTCGCTCAGTCCGTGAGCCAGACGTACGCCGCGAAGCGGCCGGTGGTCTGCTCGCGGCGGTGCGAGAAGAAGTCCCGGTCCTCCATGGTGCACCGGTCGTCGTGCCGGATCCCGGTCACCCCGGCGCGGGTGAGCTGGGCGGTGATCCCCGCCCGGACGTCCAGCGCCGGGGTGTCCCGGCGGGTGGTGGACCACAGTTCCGGCAGCCCGGCGCAGGCCTCCTCGCGCATGGCCGCCGGCACCTCGTAGCACCGGCCGCAGGCCAGCGGCCCGACCAGGGCCACCAGGTCGGCCGGGTCGCTGCCGTGCTCGGCCATCGCGGCGACCAGGGCGGGCACCACCCCGGACACGGTGCCGACCCGCCCGGAGTGCGCGGCGCCGATCCGCCGCCCGACCGGGTCGGCCAGCAGCACCGGCGCGCAGTCCGCGGCCAGCGCGGCGAGCGCGAGTCCGGGCCGGTCGGTGTGGACGGCGTCGAGCGGCGGCGCGTCGGCGCCGAACGGCTCGGTGACGTACCGGACCTCGGCGCTGTGCACCTGCCGCATGAACACCACCCGGGCCGGGTCCAGGCCGAGTTCACGGGCGGTCAGCTCCCGGTTGCGGCGGACCGCGGCCGGGTCGTCGGCGGTGGTGCCGCCCAGGTTGCGGGTGTCGAACGGCGGCGCGCTGACGCCGCCGTGGCGGTCGGCGACGGCGTACCGGATGCCGGGTGCGAGTTCCATCTGGTCTCCCCCAGGGGTGGGTGGTGGTCCGGGCCGGCGGTCAGTCCTCGTCGACCTCGGCGACGCCGGTGATCCGGTGCAGGGCGAAGGTGCGCACCTCGTCGGAGAGGTGGTCGTACGCGGTGACGAAGCCGCCCTCCACCTTGACCGGGTCGACCACCCGCTGCGAGGACAGCCCCTCCGCGTTGATGTACCCGATCCACATGCGTTCGCCCAGCAGCACCGCGGTCTGCAGCGCGGCGAGGGTGTCGGCGGCGGCGGTGCGCGGCAGCTGCCGCAGGTCGGCGCGGGCCGGTCCGTGCTGCTGGACGGTGGCGGCCGGGCCGGCCACGGTCTCCCGGCGGACCGCGGTGGCGGCCCGGTCACCTGCCCTGATCGCCTTCAGCGCGGCCGCCAGCAGGGTGGCGTCCGGCCGCGGCGGGCCGTCCGGGACGGGTACGGGGGCGGTCCGCGGCAGCGTCCGGTGGCTGTCCGGGCGGGTGATCAGCACGTCCCCCTCGGCGGACTCGGCGACCGGCGCGTACCCCATCTGCCGGACCACGCCGAGCAGCGTCTCCGGCCCGGCCTGGGCGGCGAGCACGGTGGGCGCGAGCAGCCGCAGCCGCAGTTCGGCCGCCCGCTTGTCGGCGATCACCTCGGCGAGCAGCGCCGGGTCGTCGCAGCGCAGGTACGAGGAGGCGGCGCCGACCCGCAGCACGCCGTGCCGGCGGGCCACGTCGTCGATCAGGTAGCTGAGCGGCTGCGGCACCGGGGTGCGGGAGTGCCGTCCGAGGAAGGTGTGCAGGTCGGCGGCGGTGCGCCCGGCGTCCAGCGCGCGGCGGACCGACTCGGGGGTGAAGCGGTAGACGGTGGCGCCGCCCTTGGACTCGACGTCGGCGCACAGGGCGAGCGCCTGGGCGAGCGGGGTGAGCAGCGGGCCGGGCGCGATGGCGGTCAGGTCGGGCTGCAGGATGACGTGGTCGAGCGGCTGCGGCAGCAGCGGTTCCAGCAGGGGGGCGGGGTCGGCGCCGGTCAGCAGGGCGCGGGCCGGGCCGGCCAGGGCGCCGCGGCCGGTGACGCCGAGCAGTTCGGCCTCGGCGAGGGTCCAGTCGGTGAGGTGGTCGCGCAGGTCGCGGCCGTCCGGCCCGGTGGGGCCGCCGCGCAGGGGCCGGTGCCAGCGCAGCACCGGGAGCAGGGCCTCGGCGCCCGTGGCCGAGCCGGCGGGCAGGTCGGCGAGCAGGGTGAGGGCCGCGCGGCGGACCACCGGGGCGAGGGTGCGGTCGAGTTCGGGCCCGAGTGCGGCGCGGGTGCGGCCCTTGCCGTCGGGGGTGCCGGTCAGGGCGGCCACCCGGGTGGCGGTGAACCAGCTGCGGGCCAGGTGGGCCCAGCGGTCGGCGGTCGGCTGCTGGCGCCAGGTGTCGTACCCGGGGGTCGGTGCCCAGCGTTCGTCGGCCTCGCCGTCCGGGGCCAGCAGGCCCGCGGTGTAGGCGAGTTCGAGCCAGAACGCGGCGGTGGGCTCGGGGCACTCCAGGATCAGTGCGGCCCGCTTGAGGTCGCGTACGCCGAGGCCGCCGGCCCGCAGGGTGGCGGGCGGGGTGAGGCCCCAGGCCTCCAGCAGTTCCTCGACGGTGGCGACGGCGGTGTGGGCCTGGCCGGCGGCGGCGGCGTCCACCGTCCGCGGGTCGTGGGCGGCGGTGGCGGTGAGGGCCGGGGGCGCCGGTTCGACGGTGCGGTGGCTGCGGCCGCCGCGCAGGTGCAGGGCCAGCTCGCGGGGCAGGACCACCGAGCCGGCGCTGGAGGGCAGCAGCAGGCCGCGGGCCAGCAGCCACTCGACCGGGCTGCGGGCCTCGTCGGCGGTGACCGGGCGGGCCGCGTCCGGGACGGTGCCGGTGGGCGGCCCCCAGACCAGCCGTTCCAGCAGGGCCAGGGCGGGTTCGGGGGCTTCGGCGAGCAGTGCGGCGCAGCGCCTGCGGTCGGTGAGCAGGGCGCCGAGGGCGGCCACCGCGGTGACCGGGTCGGCGGTCGGGGGGAGTCCGGCGCCGGTGAGCAGTTGCTGGAGCCGCGCCGGGGACATCCCGACGGTCGCCTCGGCGAGGGTCGTGCCGAGGCCGGTGCGGCCGGGGTTGGCGGCGCTCGGGGCGAGTGCCTCGCGGACCGCGATGACCAGCCGCAGGGCGGAGTCCGGGCCCCAGAGCAGGGCCTGTTCGCGCAGGTCGGTGAGGGCGCCGGGCAGTGCGGCGGTGACGGCCTCGCGGTCGGCGGGGTCGGCCGCGGGGTGGGGTTTGACCCGGGCCGGGCCGGTGAGCAGGTTGCGGACGGCGGTGTCCGGGCCGCCGTCGGGGAGGGCGGCGAGCGCCTCGGCGACCTGGAGGGTGAAGCGGTCCAGGCGTTCCAGGGCGCGCAGTGCGGAGGCGCGGCTGGAGAGCCGGGCGGCGAGCTGGGTGAGGTCGCCGGGGACCGGGTTGAGCAGATCGGGCCGCGCGCGGAGCAGGCCGGTGAGCGCCTGGTCGCTCCGGGCGCGGAGCTCCTCGGCGAGCGTGCGGGGGGCGGTGGCCCGGCCGGGGCGAGACCCGCTCTGCGTTGTGGTCATCCGACCCAGGTTAGTCGGCCCGGACCAAGAGAAGGCAAGGCCCGGACGTCGCCGGGTGGGCGGGACCGGACGTCGCCGGGCGGGCCGCAGTGGCCCGGTGGCCGGCGGGCGCGGTACGGGCGTGCGTGGTACGGGTGGGGCGCGCGGTGCGGGCGGGGGCGGGCGGACGGTGCGCACGCGGCACCGGCACGGGGCGTGCGGGGGCGAACGGCTCGCTTGGGGAGCCCGGCAGTGGGTACCGTCAGCGCAGGTGGGCCGGCGGCGCGATACGGGGTGGCAGGGGCGATGGCGGACAGTCCTACGGGTGGCGACAGCCCCACGGGCGGCGAGTGGTGGCGGGCGGGGAAGCGGGTGCTCGGCGCGGTCCGTGCCGGGGGTACCGAGGGGGCCGGGCGGCCCGAGGAGAGCGTGTACACGGCCGAGGTGCCGGCGCCGACGGGCTGGGCGAAGCCGCCGGCCGCCTCGGGAGGGGCCGGGGCCGTACCGGTCCAGGACGGCGGCGCGGTGGACCGGCCCGCGCGGCCGCTCGGCGGCGAGGACGTCACGGCGCGGTTCCCGGGCTGGGACACCGTCAGGTTCTACCCGTTCGAGGAGCCCGCCCCGGCGCCGGTGCCGCCGCCGCGGGAGACCGCGGAGGTACCGGTCGCGGCCGCCGAGGCCCCGGCCCCGGCGGCCGAGGCGGGCGCGGCGGTGGCGGCGGCGGCCCGGGGCGCCGGGCTGCTGGCCGGGCGGCGGCCCGCGCCGCTGCTGCTGGTGGCGTCGGCGGCGCTGCTGGCCGGGGCGTACACGGGGGTGCTGCTGGCGATGCTGGGCGGCTGGGGCGCGGCGTACCTGTCCCGGGGGCTCGGGGACACCACCAAGAAGTTCGCGGTACTGGGGATCCCGCTGGCCTGCATGACCGGTGCGTCGGTCTGGTTCTGGGGCCGGGCCCGGGGGCGCTGGGGTACGCCGGTCGACGCGGGGACCTCGATGGGCAAGGTGACCTGGGACGCGGCGCCCGGGGTGCTGCGGCTGGCGGCGGTGCTGACGGCGGTGTTCCTGCTGGCGCTCACCCTGCGGCGGCGCAAGGAGGCCTGAGGGCGCCCGGGCCCGCGCTCGGCGGCCGCCGAGCCGCGCACCGGCGCGCCCGCAGGCCCCGCCGCCCAGGCTGGTACGGCCGGCCAGGGCGGCGCCGCGGCCGGGTCCGCCTCCGGTTCGGCCGAACCGGGTGCCACCCTGCTCCGCTTCCCCCAGCCGATCCCGCTGGTGGGTGCCTCCGACTCCGGCCGAGAAAGGGAACTGATGCCTCATCGGCGCCGCACCGCCCGGACCCGCCAGGCCCGCCCCCGCCAGGGCGGCAAACGCGCGGTGGGCGGCACGACGGGCCAGGAGGCCGCGGAGGAGCGGCCGGACGGCGCGGCGCCGGAGTAGCCGACCTGGCCGGACGGCGGGGGCCGAGCGCCGGCCGTACCCTGCACCGCGGCGGCCTGCGGCCCGTGCCCCGCACCCCGTACCGCATGCCGCGGCGGCCTGCACCCCGCACCGCATACCGCGACGGCCTGCGGCCTGCGCCGCACCGGCCCTCGGCGCGCTGCCGCCGACGGCGGAACGCGCGCACGGGGATGACGGCTCGTCAGCGTGCCCGTACGGCGGTCGTGTAGCGGATCGCGGTGCGGCGGGTCAGGCTGCCGTCCGGACCGGCCAGCGGCGCGAGCGCGTCGAACGCCGCCCGCCTGGCCTGCGGCAGCCGGTCGGCAGGGATCGCGTCCAGGGTGCTGCGGCGTCCGCTCGCCCGGAGTGCGTCCCACCAGGCGTGCGGGTCCGGGTAGTGGGTGACGGCCTGGTGCTCGACGCTGCGGACCTCGGTGAAGCCCGCCGCCGTGAGGAGCTCCGCCGCTGCGTCCGCGTCCCGGGCGAGCGGGTTGGCGCCGCCGGTGCGCCCGCCGCGCAGGGCGCCGGGCGGCGGGTCGGCGGCGAAGGCGGTGAGCGCGGCCGAGGGCTCGGCCCAGCGGGGGTCCTCCGCGCCGAAGGCGGTGAACCCGAACAGTCCGCCCGGCGCCAGCAGCCGGTGGGCCGAAGCCACCGCCGCGGCCGGATCGGGGGTGTGGATGACCGCGAACGAGGACAGCACGGCATCGAAGGAACCGTCGGGGAAGTCCGGCCGCTCCGCGTCGCCGAGCCGCACCGAGACCTGCGTCAGCCCGCGGGCGGCGGCGTCGGCCGAGGTGCGGCGGACCATCCCGGGTGCCAGGTCGATCCCGACCGCCGTCCCCCCGGGCCCGACCGCCTCGGCCGCCGGGAACAGCACCGCACCCCGCCCGCAGCCGAGGTCGAGCACCCGCCGTCCCGGCCCCAGCGCGGCCAGCCTGGCCAGCCGGGCCCCGACCGGGTTGAAGAACGGGCCGTTGCGGGCCTCGTAGTCGTCGGCGACCAGCGAGAAGGTGCGGGCGAGCTCGTCCTTGCGCCGGTGGGACACGTCCTCGCCCCGCCGGGCGCCGGGCGTGCCGTCCTGGGCGCCGGTCGCGCGGTCGCGGGCGTCGGGCGGGCGCTGCTGGGCGTCGGGCATGCCGTCATGCTCGCCCGCCGGGCGGCCACCGGGCAAGAGCGGCCCCAGGCCGTTCCCCGCGCGCCCACCACCCGCCGCACCACCCATTCTCGGCACCACCCGCCGCACTACCCGCCGAGGGCGCGCTGGAGTTCGGCGATGACCAGGTTGGCGCCGGTGTAGCCGATGCCCTCGAACCACAGCTGGTCCTCGACCGGGAACGCCCGGTGGCCCTTGACCGCGCCCAGCGCCTGCCAGGCGGAGCTGCTCAGGGCGGTGGTGGCACCTGCCCGGTCGGGGTCGCCGTAGGTGGAGTGGAACAGGAAGTCGCCGTCGGCCAGGGCGAGCTGGTCGAGGGTCACCTCCACGTCGAGCCGGTCGGTGTTCTGCGGGTCGGGCCGGTTCAGCTGCAGGTCGGTCAGGACCGTGCCGATGAAGCTCTGCCGCCCGTACAGCCGGATCCCCGGGGATCCCTCGACGAACCGCACCACGCTGATCCGCCGCCCGCCCGAGCCGGCCGCGCCGATCGCCTGCACGGCCTGGGCGACGTGCCGGTTGTACGCGCCCACCACGGCGGCCGCCTGCTCCCGGCGGCCGAGCGCGGCCGCGTGCAGCTGGAAGTTGTCCCGCCAGGGGGCGCCGGTGGTCCGGCTGAGGACGGTGGGGGCGATCCGGGCCAGCGCGTCGTAGCGGCCGTCGTCCCGGGCGAGGTTGCCGAGGATCAGCTGCGGGGCGAGGTCGATGATCCGGGCCAGGTCGGGGTTGCCGATGTCCCCGGCCGGCTCGACCTGTTCCAGCCGCGAGAGCGGCCAGTACGAGGGCAGCCCGGCGTCCAGCGGGGCCTTGAGGGCGCCGACCGGGGTGATGCCGAGCGTCATCGCCGAGTCCAGTTCGGCGGTGTCCAGCGCGATCACCCGCACCGGGTGCGCGGGTACCACCACCGGGCCGTTGCCCGCCTGCACGGTGCCGCCCGGGGTCGGTACCGGGGCCCGGCCCGCCGCGGTGCCGGCCGGCGGGGACTGCGGGTGACCGCCGGAGCCGGTGCACCCGGCCAGCAGGGCGGCGCCGAGCCCGGCCAGGGCGGTGCGGCGGGACGGCTGGGGCGGCACGCGCGGACCTCCGGATCGCGGTCGGTGCCCGGCCCGTGCTCGGGTCGACGCGGCCGGATGTCAGCGATTATGTCCGGTTCGCCGGTTCGGTCCGGTTCATTTCGCCGCTCCCGGGGTGGCCTGTCGGCCACCGCATAGGCTGGCGGCCATGGCGTTCACCGTTGGCTTCGACCTCGACATGACCCTGCTCGACACCCGTCCCGGCATCAAGGCCACCTACGACGTGCTGTCCGCCGAGACCGGCGTGTGGATCGACAGCGACCTGGCGGTCAGCCGGCTCGGCCCGCCGCTGGCCCGGGAGATCGCCGAGTGGTTCCCGCCCGCCCGGGTGGCGGAGGCCGCCGACCGCTACCGGGCGCTGTACCCGGAGCACGCGGTGGAGCGCGCCCTGCTGCTGCCGGGCGCACTGGAGGCGCTCCGCGCCGTCCGGGAGTGCGGCGGCCGGGTCGCGGTGATCACCGGCAAGCACGAGCCCAACGCCCGGCTGCACCTGGCCGCGGCCGGTCTCGACGCGGACGTCCTGGTCGGCGATCTGTGGGCGGAGACCAAGGGTGCCGCGCTGCGCGAGCACGGCGCGGCCGTGTACGTCGGCGACCACCTCGGCGACATCGTCGGGGCCCGGGCGGCGGACGCGGTCGCGGTCGGCGTGGCCACCGGGCCGTACGGCGTGGCGGAGCTGGCCGAGGCCGGGGCGGACGTGGTGCTCGACGACCTGACCGGCTTCCCGGCCTGGCTGGCCGGCTACCTGGCCTCGGCCGCCGCCCCGGGCGCCTGAGCCGCTGCGGGCGCCTGAGCTGCCGCGGGCGCCTGGGCAGCCGCGGCGGCGGCCGGCTGCGCGGCCCGCTCGGTGACCCGGCGCCGCTGCGCCCGGGCGGAGAGCAGCAGCCCGGTCACCGACAGCAGGAAGCCGAGCGGCATCAGCATGCACAGCCAGTACGCGAAGCTGGGAAATCGCGGCAGGTCGAAGAAGAGCGGCACGAAGGTCACCAGGGTGGCCACGGCCCCGGCGCCGAAGACCAGACCCCCGGTCCTGACCAGCGCATCGCCCCGGTCCGCACGCTGACTGCTCACAACTGACTCCTTCTCGCCTCGACGGCCCAGTGTCGCAGAACGCCCCGACCCCCGCCGATCGGCGGGGGCGGGGTCCGTCTGTACGCTCAGGTTTCCCAGGGAACTCTCAGGCACCCTGGTGATTGTCGTACTGCGGTTTCTGCGGGGGGATTCCCGGAGGCCGGGCCATCGGGATACAGGGGCTATACACGCATGGGTCTGACCAGTCACAAGGTGCTGGCGCTGTCCGCGCTGGTCTCCCTCCTGATGGTGGCCGGCACGGTCTGGCTGTGGCCGCGGCTGGCCCGCAGCGGCTGGGCCGCGATCTGCGGCCGGATCGGCACGATCATCGCCACCCAGCTGACCGTGATGTGCACCCTGGGCCTGCTGGCCAACAACTCCTTCGCCTTCTACAGCAGCTGGGACGACCTGCTCGGCACCGGTGACAACGGCCCGGTGACCATCGAGAACCAGTTCGCGGACGGCCGCCGCACGGCCGGCATCCAGCAGATCTCCGACGAGAACGTGCGCGGCACGAAGTCGGTCGGCCGGGACCCGGCGCTGGTCGGCAAGCTGGAGCGGATCCGGATCCCCGGCGCCACCACCGGCCTGTCCACCGAGGGCTACGTCTACCTGCCGCCGCAGTACTTCCAGCCCGACTACCGGGACCGCAGGTTCCCCGCCGTGATCGCCATCACCGGCTTCCCCGGCGACGCCAAGAACCTGGTCAGCAAGCTCAACTACCCGGCCACCGAGCTGCAGCAGATCCGCGACGGCAGGATGAAGCCCGCGGTGCTGGTGCTGATGCGCCCCTCCCCGGCGATGCCGCGCGACACCGAGTGCGAGGACATTCCGGGCGGCCCGCAGGCCGAGTCGTACTTCGCCAAGGACGTGCCGGCCGCGATCCGCGCCTCGTACCGGGTCGGCGACGGGGCCGGCGACTGGGGGCTGATCGGCAACTCCACCGGCGGCTACTGCGCGTTGAAGCTGTCCATGAAGCACCCCGAGGTGTACTCGGCCGCCGTCTCGCTGTCCGGCTACTACCGTGCCGCCGAGGACCCCACCACCGGCGATCTGTTCGACGGCCGGCAGCAGCGCCGCGACGAGGCCGACCTGGGCTGGCGCCTCGCCAACCTGCCGCACCCCGCGGTCTCCCTGCTGGTCGGCGGCAGCAAGGAGGGCGACGGCGACTACTACGACAACACCCGGCGCTTCGTCGCCGCCGCCGAGGGCGGTCCGACCAAGGTGTCCTCGATCACCCTGGAGACCGGCGGCCACAACTTCAACACCTGGAACCGGATGCTGCCGGCCTCGCTCGGCTGGCTCTCCGAACACCTCAACGCCCCCTCCTGACCCACCCCTTGACGGCCGCCCCGGCCGAACCGGCCCGCGCGGCCCCGCCCACCCTCCGGCGCCCGCTGTGACCAGGCATCGGTCACTGCCCGGAGTTTCCTGGCAGCGGGGAGTTTCGACCGCGCCCCGGCCGGGGTATGCAGCCATCGCGCGGGGTCCGGCGGACGCCCCGCCCTACCGATCGGGGGTGAGAGCCAGTGGTCAGCGCCATGTCGCACCCTGGCCCGGCCAGGCCCCGGTCCGGATCTGCTGCAGCGCATGAGTGAGCAGCTGAGAGATCATTGATCCGCTGTCCGGCCGACCCGCCGCGCGTGGTCGGTCCGGCTCCCCGTCCAGCGGGCCCCGGGCGATGCCGGGGCCGCTCCCACACCCACACGAGGACTTCCGAGATGCCCACCGGCCAGGTCAAGTGGTTCAACGAGACGAAGGGCTACGGCTTCCTGTCGCGCGACGACGGCGGCGAGGTCTTCGTGCACACCAAGGCGCTGCCCACCGGCGTGACCACGCTTCGGCCGGGGCAGCGGGTCGAGTTCGGCATCGCCGCGGGCCACCGCGGCGACCAGGCGATGGGCGTCACGCTGCTGGACGCGCTGCCCTCGGTGGCGGCGGCCCAGCGCAAGAGCGCGGACGACATGGCCCCGATCGTGCAGGACCTGATCTCCACCCTCGACGCGGTCCTGCCCGGCCTGCAGCGCGGCCGCTACCCGGCCAAGCCGACCGGTCAGCAGCTCGCGGTCCTGCTGCGGGCGGTGGCCGAGCAGTTCGACGTCTGAGCGCCGCCGCCGCGCCGTCCGCGGCCGGTGCTCAGAACGCCAGCGCGCCCGGGTCGACCGCGGGGACCAGCCCCTCCTCGGCGGCCCGGGCCAGCAGCGCCCGCACCGCGGCGTGGCCCTCCTCACCGAGCTCCGCGGTGAACTCGTTGACGTACAGCCCGATGTGGCTGTCCGCGACCTGCGGGTCCATCTCCTGGGCGTGCGCCAGCACGTAGTCGCGGGAGGCCGCCGGGTCGTCCCAGGCCATGGTCACCGAGGTGCGGATGGTCGCGGCCAGCTCGCGCAGCCGCTCGGCGCCGAGCGAGCGGCGGGCCACGATCGCGCCGAGCGGGATCGGCAGGCCGGTCTCCAGCTCCCACGCCTCGCCCATGTCGGCCAGGCTGTGCAGCCCGTACCGCCGGTAGGTGAACCGGGCCTCGTGGATCACCAGGCCGGCGTCCACCCGGCCGTCCCGCACGGCGGGCATGATCTCGTGGAACGGCAGCACCACGATCTCCCCGAAGCCGCCCGGCACCGCCTTCGCGGCCCAGAGCCGGAACAGCAGGTACGCGGTCGACCGCTCGCTCGGCACCGCCACCGTCCGGCCCGCCAGCGAGGCGGCGTCGCGCTCCCCGGCGGTGAGCACCAGCGGACCGCAGCCGCGGCCGAGCGCCCCGCCGCAGGGCAGCAGCGCGTACTCGTCGAGGACCCACGGCAGCTGCCCGTAGGAGATCTTCAGCAGGTCCAGCTCGCCCCGCTCGGCCATGCCGTTGGTCAGGTCGATGTCGGCGAAGGTGACCTCGGGCGCGGCCGCGCCGGGCACCAGGCCGTGCGCCCAGGCGTGGAAGACGAAGGTGTCGTTGGGGCAGGGCGAGTACGCGGCCCTGAGCGGCTCAGCCATGGCGGACCTCCTGGAGCAGGGCTCGGTACGGCAGCGTCCGGAAGGCCCGCTCCAGGGCCCCCAGCGCCTCGCCGATCCGCCAGGCGGCGCGGTCGCGCGGCCCGACGGCGTTGGACACGGCCCGGACCTCGAAGGCGGGGACGGCGAACCGGGCGGCCGCCTCGGCCACCCCGAACCCCTCCATCGCCTCCGCGACCGCGTCCGGGTGACGCGCGGTCAGCTCCCGCGCCCGCCGGGCGCTGCCGGTGACCGTGGAGACGGTCAGCACGGCCCCCGAGGCGGCCTCCAGGGCCCGTACGGCCAGCGTCACGGCTGCGGGCGGCGGGGTGTGGCGGACGGTCCCGAAACCCAGCTCGGTGACGTCCTGGAAGCCCTCGGGAGTCTCGGCGCCGAGGTCGGCCGCGACGATCCGCTCCGCCACCACCAGCGAGCCGATCGGCGCCCGGGGGGCGAACCCGCCGGCGATCCCGGCGGAGACCGCCAGCGCGTACGGGCGGGCGGCGAGCGCCGCCGCCGCGGCCGCCGCGGCGGCGGCCGGGCCGACCCCGGCGGACAGCACGTCCACCGGCACGCCGTCGGCGGACCGGGCGCGGCGCAGCTCACCGCCGCCGGGCAGCGGCAGCGCGCTCCCGCCCGCGGGCAGGCCGCGCAGCACCGCCTCGGCCTCGGCCGGGACCGCGACCACGACGAGCAGCCCGGCCTGCGAGGGGCCGGGCTGCTCGTCGGTGCCGCGCACGCTCATCGCGGGACCGGTCAGTCCTTGGTGTTCAGGGTGAAGTACCAGACGCCGTAGATGTCGTTGGTCTTCTGGTCGGCCTCGACCACGGTGACCGTGGTGGTGCCGGTGGTGCTCAGCAGGGTGGAGGCGAGCACCGACCCGGAGAAGGTCGAACCCTTGACCTCCTGCGCGATCGGGGACTGGCCCTGCTGGCCGCCGTCGGTGAAGGCGAACCAGCCGCGGTCGGCGGTGTCGGTGTCGACGCCGACACCGATCCGGTCGCTGGCCCGGACGTCCGAGGAGGTCAGCTTCTTGTCCTTGGCGGCGGCCTTGCCGTCGGCCTGGCACTTCTCGATCTGGTCCTGGTCCAGCGGCTTGCCGTTGTTGTAGCAGAGCGGGGCGCTGCGGACCGAGGTGGTACCGACCACGAGGGTCGCCTCGCGCTTCGGGGGCTTGCCCTCGCTGTTGGCGTACGCGATGGACCCGCCGACCGTGCCGGCGCCGATCACGACGACGGCGCCGACGGCGGCGATGACACGGGTGCTGAGGCTCATGGGCAAGAGGCTACCGGGCTTTCGCGATCACGGTGCGCCCGGGTGCCCGAGTCGCGGCACCCGCCCCACGGGCGGCCGATCCGGGCCCGCTCAGGCCACCCGCGGGCGGGCCGCGGGCCCGCGCAGGCCGACCCTGGTCAGCGACCAGATGGTCAGTACCAGCGCCAGACAGGTCACCCCCGCGGCCAGCGACAGCCCGAGCACCGCGTTCAGCGGCAGCGAGATGCCGATCACCCCGCCCAGCACCCAGGACAGCTGCAGCAGCGTCTCCGAGCGGGCGAACGCCGAGGTCCGCACCGCCTCCGGGACGTCCCGCTGGATCAGCGCGTCCAGCGCCAGCTTCCCCAGCGACGCCGACATGCCCGCCGTCGCCGCCACCAGCGCCATGGTCAGCAGCCCGTACCAGAGCGCCGCGCAGGTGGTGGCCGCCGTCGCCAGCAGCAGCACCCCGGTGATGATCACCTCGGAGCCGCGGGTGCGCAGCCAGGACCCGAACACCGAACCCAGCGCGTTGCCGACCCCGGCCGCCGCCGCCACCACGCCCAGGGTCGCGGTCTCCGGCAGGCCGCCCGGCGGGTCGTTGCGGATCAGGAACGCCAGGAACATCACCAGGAAACCCACCAGCCAGCGCAGCGCCGACACCCCGCGCAGCGCCAGGATCACCGACGGCCCGACCGCCCGCAGCACACCCTTGGCCGGCGCCGGACCGTGCTCCTCGGAGTGCAGCACCGCCCGCTGCTCACCCTTGGCGGAGTCCACCTTGTGCGGCAGGTGGAAGGCCATCAGGGTGCCGATCACGAACACCAGGAACGCCCCGCGCAGCGGCCACCCCGGCCCGATCAGGTGCAGCGCCCCGCCGACCCCGGCCGCCACCATGGTCGCCAGCAGCCCCGCCAGCGTCACCCGGGAGTTCGCCTTCACCAGTGACAACTGCGGCGGCAGCAGCCGCGGCACCACCACACTGCGCACCACGCCGTAGGCCTTCGAGGCGACCAGCACCCCCAGCGCCTCCGGGTACAGCGCCAGCCCGCCGGTACTGACCGTGCCGGCCATCGTCCAGGCCAGCACCGCCCGCGCCAGCATCGACATCGCCATCGCGGAGCGGCGGCCGTGCGGCAGCCGGTCCAGCAGCGGGCCGATCACCGGCGCCAGCACCGCGAACGGCGCCATCGTGATCAGCAGGTAGAGCGCGACCCGCCCGCGCGCCTCACCGGTCGGCACCGAGAAGAAGATGGTGGACGCCAGCGCGATGGTGATCAGCATGTCGCCGAACGAGTTCAGCGCGTGCAACTCGATCAGCTTGGCCAGCCCCGATTCGCCCGCGCCCTCCGCGGACGTCGCCCGGCG
Organism: Kitasatospora sp. NEAU-CNBT7; assembly: GCF_057220535.1. Classification (NCBI taxonomy): domain Bacteria; kingdom Bacillati; phylum Actinomycetota; class Actinomycetes; order Kitasatosporales; family Streptomycetaceae; genus Kitasatospora; species Kitasatospora sp. NEAU-CNBT7. The sequence goes on along the minus strand of NZ_JBXQQB010000006.1, from coordinate 262,053 downwards.
GATCCGCCGCCCGGTGCCGTGCACCACCCGGCCGGTCCTGGCACCCGCCGCCGACGCGCCGCGGGTCAGCGCGTTCCCGCCGCGCGCGGGCTGCGCCGACCCGTCCTCCGGCCCGGGCGACGGCTGCGCCGCACCGGCCGGCGGGACCGTCGGCTGCCGCGGCATGGTGTCCGCCTCCGCGTGGTCCTCGCCCTGCGGGGAGTGCGGCCCGTGCTGCGACGGGGTCTCGTCCGTCACACCGTCATCCTGCCCGAGAACGGCCCGGCCTACGAGTGATTGGGCCTTGCGTACGGATGGCGAGTCGCCGACCGGACGGTGTCCGGTGCCCCGCCCGGGCCGCGCCGGTGCCCCGGGCTGTGCTCCCCGGCCGACCGACGGGTAGCCTGCACTACGGCGCGTGCCGGGCCGTGAGCAGGGGAGGGCCAGGGCGGCGCGGCCCGTCCCGGCGGTCTCCCCGGTTCGAGCAGAATGGACACCGTGATCCGGCGGACCGATGCCCGCCGGCAGCACTGCGGGCACCGCTCGGGCGGGGCGGTGAGCCGGATATCGACCGCAGGAACGACAGGACTGGGAGAGAATCGACGCCGTGAGCGCTGCGATGCGAAGCCGTACCCCGGACCGGCTCTGTGCCGAGGCCGTCGAAATCGCCCGTCAGGCCGCCGAGGAGGCGGTCGGCCCCGAGAGCGTGGGCAGCCACCTCGGTGTGCAGGCGGACGGCGACCGTGTCGTCACCCACACCTTCGAGTGCCTGGACGCCGCCTACCGCGGCTGGCACTGGGCCGTGACCGTGGCGCGGGCGCCGCGGGCCAAGAACGTCACCCTCGACGAGACCGTCCTGCTGCCCGGCCAGGACGCCGTGCTGGCCCCCGAGTGGGTGCCGTGGAGCGAGCGGCTGCGCCCCGGCGACCTCGGCCCCGGCGACCTGCTGCCGACCGGCGCCGACGATCTGCGCCTGGAGCCCGGCTGGACCGGCGAGGACGAGCCCGCCCCCAACTCCGCGGTGGCGCTGGCCGCCGAGGAGGACGTGGTGGTGGCCGACCCCGAGGTCCAGCCCGCCCCCGCCCGGGCCCGGATCGGCGCCATCGCCGAGGAGCTGGGCCTGGCCCGCCCCCGGGTGCTGTCCCGGCTCGGCCTGCACCTGGCCGCCGACCGCTGGGAGTCCGCGTTCGGCCCGCAGACGCCGATGGCCCAGGCGGCCCCGGCGTCCTGCACCAGCTGCGGCTTCCTGGTCCCGATCGGCGGCTCGCTCGGCCAGGCGTTCGGCGTCTGCGGCAACGAGTTCGGCCCGGCCGACGGCCAGGTCGTCTCCCTCGGGTACGGCTGCGGGGCGCACTCCGAGGCCGCCGTGCTGCCCGCTCCGCCGGTCCCCTCCGAGCTGATCCTGGACGAGACCGTGGTCGAGCCGCTGCAGCTGCGCCCGGACCGCACCGGCGGCTCGGTCGAGCCCGACGCCCCCGCCGAGGAGCTCGGCCACTCCTGAGCGCAGGACCGGCCGGTCGGCCGGACGGGCCCCGCTCCGGCGGGGTCCGCCGCCGGACCCGCCGGACCGGCCGTGGCCGTACCTGGCAGGAGCACCGACCCGCGAGCCCCGGGCCCGGGCCGCCTCCTCGGCCGACGCCGGCGTCGGCGCCCGCCCGTGGTCCGCGCCGACCACCGCCGCCGCGCGCCCGGTCAGCGGGTACCGGCCGGGCGCACCACGCCCCACCACCGCTTCCGCCACGGCTCCCGCCCGGGCCCGCACGGCGGCCGCGGCACGCCCACCCGTGGTCCGCGGTGACGGTCCGGCAGGGAAGAATGCCTCCGTACGCACGGCAGCTCGGCGGAAGGCGGCAGGTCGCGGTGGAGTCTCGGATCATCGGCAGTGGTACGGACGGACAGGCGGCGGACGTGTTCGACACGGCCGGACTGCGGCGGCGGGTCCTGGACGCCTGGGCGGCCGCGCCCGCCCGGTTCCGCGAGGACGCCAACGCGGAGGAGGAACTGGCCCTCGGCGGCTACCGCGACCGGCTGGTCGTCGAACTCGCCCAGAACGCCGCCGACGCGGCCGCCCGCGCCGGCCACGGCCCCGGCCGCTTCCGGCTGACCCTGCGCGAGGGCGTGCTCGCCGCCGCCAACACCGGTGCCCCGCTGGACGCCACCGCCGTCGAGTCGCTGTCCACCCTGCGCGCCTCCGCCAAGCGCGACGGCGGCCAGGGCGCGGTCGGACGGTTCGGCGTCGGCTTCTCCGCCGTCCTCGCCGTCAGCGACGAACCCGCCGTGCTCGGCGCCCACGGCGGCGTCCGCTGGTCCCTCACCGAGGCGCACGCGCTCGCCGACGCCCGCCCCGAACTCGCCGGGGAACTGCGCCGCCGCGAGGGCCACGTCCCGCTGCTGCGCCTGCCGCTGCCCGCCGAGGGCGCCGCACCCGAAGGCTACGACACCGTGGTGGTGCTGCCGCTGCGCGACTCCGCCGCCGAGGACCTCACCCGCCGGCTGCTCGCCGAGATCGACGACGCCCTGCTGCTCACCCTGCCCGGCCTCGCCGAGATCGTGGTCGAGACCCCGGACGGCGTGCGCACCCTGACCCGCTCCGCCGCCACCGCACGGCCGGACGGCCTGACCGAGGTCACCATCACCGACGGCGACCGGCAGGCCCGGTGGCAGCTGGTCGCCCGCTCCGGCGGCCTCGACCCCGCGCTGCTCGCCGACCGCACCACCGAGGAGCGCGCCCGCCCGTACTGGTCGGTGACCTGGGCCGTCCCGGTCACCGCCGACGGCACCCCGCAGCCGCCCCGCACCACCCCCGTGGTGCACGCCCCGACCCCCAGCGACGAGCCGCTCGGCGTCCCCGCGCTGCTGATCGCCGGGTACCCGCTGGACTCCACCCGCCGCCACGTCGCCCCCGGGCCGCTCACCGACTTCCTCACCGAACGCGCCGCCGAGGCCTACGCCGACCTGCTGCGCGGCCGCGGCGCCGACCTCGGCTCGCTCGGCCTGGTACCCGGCCCGCTCGGCCAGGGCGCCCTGGACAACGCGCTGCGCACCGCGATCCTGCAGCGGCTGCCCGCCACCCCGTTCCTGCCGCACCCCGGCGCCGTCGAGGAGGGCACCCCGGCGCTGCGCCCGCGCGACGCCACCCTGCTGGAGGGCGCCGACCACCTGGTGGTGGAGGCGCTCGCCCCGATCTTCCCCGGCCTGCTGCCGGCCGGGCTGGAGCGCCGCAGCGAGCTGCGCGCGCTGGCCGTGCGCCGGGTGCCGCTGGCGGAGGTGGTCGACCAGCTCGGCGGCCTGGACCGCGAGCCCTCCTGGTGGCGCAACCTGTACGCGGCGCTCGGCGGCGCCGACCCGGAGTCGCTCGGCGCGCTCCCCGTCCCGCTGGCCGACGGCCGGACGGTCACCGGTCCGCGCCGGGTGCTGCTGCCCTCCGACCCCGCCGACTGGGCCGGGTACGAGGGCTACCCCGAGGCCCTCGCCGAGGCGCTGGAGCTGCTCGACCTGCGCCTCGCCCACCCGGACGCGGCCCACCCGCTGCTGGCCAAGCTCGGCGCCGCCACCGCCACCCCCGCGGGCGTCCTGGACACCCCCGAGGTCCGCGCCGCGGTGGCCCGTTCGATGGAGGTCGGCGAGGACGACTTCGACGCCGCCGTCGACCTCGCCGACGCCGTGCTCGCCCTGGTCAAGGCCGCCGACACGACCCCCGGCGGCCACCCCTGGCTGGCCCGGCTCGCCCTTCCCGACGACGAGGGCGAGCTGACCCGGGCCGGCGAGCTGATCCTCCCGGACAGCCCGCTCGCCGCCCTCGCCCGCGAGGACGACGCCGGCTACGTGGACGACGACCTGCTGGAGCGCTGGGGCCCCGAGGTGCTGGCCGCCGCCGGGGTGCTCGCCACCTTCGCGCTGGTGCGCGCCGAGGACGTCGTGCTCGACCCCGACGACCTGGAGCGCCTGGACCCGACCGCCCCCGCCGGCCACGCCGCCGGCGGCCGCCCGACCGGCCTGCTGGACGAGGCCCCGGACGGGCTCGCCGAGTGGTGCGAGGACGTGCTGGAGGCCCTGCACTCCGACGACGCCGGCCTCGGGGTGCCGCCGGTCGCCGCCGAACTGCTCGCCGTCCGCGACCTCGACCTGGTGGACGACGCCGCCTGGCCCGAGGCGCTCGCCCTGCTGGCCCGCCCGCCCTACCGCGAGGCCGTGGTCGACCCGGTCCGCACCCTGCTGCCCGACGGCAGCTACACCGACCTGCCGCCGTACACCGCCTGGTGGCTGCGCGACCACCCGGTGCTGGACGGCCGCGAGCCGGCCGGCCTGCGCGCGGCCGGCGCCGACCCGCTGCTGCGCGGCCTGTACGACGAGGCCCGCACCACCCTGGACGAGCAGTTCCTGCACGCCCTCGGGGTCCGCACCACGCTGGCCGCGCTGCTCGCCGAGCCGCACGGCCCGGACGAGCTGCTCGACCGCCTCACCGACCCCGCCTCCCAGGTCACCCACCGCCAGCTGCACGGCATCTACACCGCACTGGCCCAGCTGCCGGCCGAGCAGGTGGAGGCGCTGGACGTGGTCCGGGCGCTCACCGCGCTGGACCGGGAGACCGGCCGGCGCGGCGACGCCACGGTCATCGTGGACGCCGCCGACGCGGTCGTCGCCGACGCCCCCGACCTGGTCGAACTCCTGCACGACCACCCGGTCCTGCCGGTCGACCCCGGGTACGCCGCCGACCTCGCCGAGCGGCTGCACGTCTCGCTGGCCAGCGAGGTGGCCGGCGGCCGGGTGCTCTCCGAGGGCACCCTGCACCGGGTGCCCGCGGTCGTCCGCGAGCTGCTGCCCGGCTGCCCCGCCGGGTACGAGGAGCACGAGGAGCTGCTGGTGGTCGGCCCGGACGGCGAGGAGGCCGCCGTGCACTGGCGCTGGGACACCGCGGCCCCGGCGCCCGAGCTGCCCTACGACCCCGAGGACGCCGAAGCGGCCGACGAGGACGACGAGTTCGAGGTGCCGCCGGTCCCCGGGCTGCTGCACGCCGCCACCCCCGAGGGCCTGGCCGCGGGCCTCGCCTGGTCGGTCGGCCAGTGGCACCGCCGGTTCGAGGTCCTCGCCGCGCTCACCGAGCCCGACCGGGCCTACGAGCTGCTGGCAGCCCGCGACTTCGAGTCCTGACGCTCCTTCAGCTGCTGCAGCGAGGCCAGGTCCTGGGCCTGCCTCGCGGCCTCCGGGGCCCGCAGTGCGCGGTACACCAGCACCGCGCACCCGGCCCCGGCGGCCGACAGCACCAGCAGCGCCCCGCCGTGCGGTACGCCCAGCCCGGTCAGCCGGGCCGCGCCCCGCAGGGCGAGCCAGAGCACCAGCGCGGCCGCCCCGCCCGCCCCAAAGGCGATGAACGCCTCCAACTCCCCGCCCCTGCGCGCCACCCCGGCCCCCGTTCAGGCATCCGTCCGGCGGACCACCACCCGCCAGACCACTTCCAGCAGCAGGCCCGCCACCACCGCGATACCTACCCCGATCCAGGCGTCACGCGCCCCCTCCAGGGACAGCTGGAAGAAGTCCGACAGCCACGGCACCACCATCACGAGGGCGAACGCCCCGCCCATCACCCCGATCAGCAGCAGCCGCCACCAGGTGTACGGCCGGGCCACGATCGCCAGCACCCACATCGCCACCAGGAACAGCGTCAGCGTCGCCACACTGGTGTCCGCCTTCAGGTCGCTCGAGTGGTCGGCCCGCGCCAGCATGTACGCCGTGAAGGTCGCGGTCCCCGCGATCACCCCGCCCGGCACCGCCAGCCGCAGCACCCGCCGCACGAAACCGGTCCTGGCCCGCTCGTTGTTCGGCGCCAGCGCCAGGAAGAACGCGGGCACCCCGATGGTCAGCGTCGAGAGCACCGTCGAGTGCCGCGGCAGGAACGGGTACGGCACGTTGGTGAACACCACCAGCAGCGCCAGCAGCACCGAGTACACCGTCTTGACCAGGAACAGGGTGGCCACCCGCTCGATGTTGCCGATCACCCGGCGGCCCTCCGCCACCACCGACGGCAGCGTGGCGAACCGGTCGTCCAGCAGCACGATCTGCGCCACCGCCCGGGTCGCGTCGGAGCCGGTGCCCATCGCCACCCCGATGTCGGCGTCCTTCAGCGCCAGCACGTCGTTGACACCGTCCCCGGTCATCGCCACGGTGTGGCCGCGCGACTGCATCGCCCCGACCAGCTCCCGCTTCTGCTGCGGTGTCACCCGCCCGAACACCGAGGTCCGCTCGGCGACCTCGGCCAGCTCCTGCTGCCCGGCGGGCAGCGTCCGGGCGTCCACCGGGTGCTCGGCGCCGGGCAGGCTCAGGTGCGCGGCCACCGCGCCCACCGAGACGGCGCTGTCACCGGAGATCACCTTCGCCCGCACCTGCTGGCCCTCGAAGTAGCGCAGGGTGTCCGCCGCGTCGTCGCGCAGCCGCTGCTGAAGCACCAGCAGCGCCAGGGGCTCCAGGGCGGCCGCCGGGTCCGGCCCGTCCAGCGCGGACGGGGTGCGGCCCAGCAGCAGCACCCGCAGGCCCTTGGCGCCCAGCTCGTCCACCTCGGCCAGCACCGGGTCGCCGGCCGGCAGCAGCACGTCCGGCGCGCCCAGCAGCCAGCTCGCCTCCGTCCCCTGCGGTTCCAGCAGCTGCACCCCGCTCCACTTGCGGGCCGAGGAGAACGGCATCGCCTCCAGCACCCGCCAGCCGCCGTCCCCCGGCGGGCCGTACGCGTCGATCACCGCCTGCATGCTGGGGTTCGGCCGGGAGTCGGCCCCGCCCATCGCGCCCAGCGCCTGCTGCAGCACCGCCGGCTCCTCGCCCGGCTCCCCGTCCGCCCGGCGCAGCGGCCGCAGCTCGATCACGTCCATCCCGCCCTCGGTGAGCGTGCCGGTCTTGTCCAGGCAGACCGTGTCCACCCGGGCCAGCCCCTCGATCGCCGGCAGCTCCTGGACCAGGCACTGCCGGCGGCCGAGCCGGATCACCCCGATCGCGAACGCCACCGAGGTCAGCAGCACCAGCCCCTCGGGCACCATCGGGACGATCCCCGCCACCATCCGGCGCACCGCCTCCCGCCAGTCGTTGCCCTCCACCGCCAGCTGGCTGACGACCAGCCCGAGCGCGGTCGGGATCAGCAGGTAGGTGATGAACCGCAGGATGTCGTTGATCCCGCTGCGCAGCTCGGAGCGGACCAGCGTGAACCGGCTGGCCTCCTCGGCCAGCTGCGCCGCGTACGCCTCGCGCCCGACCTTGGTGGCGGTGAACGCGCCCGCGCCGGCCACCACGAAGCTGCCGGACATCACCTCGTCGCCCGGGTGCTTGAGCACCGGGTCGGGTTCGCCGGTCAGCAGCGACTCGTCGATCTCCAGGCCGTCCGCCTCGGCCACCAGGCCGTCCACCACCACCTTGTCGCCGATGCCGAGCAGCACGGTGTCGTCGATCACGATCCCGGAGGTCGGCACGGTCCGGGCGGCGCCGTCGCGCCGGACCTGCGGCTTGGCCTCGCCGATCAGCGCCAGGCTGTCCAGGGTCTTCTTGGCGCGCAGTTCCTGGACGATGCCGATCGCCGTGTTGGCGACGATGACCAGGCCGAACAGGCCGTCCTGGATCGGACCGACCACCAGGATGATCCCGAACATCACGCCGATGATCGCGTTGAACCGGGTGAAGACGTTGGCCCGGACGATCTCCCGGGTGGAGCGGCTGGAGCGGACCGGGACGTCGTTCACCTGGCCGCGGGCCACCCGCTCGGCGACCTCGGCGGCCGTCAGCCCGGGGGCCCGGGCCGGCCGCGGCCCGGTCGCGTGGGCGCCGGGCAGCGGCGGACCGGAGCGCTGGGAGTCCGGCAGGCCGGTGCCGGTGCCGGTGCCGTCGGGACCGGGGCCTGGGCCGTCGGGGTCGGGCAGGTCCGCGCCGGGTGTGGCCATCGCGGCCGACCGGGCGGCCGGTGAGGCGCTCCCGGCAGCGGACCCGGTGTCGAACCCGGTCTCGGACCCGGCATCGGAGCGGTCTTCCCCGGGGTGCGTCATGGCACCGACTCTAGGGGGGTGATTTGCCCGTTGCGCCCCACTGTGGGGCGATTCGGGCCAACCGGGTGGCGGCCCGGCTCAGCCGTGGTTGTCCCCGGGGGCGGCCGCACTCGTCCCGGCCGGCCCGGCCCCTTCCGCCCCCTCGGCGGCGGCGCGGCTGCGCCGGATGGCGTTGCGCCGCGAGACGCAGTACCAGAGGCCGATCAGGCCCAGCAGGCCGCCGGACAGGCAGATCCACGGCCAGGAGCCGTGGCCGTGGTCGGAGAGCGCGCCCTGGAACGGCAGCAGCACCACGAAGCCGAGGAACCACAACACCGTGCCGCCGCCGACGATCGCGACGTCGTTGGCCTCCAGCGGCGGAGGGGAGGGGTGCAGCGGGGTCTTCGGCATGCGCCCTAGCGTACGGGTGAGGCGTGGAGGCACGGCAGAGGCGGGGGGTGCCGTGGCGACCGAGGGCGACCGTAAGGGGTCGCTTCTACGCGCGAAGATGGCGCGTGCACGATCCGGGAACTCATACTTGGGGCTCCGGGTCGGCTCCCGGCCGGTCGCCTTCCGGGCGCCAGCGCCAAGGCCCCCGGCCCACCCGGCCGACGTCGCTCGGGTGCCCCCTTCCTCCTCCGCCCCCACCCGACGAGGACACCCGAATGCCTCCGCTGGCCGACTCGACCGAAGCGTCGGACGCCACGCCCGCCCCGAAGGCGCCGCACCACCAGACCGGCCCCCTCGACCGTTTCTTCAAGATCTCCGACCGCGGCTCCAGCCTGTCGCGCGAGATCCGCGGCGGCGTCGCCACCTTCTTCACCATGGCCTACATCCTGGTGCTGAACCCGATCATCCTGGCCAACGCCGTGGACATGAACGGGACCCACCTGGACAGCGCCCAGCTGGTCACCGCGACCGCGCTCACCGCCGGACTCACCACCCTGCTGATGGGCGTGGTCGGCAACGTCCCGATCGGCCTGGCCGCCGGCCTCGGCGTCAACACCATCGTGGCGCTGCAGCTCGCCCCCCGGATGACCTGGCCCGACGCCATGGGCATGGTCGTCCTGGCCGGCTTCGCGATCATGATCCTGGTCGCCACCGGGCTGCGCGAGCGGGTCATGAACGCCGTACCGCTCGGGCTGCGCAAGGCCATCGCCATCGGCATCGGCCTGTTCATCTGCCTGGTCGGCCTGGTCGACTCCGGTTTCGTCAGCCGCATCCCGGACGCCGCCCACACCACCGTCCCGCTGCAGCTCGGCAGCAACGGCCACCTGCTGGGCTGGCCGGTCCTGGTCTTCGTGCTCGGGCTGCTGCTCACCCTCGTCCTGCTGATCCGCAAGGTGCCCGGCGCGATCCTGATCAGCATCGTGGTGATGACCGGCATCGCGGTCCTCATCCAGCAGCTCGCCGACCTGCCCGGCACCGCCTGGGGCCTCACCGTCCCGGCCTGGCCCGGCAACCCGGTGGCCGCCCCCGACTTCGGCCTGGTCGGCCAGGTCAGCCTGTTCGGCGGCTTCTCCCACGTCGGCGCGCTGACCGGGGTGCTGTTCGTCTTCACCGTGCTGATGTCGTGCTTCTTCGACGCGATGGGCACCATCCTCGGCGTCGCCGACGAGGCCCACCTGCTGGACGCGAAGGGCGACCTGCCCGGCATCAACCGGATCCTGATGGTCGACGGCATCGCCACCGCGGCCGGCGGCGTCACCTCCTCCTCCGCCAACACCTGCTTCGTCGAGTCCACGGCCGGCGTCGGCGAGGGCGCCCGCACCGGCTTCGCCTCGATCGTCACGGGCGCGCTCTTCCTGGTCGCGCTCTTCCTCACCCCGCTCGCCACCATGGTCCCCGCCCAGGCGGCCACCCCGGCCCTGGTCACGGTCGGCTTCCTGATCCTGGCCAACTCCATCACGGAGATCGACTGGACGGACTACACGATCGCCGTCCCGGCCTTCCTGACCATGGTGATGATGCCCTTCTCGTACTCCATCACCAACGGCATCGGCGTCGGCTTCATCACCTTCTGCATCCTGCGGGCGGCCGCCGGCCGCTGGCGCAGCGTCCCGGTCGCGATGTACGCGGTCGCGGCGGTCTTCGCCTTCTACTACCTGCTCCCGGCCCTCGGCCTGGACTGACCGCCCGTCCGACCGGCGAGCCCCGACGGTGGCCCCGCACTTCCGAACGAGTGCGGGGCCCACCTGCGATGAGAAGTCAGGATTCGGCCTGCCACGAGTCGAGCGAGACGCTGGGGCCGTTCCGGAGGTAGCGGCTCAGGGCCGCGCCGGTGGTGGAGACGAACTCCTCCGGGAGTGCTTCGGTGCCCACCCATGCGACCTCTGCGTGCTTCTCGGGCTCTCCGTTGCGAAGCTCGCCCGACCACTCGTGTGCGGCGAACACCACGGTCAGGAAGCCGTTGGGAGCCTCGACGCCACGTGCTCCGTGGATGACGTGCACCAGGTTCAGCGCGTCGGGCGATACAACGAGTCCGGTCTCCTCGGCGAGTTCGCGCACGGCGGTCCGGGTGATCGGCTCGCCCGGCTCGTTCTTGCCGACCGGGAGATCCCACATGCCCGGTGCGAACTTGGCCCTGGGGCCGCGTCGGAGGAGGGCCACTTGCCGGGCCTCGCGGTCGTGGACGATCACAGCGGCGACCAGCAGTGTCATCGACTCCGTGGCGGGCTCGAGCGCGACGGGCCGATCGGTGCTTGTCTGGGCCACGGGTTCGGTTCCTTCCGGCGATGGGGCGGTCAGGTCAGTGCCTCGCGTGCTCGGCGTTCCAGGTCGCTGGCTCCTGGGACTCCTCGACTACGGTAGATCGCCAGCTGCGGCCGGATCGAGCTGATCGCTTTTCTCGTCCGGTCGGAGGTCATCCCCTCGATGAGGTCGAGTGCTCGGCCCCACGTTGCCACGGCCTCGTCCGCTCGGGCCTGGGCGGCCAGGCTGTCTCCGAGGTCGGCGTAGGTGAGGGCATGGACCCGCTTGTACTTCTCGGAGTCCCAACGGATCAGTGCCGTCCGGTGCTGGTGCTCGGTGCCCGCGTGGTCGTCGAGGTCGGTGAGAGTCCGGGCGGTGTGGCTGGCGACGGTGCCGGCGGCGGGGCCGCTGACGAGTGAGAAGCTCGGCTGCGGGGCGTCGTGCCGGGCGAGCGCGTCCTCTGCGGCCAACAGCGCGCGGGCTGCGGCAGGCTTGTCGCGGGTGGCCGCGAACGCCCTCGCGTGAGTGATGTGGAGCAGTGCCTCGGTCTGCCCGTCCACGCGTCCGACGCTTCGGCCGAGCGCGTTCTCGATCAGCGCGAGGCAGTTGTGCGGTTGCTTGAGACTGAGTGCTTGGTGCGCGAGTGCGCGCATCATCCAGCCTGCATGGCCGTGCGGGTCGGCTTCGACGGCGAGCTGGTAGCCGAGTTGGTAGTAGCGCTGGGCAGCGCCCTCCTGCCCGAGGTCGTGGTGTTTCCAGCCTGCAAGGTAGGCGAGTTCTGCCACAGCTCCGAACGCTTGCTGTCGGATGCCCTCGCCGGGATACCGGGCACTGAGCATAGGGGCGGCCGTGTCGGCGAGGTACGCGGTCACGGTGGTCAACCCGTGTCCTCCGCCGAGCCGTTCGTCTGCCGTGCTGAATACCGCCGTGATCTGGCGGACAATCTCGATCTCTTCAAGGCCGACACGTGCGCCGGAGGTGCGGGTCCGCATCAGGCGTGAGATCGGTTCGGGGTCGTAGCCCAGGGGCATGGCGACGCCTGCGGTCGAAAATGCGGCCACAGCGAGGAAGTTGTGACGTCCGACATCGGCGCGGCCCAGGATGGCCGCCGTTTCGATGGGGTTCTGGCTGCTGGCGAGGGAATCCGTGGGCTCGGCGAGCCCGATTTCCGTCGTCGTGACCGGTCGTCCGGCGCGTCGGGAGAGTGCTTCGGCGACGTACTGGCCGACCTGACCGGTCGGCTGCCGCCCCTTGACCCAGTGGGCCACGGCCGACTTGTTGGTGCGCAGGGTCTCGCCGTTCTCGGCACCGATCCGTCGAACGGCAGCGGCAAGCGCCTCGTAGGTCCAGCGTGTGCTCGAAATTGCTTCTTTCAGAAGCTGGTTGGGTTCGTTGCTCGGGTCCACGACCGGCCCCCAGGTGGCGCTGTAAACCGCTTAAACCACTCTACGTGCCGACAAGCGTACCGAGTGTGCCGGTCGTCCGGTTCACTAACTGTCAGAGCGCTCAACGCGGCCGGGCTCTCTCCGAAGTGCCGCCCGGACCGCTTCCGACGGGTGCCGCGCCCGACCGCACGGCGCCCTCGGGTGCACATGAACTCCCGGACCACCGGAAGGACGCTTCCGCCGGAACGGGCCCCAACACCTGTGCGAACGCCCGCCCGCTGCCGGACGGGCAGAGCAAATGAATGGAGGAGCAGATGAGCACCGACACCGAGCAGGCCCCGGAGATCACCGCCCTGACGCGGCGGCTGGACCACTCCGTCCCGGACGGGGACTTCGCGCCGACGGTCACCGACCTGACCCGGTCCCCGGACCAGGTGGTCCCGGACGGCGGCTTCGCGTCTGTGACCGAGAGCTGATCCCGGACCCGAAGTGACGCCGTCCGGTCGACGGCACTGCGGGTCGGCTCGGTGTGAACAGCCGAGCCGACCCGCACCCCTCCCGCTCAGCCTTCCGACCTTCTGCCCAAGGAGAGCCCACCGTGCCGACCACGATCGCCGCCCGCGTTCCGTCCGGCTCCTTCTTCGACCTCAGCCGCAGCGACCCGGAGCTGACCCGGCTCCGGGAAGAGGGGGCAGAGCCGGCCCTCCCCTTCGCTCTGATGGGACGCATCCTGAGGTCGGGTACCTCCCACGCGGAGCACGCCCGCACCCTGCGCAGCGAGTCCTTGACGGTGGCCGGCGTGACCTTCGACTGGTTCGACGCCGAGCTGCCCCGCGAGATCGCCGACGACATCAACCTGACGAACTACCGGATCTCGGAGCACACCGACGAACGGCGTGCGGCACTGATCGCGGCGCTGGAGCGTCTGTCGCTGGTCCACCCCGAGGGCTTCGACCGCATGCGTGAGTTCGTTCGAGGGCTGCTGTGGGTGGGCCTCCAGCACGGTGTTCGTGCCTCCTCCCTGACCAGTTCCAGCGACCCGGCGCTCCCGTACGTCATCGTGTTCTCCGACAAGGCCCGGCACCACATCCCGCCGAACACCGTCAGCCCGGAACCATCCCCTCTCTTCCTGGCGGAGAACCTGCTGCACGAGGGAACGCACCAGTCGGTGGCCCTCCACATCCACCAGCACCAGGTCTTCGCCGACGGATACTCGTCCGAGACCTCCCCGAAGGTCGAAATCGCGTGGCGTGCAGGCCAGGGCGTTGCCCGCAACCAGGCGTGGGAGGTCGACCGCGCGTTCCACGCGACCTGCGTCTACGGCCAGCTGTTGCGCTTCCGCCGCACCGAGCTGGAACGCGACGACCTGACCGAGACCGAGCGCGCGAGCTTCCGCAGCGCCTACGACGAGGGTCTGCCGGCCGCCCGGTACCTCATGCGCGAACTCGAACTCCTGGAACAGCACTTCACCCCGCACGGCGTGGCCCTGCTGGCCGGCCTGCGCCAGCAGATCGACCAGCTGTAGTGCCAGGCTGACCGCAACCGACCGAGGGAAGGCCCAGTGCTACAGCACCTCATCACGCAGGACGAAGACCTGCGGATGGTTCCCACCGACCGGAACGCCCTGCTCGCCGAAGTCGCCCGGCTCCGCGAGGAACTGACGGGCGAAGCCGAGCAGGCCGACCCGGCCCGCACCCGGGTGCTCACCCGGTGGATCGGCATCGGCCTGCTGAGCCTGGGCGACCCCGGTGAGGCCCAGGCGTTCCTTCGGCGGTCGCTCACCCTGGCCAGGTCCGCCCACAACATCAGGGCCGTCGTCGCCACCGGACTCAACCTCGGCGACGCCCACCGGTACGCCGGTGACCTTCAGGCTGCGGACTCGCTCTACCGCGGGGCACTGGCAACCGCGCGGAGCGAGTGCCCGGAGATTCTGGACTACGCACTCCAGCACTTCGGCAAGCACCTCATGGAATCAGGCGCCCTCCGGGATGCCCGAACCCACCTGCGTGAGGTGCTGCGGCTGCGGATCGCCAAGGGTGACATCGAGTTGCTTGCATCGACTCAAGCCGCACTCGACCGGGTCGAGTCGCTGATCGCCGCCACCGAGGCAGGGACGGGCGCCGCGGCCCTGAGCGAGTGGAGCCGGGGATGGACGTCATGGCTTCAGGGCCGCACCTCCGTGCGCGACCGGAGCAGGTGGAGCGACGACTTCCCCGCCATTCGGGACGCTGTGCAGGCACTCGTCGGCCAGCAGCGCGTCCAGCCCCGCCGCGTAGGGGGACGCCCGTTCCCCGCCGAGCGGATCGCCGCCATGGCAGCCGAGGCAAGGAAGGCGCTGTCCGCCGACGGGTACCTGCACAACGGCAAGACGAACGCTCCCGTCGGTGACGCCGCGAAGCTCTTCGTCGAACACGTGGACCTCGCCGCCGTCGTGGCTCGGTCCACCGGCCTGGACACCGAGCAGCCTCACGCGGGTGTCTACATCGGTTACGACGAAGGGCAATTCCTTGACGTCCATGTGGACGAGTTCGGTTTCGGTGAAGCGAACCTGATCCTGTGCCTCGCCCATGAGCGTCCGAGTGCGACGCCGAGGGTCAGCACGAGCGTGTTCATCGGCGCCGGCGGCTACCTCGAGTGCGATCTCGCGGTGGGCGATTGCGTCGTCTTCGACGGTGCCCTCACGCCGCACGGCCGGACCCCCCTCGGTGCCGGGGAGCGGATCATCCTCGTGAGCTTCGGCTTCCACGCGAGCGGCCGGGACCGGCGCCCGCCGGCGAGCCTCCCACCGGTCCCGGAGTCGCCTGCTGCCCGTAGCGGCCGGGCGGTGGGGTGAGCCGGGAGCACGGCCTGATCGACAGGTCGGCGTTGGCCCGGTGGGACAGACCGGCGGTACCGCCGGTGCTCGACTACCTCTCGCAATGGGCGCTGCTCGTCGTGAGCGCCACGGTCGAGACGGAGGTTCTGTCCAGTGCGCGCTCGGTCGCCGAGGCGGACCGCCTGCGTCACCCGCGTACCGGTTTCGACCACCTGTCGGGCACCGACGAGGTCTGGGACCGAGCGAAGGAGATCCGGCACGGCTCCCTTTCGGGGCTACCACCGAGTGCAGTCGATAGGGGACATCCTCATTGCGGCGACTGCCGAGCGTCACGGTCCTCCGCCACGACGGCGACCACGACCTGATCGCGGGCATCACCGGGCAGCCCGCCCGGCGGGTCGTCCCCGCCGGGCCCGGCGGGCCGGTTGCCCGGACGGAATCTGGACAGGGCCAGGTCGGCGCGCCGACAATCTGTCCATGACCTCTCTCGAGTTCCGCACCCAGGTGGCCCGGCCGTCGCAGGCCGACCGCGACCGGGCGCTGGACGTGCTGCGGGAGGGGGTCGGCAGCGGGCAGCTCTCCCACGACACCTTCATCCGCCGGATGGAGCTGGTGCTCACCGCCAAGAGCCGGGCCGAACTGGCCACCGTGGTGGCCGATCTGCGGACGTACGGCCGGGTGTCCAGGGCGCTGCTGCGCGCGGTCGCCGGGGTGTCGGCGTTCAAGGTCCGGCTGCGGCGCAGCTGGGAGACCGAGCAGCTGCCGGGGCTGTGCCTGCCGGGACCGGGCGCCGGTGTGCTGCGGATCGGCCGGCAGACCGGCTCCGACCTGCGGCTCGGGGACGCCTCGGTGTCCCGGGTCCACGCCGAGCTGCGGCTGGAACCGCAGGGCTGGGTGCTGCAGGACCTGGGGTCCAGCAACGGCACCTACGTCAACGGCCTGCGGGTGGCGGGCGCGGTGCTCGTCCGGGCGGGCGACCAGGTGAGGTTCGGGCGGCTCGCCTTCCAGTTGATCGGCCAGTGACGCGCTACGGTCCTGTTCCGGCCACCCCGGGCCGGAGATCGTGACGATCCGTCACGGCCGGGTACCTCCGGCGGGGTCCGGTCCGCTCCGGCGCCGGGCGCGCCCGGTCCGGCCGCCGTGCCGCCGGAGGGCGCCGTGCGCATCCTGCTCCTCGCCAGTGGTTTCAACAGCCTGACCCAGCGCATCCACTGCGACCTGCGAGAGCGGGGCCACACCGTCGCCGTGGAGCTGATGCCCGGCGGGGAGCCGCCGTCGGCGGCGGTCGAGCGGTTCGCCCCGGACCTGCTGGTGGCGCCGATGCTGACCTGCCCGGTGCCCGAGGACGTCTGGCGCCGCCACCCGGTGTTGATCGTCCACCCCGGGCCGCCCGGTGACCGCGGGCCCTCCTCGCTGGACTGGGCGATCGCCGACGGCGCCGCCGAGTGGGGCGTCACCGTGCTCCAGGCCACCGCCGAGCTGGACGGCGGACCGGTCTGGGCCGCCGTCCCGTTCGCCGTACGGCCGTGCGGCAAGAGCGAGTTGTACCGTACCGAGGTCGCCGACGCGGCGGCCCGGGCCGTCTCGCTGGCGGTCGAGCGCTGGGCCGGCGGCACCTTCGTCCCCGCTCCGGGCGCGCGGGGGCCGATGCGGCCGTACCACGCGCAGGGGTTCCGGCGGATCGACTGGGCGGCGGACGGTACCGACGCGGTGCTGCGCAGGCTCCGCGCCGCGGACTCGCAACCCGGCGTGCTGGACGCCCTGTTCGGCCGCGAGTACTACCTGCACGGCGGCCACCGGGAGGACCGGCTGCGCGGCGAGCCCGGCACCGTCCTGGCGACCAGGGACGGCGCGGTGTGCCGGGCCACCGCGGACGGTGCGGTGTGGATCCCGCAGCTGCGCCCGCGGCGGGCACCGGGCGGCCCGGCGACGTACAAGCTGCCCGCGGCCCAGGTGCTGGGCGAAGCGCTGGCGGGGGTGCCCGAGGTGCCGGTGACCCCGGCCGCGGCGGCCTGCCGGGACACCTGGTCCGAGCTGCGCTACCGGGAGAAGGACGACGTCGGGTACCTCGAATTCGCCTTCCCCGGCGGCGCGATGAGCACCGGGCAGTGCGAGCGGCTGCTGGCGGCCCACCGGGCGGCCTGCGAGCGGCCGACCGCGGTCCTGGTGCTCGGACCGGCCCGGGACTTCTTCTCCAACGGCATCCACCTGAACGTGATCGAGGCCGCCGCGGACCCCGGTGAGGAGTCCTGGCGGAACATCAACGCGATGGACGACTTGGTGGAGGCGGTCCTGACCACCGAGAAGCCGACCGTCTCGGTGCTGGCCGGCAACGCGGCGGCCGGCGGCCTGATGCTCGCCATCGCCGCCGACGAGGTGTGGTGCCGGGCCTCGGCGGTGCTCAATCCGCACTACCGGCTGATGGGCCTGTACGGCTCCGAGTACTGGACCTGCACGCTGCCCCGCCGGGTCGGCGAGGAGCAGGCCCGCCGGCTGACCGGGGACGCGCTGCCGGTGGGGGCACCCGAGGCGGCCCGGCTGGGGCTGGTCGACCGGGTGCGGGAGGACACCACCGCGGGGTTCCGGGCCTGGGTCGAACGCGAGGCGGCGGCCCTCGCCGCCTCGCCGGAGCTGACCGAGCGGCTGCTCGCCAAGAAGCAGCGGCGGGCGGCGCAGGAGCGGGACCGCCCGCTGGCGGCGTACCGGGCGCACGAGCTGGAGCAGATGCGGCGGGCCTTCTTCGAGCCGGGCGAGCCGTACCACGCGCTGCGGCGGGCGTTCGTGCACCGCACCCGCGGGGCCGGGACGCCCGGGCACCTGCGTGGACCGGCGCCCCGGGCGGCCGGGGCACCGGGGGCCGGCGCGGCGGGGCTCAGCGGCGGCAGAGGCAGAACGGATGGCCGGCCGGGTCCAGCATGACCGTCCAGCTCTCGCCCGGCTGGTGGTCCGGCCGGACGGCGCCGAGTTCCTGGGCGCGGGCGACGGCCTGCTCCACGTCGTCGACGTAGAAGTCCAGGTGGAACCGCTTGCTGCCGTCCGGGTCCGGCCAGGCGGCCGGGCGGTGGCCGTCGACCCGGCCGAAGCCGATCGGGGCGCCGCCCCGGGCCGGGTCGGCGAGCATCGCGTACTCGGGCTGGCTGTGGGTGAGCTCCCAGCCGAGCAGGGCGCCGTAGAACTCGGCGAGTTCGACCGGGTCGGCGCAGTCGATGTTGACCATGGCGAGGTCGGCGAATCCGGGCATGGCGCGTTCTCCCTAGCTGATCGATCAGGTGTTCGATAATCATGCCGCATCCGGGCGGTTCCGGGGTGGGATGTGCGAGGCCGGGTGCGGCCGTGTCGGCCGGGCGTCGCGCCGGGCATCACAGGCGGCGGTGTGTCCGGCGGGGCGGGTGGGAAACGGATTTTCCTTAGCGAGGGTAATGACATAGTCTAAGGACATGCCCGAGATGTCCGAGGACGACCTGGCGGCGATCAGCCAGCTGCGTTCGTCCGCGATGCGCCTTGCCCGCCGGCTGAGAAACCAGCGGGTCGAGGAGTCGTTGAGTCCCACCGAGATCGGGGTGCTCGGCACCCTCGGCCGGTGCGGCAGCGCCACCCCTGGCGAGCTCGCCAGGAAGGAGCACGTCCAGCCGCCGTCCATGACCAGGATCATCGCGATGCTGGAGGAGAAGGGACTGGTGCGGCGCGAACCGCACCCGGACGACCGCCGCCAGGTGGTCGTCAGCAGTACCGAGGAGGCCGAGGCGATGCTCGCCGAGAGCCGTCGGCGGCGCAACGCCTGGCTGGCCGAACTGGCCCGCGGGCTGACCGAGGAGGAGTGGGCGCAGCTGCGTGCGGCGGCGCCCGTGCTCTACAAGCTCGCCCACCTCTGAGCTGCCCGTCCCGGGCCCGCGGGCCCGGGACGGCACCGGACGACATCAGGCACGGCAACACGAAGGAGTACCGCATCACCGCAGGACCGATCAGGAAGACCAGTAGCGCGGCGGCGCACCTGCCCGCCGCCGCGCACCGAGGGGAGCACCACGTGACACCGCCGGCCGCAGCCAGCGCCGCCAGTCGTACCCACCACCGAGCCACCGACCCCGTGACGGCCACCACCGCCACCGCCGAGAGCCAGGCGCCCGCCCCCGTGGGCCTGCCGGGCACCGGCGACGACGACCCCTGCGAACGCACCGCGGCGGCCTCCACCGCCGCGTCCGCCCCCGCGGGGGACAGCACCACCCGTACCACCGACGGCCCCACGGGGGCCCGCTTCACCCGGCCCGGCGGGATGTTCTCCTCGCTGCGGGTCCGTAACTACCGCTACTTCTTCGCCGGCCAGATCGTCTCCAACTCGGGGACCTGGATGCAGCGGATCGCCCAGGACTGGCTGGTGCTGAGCCTCACCGGCAGCCCGTTCGCGGTCGGCGTGACCACCGCGATGCAGTTCCTCCCGATGCTGCTGCTGGGCCTGTGGGGCGGCGTGCTCGCCGACCGGCTGCCCAAGCGGCGGCTGCTGATCCTCACCCAGGGCGTGATGGGCCTGCTGGCCGCCGGCCTCGCGGTGATGACCGTCACCGGCGCCGTGACCGAGTACTGGGTCTACCTGTTCGCGCTGCTGCTCGGCCTGGTCACCGTGGTCGACAACCCGACCCGGCAGGCCTTCGTCAGCGAGATGGTCGGCCCCCGGGACCTGGCCAACGCGGTCAGCCTCAACGCCGCCAACTTCCAGTGCGCCCGCCTGGTCGGCCCGGCCGTCGCCGGTCTGCTGATCGCCGCCGTGGGCAGCGGCTGGGCGTTCGCCGTCAACGCGCTGTCCTTCGCCGCCGTGATCGGCGGACTGCTCGCGATGCGCACCGCCGAACTGCGGCCCACCGCGCCGATCGCCCGCGAGAAGGGCCAGCTGCGCGAGGGGCTGCGCTATGTGCGCGAGCGGCCCGAGCTGCTCTGGCCGATGGTGCTGGCCGGGTTCATCGGGACCTTCGGGTTCAACTTCCCGACCCTGCTGTCCGGTTTCGCCTACGACACCTTCAAGGTCGGCCCCGGCGAGTACGGCCTGCTGAACACCGCGATGGCGGTCGGTTCGCTGGTCGGCGCGCTGCTGGCGGCCCGCCGCGGCTCGCCGCGGCTGCGCCGGCTGGTGGCGGCCGCGCTGGCCTTCGGGGTGCTGGAGGTGGCGGCCGCGTTCGCGCCCGGGTACTGGACCTTCGCCGCCCTGCTGACCCTGATCGGCGTGTTCGGGCTGACCTTCAACACCGCGGTCAACTCGGCCCTGCAGCTGGCCACCGACCCCGCGATGCGCGGCCGGGTGATGGGCCTGCTGGTGCTGGTCTTCACCGGCGGCACCCCGATCGGCGCACCGCTGGTCGGCTGGGTCACCGCCGCGTACGGGCCGCGGCTCGGCCTGCTGGCCTGCGGTGCGGTCTCCGCGCTGGCGGCGGCCGTGGTCGGCCTGGTGCTGGCCCGGGCCGCGGACCTGAAGGTGCGGGTCGACCTGCACCGGGGCAGCCGGGTGGTGGCCTTCGTGCCGCGCTCGGTGTCCAGGGACCAGCTGGCCACCGCGAGTTGAGCTCCGGCCGGGGCCCCGTCCGACGGGCGGGGTCCCGGCCGTCAGACCCTGATCTCCAGGATCTGCCCCGGCCACGGCCCGCTGCCCTGCTCGACCACGAAGGCGTCCGTCGCGGTGAAGCCGAGCCGCTCGTACTGGGCGACCAGCCGGCGGTCGTCCCCGGCGTAGCAGTCCACCCGCAGCAGGCCGTGGCCGCGGCGCCGGGTCTCCTCGACCGCGTCGGCGATCAGCGCGGCGCCGACCCCCGTGCCCTTGCGGCTCCGGTCGGTCACCAGCAGCCGGACGTACAGCTCGGGCCGGTCCACCGGGGTGGCGTACGAGGGGATCTCCTCGGCCAGCACGCAGACCCCGACCGTCCGGCCGTCGGCGTCCTCGGCGACCCGCAGCAGGTAGTCGCGGGCGTACCGCTCGGTGCGTTCGACGGCGGTCGGATGGCTGGTCCACGGCTGCTCGCCCCACTGGCCGGTGCGGCCGAGCGAGACCAGCCAGGCGACGGCGGAGTCGAGCAGGGCGAGGGTGTCGGCGGTGTCCTCGGGTCCTCCGGTTCTGATGTTCATAGGACAGTTCTAACCGCCGCGGCGGGCCGCACACCGGGAAATGGGCGGGAGACCGCGGTACCCGGACGGCAGGATGGCGCCATGAGACTCTTCGTGGCGGTCAACCCGCCGGCGGCGGCACTCCAGGAACTGGTCGACGCGGCCGCACCGTTGCACGAGCTGCCGGGCGCCGACCGGCTGCGCTGGAGCGAGGTGGCCGGCTGGCACCTCACGCTCGCCTTCCTGGGCGAGGTGCCGGCCGCCGAGGTGCCCCGGCTGGAGCCGCTGCTCGCCCGGGTCGCCGGGGAGCACGGCGCGCACCGGCTCCGGCTGGCCGGCGGCGGCACCTTCGGCGACCGGGTGCTGTGGGCCGGGGTGGCGGGCGAGGTGTGGGCGCTGCGGCGGCTGGCCGAGGGGGTGCGCGCCGTGCTGCCCGAGCTCGGGATCGAGTCGGACCAGCACGGCTTCCACCCGCACCTCACACTGGCCCGGGCCGGCTCCTCGCACGGGCAGCGGCGGGCCGAACGGCGCTCGGCGGTGGGCGAACTGCACGCGATGGCCGGTGCGCTGGAGGAGTTCCGGGGCGCCGAGTGGGAGGCCGCCGAGCTGCACCTGATGCTCAGCGAGACCGGCTTCGGACCCTCCCGCTACCGGAGCCTGTCCAGCTGGCCGCTGGCCCGCTGGGAGGCCGGCTGAGCGGTGCCGACGCCCGCCCCCCGGGCCCGCGTCACCCCAGCTCGGGCGCCGCGCGCAGCTCCACCGCCGCCGGGGCGGCGTCGCCGAGCTCCAGTACCACCAGCTCGTTGGCGCCCTCGCGCAGCAGCGGCTGCGGACAGAACAGCGTCACCTGCGGGCCGCCCGCCTCGTACCGGCCGAGCAGGAAGCCGTTCACCCACAGGTACCCGTGCAGACCGCCGGGGACGGCGAGGAAGGCGTCCCCGGTGGCCGCCAGGGTCAGCGTGCCCCGGGCGAGCACCTCCGAGCCGGGCTCGCCGGGGCCGAACTCCGCCGCCGGCAGCGGCTCCAGGGCCAGCGGCTCGGCCCGGCAGCCGTGCAGGTACTGCCGCTCGAAGCGGACCCCGCCCGTGATGCCCTTGGTCTCGCCCAGCTGCGGCCCGTAGTTGACCCGGCCCAGCGACTCCACCAGCAGCTCCACCTCGCTGCCGGCCGCCACCTGCACCGGCTCCGCCACGACGCCCCGGTACAGCTCCGCCACCCGCTTGCCGTCCACCCGCAGCGTCGCCCGGTCCCGCAGCCCCTCGACGCTCAGCCCCTCGACGTGCGGCCCCTCGGCGTGCGGCCCGGTGGCCGACCCCGCGTCCGGCACCCGGAAGGTGTAGCGGACCAGGCCCTGCTCCAGGCCCAGCTCCTCCAGGGTCGGCGGCACCGGTCCGCGGACGGCCGGCCCGAACGGCAGCGCGGCGAACCCGGTCAGCGGCACCCGGTCCGGTGCCAGCACCGGCGGCAGTGCGGGGAAGGCCGGCACCCGGTCGTCCAGGAAGCGCGCCTGCTCCGGGTGCCGGGCCGCGAACTCGGTCAGCACCTCGCGGAACAGCTCGTACTTGGCGGCCGGCGCACCCCGCTCGTCCAGCGGTGCGTCGTAGTCGTACGAGGTGGTCACCGGCTGGAACGGGGAGCGTTCCCAGGAGGTCGAGTTGAACGGCGCGTCCTGGTGGTTGGCCCCGGCCGTGGTGCCGAAGTTGGTGCCGCCGTGCGCCATGTAGAGGTTGACCGAGCCGCCCGCCGCCAGGATCCGGCGCAGCGTGTCGGCCGCGTCGGCGGCGTCCCGGGTGTGGTGCGGCTTGTCCCAGTGGTCGAACCAGCCGTTCCAGTACTCCATGCAGAACAGCGGGTCCTCGGGCCGGTGGCGGCGCAGCGCCGCGAAACCGTCCTCCGGCCCGGAGCCGAAGTTGACGGTGGCCAGCACCCCGGGGAGCGTCCCGGCGGCCAGCATGTGGTCCTCCGGGCCGTCCGAGGTGAACAGCGGCACCGTGACGCCCCGGCGCAGCAGCCCGTCCGCCAGGTGCCGCAGGTGGTCGCGGTCGCTGCCGAAGGAGCCGTACTCGTTCTCCACCTGGACCAGCAGCACGTTGCCGCCCCGGTCCACCTGGCGCTCCACCACGGCCGGCAGCAGCACGTCGAAGAAGGCGTCGACGGCGGCCAGGTAGCCCGGGTCGGCGGTCCGCACCCGGCGGCCCACCCGGGCCGTCAGCCAGGCCGGCAGCCCGCCGTTGTCCCACTCCGCGCAGATGTACGGACCGGGCCGGACGATCGCCCACAGCCCCTGCCGGGCCGCCTCGTCCAGGAAGGCGGCCAGCTCGGGCAGCCGCTCGAAGCGGCCCTCGGCCGGCTCGTGCAGGTTCCACGGGACGTAGGTCTCGACGGTGTTCAGGCCCATCGCGCGCAGCGCGGCCAGCCGGGCGGGCCACTGCTCGGGCCGGGTGCGGAAGTAGTGCACCGCCCCGGAGAGGATCCGCAGCGGGCGCCCGTCGAGGAGGAAGCCGGTGGAGTCGTAGGTGAGCATGCCCCCAGCCTGCGGCAACGACCCGGCCGGGACCATGGACAAAGCCCGGCGGCGTGTTGGATTGTCGGACGCACCCGGGGCACACCGGCGAGGGAGGGACGACGGGTGGAACGCTGGTGGCAGTACCTCACCCCGGGCCCGGCGCAGCTGCGCACCGGCCTGGCCTGCCTGGGCGTCGGCATGCAGCGCGGCCGGCTGCCCACGGTCGGGCCCCGCACCCTGGACCACTGGGTGGCGGTGGTGGTGACCCGCGGCCGCGGCTGGTTCGAGGAGCCGGACGGCACCCGCCGGCCGGTGACCGGGCCCGCGGTGCTGTGGCTGCGCCCCGGCGTCGCGCACCACTACGCGCCGGACGAGGGCGGCTGGTCCGAGTCGTTCGTGGACTTCACCGGGCCGGCCACCGCGGCCTACGCCGAGCTGGGGCTGCTGCCCGAGGCCGCGGTGGTGCCGCTGGACGCCGCCGAGCCCGCCCAGCGGGTGCTGGCCAAGATCGCCGCGGCCTGCCGCCGCGACGGCCCGCCGGCCGGGGCGGAGGCCGCCGCCGGGGTGCACGAGCTGCTGGTGGAGCTGCACCGGCACCGGGCCGGCCTGGACCCGCAGGGCGCGCCGGTGCTGGAGGCGCTGCGCCGCGACGCCTGCCTGCCGCTGTCGGTGGCCGACCACGCCCGCCGGGCCCGGATGACGGTGCCGGAGCTGCGCCGGGCGGTGCGGGCGGTCGGCGCGGCCGGGCCGAAGGAGTACCTGCTGACCGTCCGGCTGAACCGGGCGAAGGAGCTGCTGGCGGCCGGCGGGCTGCCGGTGGCGGCGGTGGCCCGCCGGGTCGGCTACGCGGACCCGGCGTACTTCACCCGGCTGTTCACCCGGCGGGTGGGGGTGGCGCCGTCGGTCTTCCGGGCCCAGCAGTACCGCGGCGAGGAGCAGCTGCGGCCGGTGCCCGCGCCGGTCCCGCAGGCCCGGCCGGCCGGGCCGGACGGCCCGGGGCGGGGCCGGGCCCGGGCGGCGCGGGCCACCGGGTAACCTCGATGACCGTGGACCCCAAGACTCGTATGCGGATCGTGACCGGCGCCCTGGTACTGCTGCTGGCCGTCGTGCTGGTCAGCTCGCTGGCCGGACGCTGACCACCGCACCCCCGACGCGGCGAGGGCCGCCACCCGTGCTCCGGGTGGCGGCCCTCGCGCTCTCCGGCCGGGGCCGGAGGTGGGTCAGAGCTGCCCGACCACGTGGTCGATGCAGGCGGTGAGCGCCTGGACGTCCGCCGGGTCGACGGCCGGGAACATCGCGATCCGCAGCTGGTTGCGGCCGAGCTTGCGGTACGGCTCGGTGTCCACGATGCCGTTGGCGCGCAGCACCTTGGCGACCGCCGCCGCGTCGACGGAGTCGTCGAAGTCGATGGTGCCGACCACCTGCGAGCGCTCCTCGGCCTTGGCCACGAACGGCTGCGCGAAGGAGGACTTCTCGGCCCAGGTGTAGAGGATCGAGGAGGACTCCGCGGTGCGGGCCACCGCCCAGTCCAGGCCGCCGTTGCCGTTCAGCCACTCCAGCTGCTCGGCGAGCAGGAACAGGGTGGAGATCGACGGGGTGTTGTACGTCTGGTCCTTCGAGGAGTTGTCGATCGCGGTCGGCAGGTCGAAGAACGGCGGGATGTACCGGCCGGAGGCGGCGATCCCGGCGGCGCGCTCCAGGGCGGCCGGCGAGAAGGTCGCCAGCCACAGGCCGCCCTCGGAGGCGAAGGACTTCTGCGGGGCGAAGTAGTAGACGTCGGTCTCGGTGAGGTCGACCGGGAGGCCGCCGGCGCCGGAGGTGGCGTCGACCAGCACGAGGGAGCCCTCGTCGGCGCCGACCGGGCGGCGGATCGGCATCGCCACGCCGGTGGAGGTCTCGTTGTGGGTGAGCGCGTAGACGTCCACCCCGGCCTCGGCGACCGGGAGCGGGTGGGTGCCCGGCTCGGACTTGATCACCGAGGGGTCGCCCAGCCAGGGGGCGGCCTTCACCGAGGAGGCGAACTTGGAGGAGAACTCGCCGAAGTTGAGGTGCTGGGACTTCTCGCGCACGAGCCCGAAGGCCGCGATGTCCCAGAACGCGGTGGAGCCGCCGTTG
This sequence comes from Kitasatospora sp. NEAU-CNBT7, assembly GCF_057220535.1. Classification (NCBI taxonomy): domain Bacteria; kingdom Bacillati; phylum Actinomycetota; class Actinomycetes; order Kitasatosporales; family Streptomycetaceae; genus Kitasatospora; species Kitasatospora sp. NEAU-CNBT7. Next base: position 236,481 of record NZ_JBXQQB010000006.1, on the reverse strand, counting down.
CCCAGTACCACCTGGTAGCCCTCGGGCAGTGAGAACAGGTCGGCGACGCCCTCACGGACGCGCTTGACCACGTTCTTGACCGGGGCCTGCCGGTGCGAGGTGCCCAGCAGAGAGGTACCGGTGGCCGCGAGGGCGCTCAGCGCCTCCGGGCGGACCTTGGAGGGGCCACAGCCGAAACGGCCGTCGGCGGGCTTGATGTCAGCGGGGATCTGGATCTGAGCCACAGCGGCAGCCTACTGCTCCGCGCAACGCCCGTGTGGCCTTCGTCCGCACGCTGAGATGTCGTCCTGCGTGTTCGAGCGGGCCCGGAGGGTGATTCCGGGCCCGCTCGAGCGGGTGACGAGTTCTCAGTCCGTTGACGGCCGGGTGGGCCGCGGACTCAGGACGTCAGCGCGTCCCAGCCCTCGACCTCCTGCGGGCCGCGCGAGGCGGGGCCGATGTAGCGGGCGGCCGGGCGCACCAGGCGGCCGGTGCGCTTCTGCTCCAGGATGTGGGCGGACCAGCCGGCCGTCCGGGCGCAGGTGAACATCGAGGTGAACATGTGCGCCGGGACCTCGGCGAAGTCCAGCATGATCGCGGCCCAGAACTCCACGTTGGTGGCGAGCACGCGGTCGGGGCGGCGGTTGTGCAGCTCCTCCAGCGCGGCCTTCTCCAGCGCCTCGGCGATCTCGTAGCGCGGGGCGCCGAGCTCCTTGGCGGTGCGGCGCAGCACCCGGGCGCGCGGGTCCTCGGCGCGGTAGACGCGGTGGCCGAAGCCCATCAGGCGCTCGCCCTTGTCGAGGGCCTTCTTCACGTAGCCGGCCGCGTCGCCGGTGCGCTCGATCTCCTCGATCATGCCGAGCACCCGGGACGGGGCGCCGCCGTGCAGCGGGCCCGACATCGCGCCGACCGCGCCGGAGAGCGCGGCCGCGACGTCCGCGCCGGTGGAGGCGATGACGCGGGCGGTGAAGGTGGAGGCGTTCATGCCGTGCTCGGCGGCCGAGGTCCAGTACGCGTCGACGGCCTTGACGTGCTTGGGGTCGGGCTCGCCCCGCCAGCGGATCATGAACCGCTCGACGATGGTCTCGGCCTTGTCGATCTCGCTCTGCGGGACCATCGGACGGCCCTGGCCGCGGGCCGACTGGGCCACGTACGACAGGGCCATCACGGCGGCCCGGGCGAGGTCGTCGCGGGCCTGCTCGGCGGAGATGTCGAGCAGCGGCTTGAGGCCCCAGACCGGGGCGAGCATCGCGAGGGCGGACTGCACGTCCACCCGGATGTCGCCGGAGTGGACCGGGATCGGGAACGGCTCGGCGGCCGGCAGACCGGGAGCGAACTTCCCGTCGACCAGCAGACCCCACACGTGCCCGAAGGAGACGTGACCCACGAGGTCCTCGATGTCCACACCGCGGTAGCGCAGGGCGCCGCCTTCACGGTCGGGTTCGGCGATCTCGCTCTCGAAGGCGACTACCCCTTCGAGCCCGGGTACGAAATCGGACATCAGACGGCTCCTTCAGTGATCCGATACGGCGCGTCGCCATGGTGGTGCGGCGCGCCGGTGACCGATGGTGGTTGGCACTCGGTGTCAGACTGTCAGGCACCCAGTGCATTGCGCCATACACCACCACGGTGATGTTTCCCCCACGGGCCGCGCCGACCCGGTCCTGCGGGTCCGACGTCATCGGCGGACAATCCGGGGATCGCCGGACATTCCCGGACAATCTTCCCGTGCGGCGGGCGGTGGAGCGGTGGCGAGACACCTTATCTCCCACCCGGGTTTGCACAGACGTAGCGGTACCCGACGCTTGTCGTACGGGATGATGTTGGGGTGCCTACCGCGGAACGCCACCCGACAGCCCTGACCAAGCGCACCGAGACCCGGTCCGGTCCGGACCTGGCCGCGATGCGCCGGCAGTACCAGCACGACGGCCTGCTCGAGGACCGGATCGCCGCCGACCCGATCACCCAGTTCACCGACTGGTTCCACGACGCGGCCGACGCCGGGGTGGACGAGCCCAACGCCATGGTGCTGTCCACCGCCGACGCCGCCGGGCGCCCCGGCTCGCGCACCGTCCTGCTCAAGGGCTTCGACCGGCGCGGCTTCGTCTTCTACACCAACTACGGCTCCCGCAAGGGCACCGACCTGGCCGCCAACCCGTACGCCTCGCTGCTCTTCCCGTGGATCACGCTGGCCCGCCAGGTGATCGTCGGCGGCCGGGTGGAGAAGGTCGGGCGGGACGAGACCGCCGCCTACTTCCGGACCCGGCCGCACGGCTCCCAGCTCGGCGCCTGGGCCAGTGAGCAGTCCAGCCCGGTGGCCGGCCGGGAGGTCCTGGAGCGCCGGTACGCCGACCTGGAGGCCCGCTACCCGGAGGGCGAGGGCGTACCGGTGCCGCCGTTCTGGGGCGGCTACCGGGTGGTCCCGGAGACGGTGGAGTTCTGGCAGGGCCGGGAGAACCGGCTGCACGACCGGCTGCGCTACGTCGCCGACGGCGGCGGCTGGCGGGTGGAGCGCCTCTGCCCCTGAGGGGGCCGGGCGGGCCCGTTCCGGGGTCGCCGAGGGGCTGCCGAGGGGCCGTCGAGGGGCGGCCGAGGGGGCTGCCCCGGGGCCGCCGGGGGTGCTGTTCCTCCGGACGGGTGATTGTGTCCGCGGGCGGGAACCGGGGCGTTGCGGGTGGCGGTCCGTGGCGGGGGCCTGGCGTTCTGACGCTCTGTCAATCCATGGTGACGCGAAGGCCGTCGGGGCGCCGGTCCGGGGTGGAGATCGGGGCCGGTCAGGGCGCCTGCCGGCCGGTCCGGCGGCCGCGCTTCGGCTGAACGAGTGGTCGCCGCGGGCTCCCCGGGAGATCCGGCGGGTGCGTTGACCTCTGGGCGCGCTCGCAGCGGCGGCGGTGTCCTAGCATGGTCTTCTTGGACTCGTGTCGCAGTGGCCCGCCACCGTCGACGGCCTCCGTCATCGGCATCTGAGTGCAAGTCACCTAACTGGTCTCCATCGCGCAAGCCTAAAAGAGGGGCATCGCCATGACCATCACACTTGCCGCCAAGCCCGCCGAGAATCTGACGGACGATCATTTCGACGCGACCCGGCTCTCCCTGGCCGACCTCGCCGCCCTGGGTGCCGAGGAGCTCGCCGCCCAGCTCGCCCGGGCGCTCCCGGGCGGGGCCCGCGGCCAGGTCCCGGTCGCCGCCTTCCAGTCCTCCATCTGAGAGGGAAGAATCGGTTCCCCGGACTCCTGTGCGTCCCTGACGACGGCCCCCCACCTCGATGACCCTCACCCCGGTCCCCTTCAGGCAGTTCGTGCTGAAGGTGCACAGTCGCTGTGACCTTGCCTGCGACCACTGCTATGTCTACGAACATGCGGACACCAGTTGGCGCGGGCGCCCCAGGCACGCGAGTGACGAGGTGCTGGCCAAGGCCGCCGGGCGGATCGGGGAGCACGCCCGTGCGCACCGGCTGCCGGCCGTCCACGTGGTCCTGCACGGCGGGGAACCCCTGCTGGCCGGCCCGGCGCGACTGCGTCGGGCCGCCGAACTCCTGCGCGCCGCCCTGCCCGCCGGATGCGCCCTGGACCTGCGGATCCACACCAACGGGGTGCTGCTCGACCGCGAGTTCTGCCGCCTGTTCGACCAGGTCGGGATCAAGGTCGGCATCTCGCTGGACGGCGACCGCGCCGCCAACGACCGGCACCGCCGGTTCGCCGACGGCCGCAGCAGCCACGCCAAGGTGCTGGCGGCGGTCGCACTGCTGCGCGAGAGCGAGTTCCGGCACCTGTACGCCGGACTGCTGTGCACCATCGACGTCGAGAACGACCCGGCCGCCGTGCTGGACGCGCTGATCGAGCTCGAGCCGCCCCGGATCGACTTCCTGCTGCCCCACGCGACCTGGGACACTCCGCCGAAACGCCCCCCCGGGATGGGCCGAACGCCCTACGCGGACTGGCTGATCGCCGTCTACGACCGCTGGACGGCGGCGGGCCGCCCGGTGCCGGTCCGGATCTTCGAGTCGGTGCACCGCACCCTGCGCGGAAGGACCAGCCTGACCGAGTCGCTGGGCCTCGACCCGGCCGATCTGGTGGTGATCGAGACCGACGGCGAACTCGAGCAGGCCGACAGCCTGAAGACGGCGTACGACGGCGCACCCGCGACCGGTTTCGACATCTTCGCCCACTCCCTGGATGAAGTCGCGCGCCACCCGGGCATGATGGAGCGGCAGTCCGGTCTCGCCGGGCTGAGCACCGACTGCCGTGCCTGCCCCGTCGTCCGCTCCTGCGGAGGTGGCCTGTATGCGCACCGCTACCGGGGCGACGGCAGTGGCTTCGCCAATCCGTCCGTCTTCTGCGGGGACCTCATGAAGCTGATCACCACGATTCGCGACCTGGCCCCCGGTCCGGCGGGCATCCCGGAGCAGAGCGTCCCCGTCGAACCGGTGCTCACCGAGGCCCAGTTGGACGAGCTGGCGGACGGCTACGGCAGTGCACCGACCGTCGCCGCCCTCGCCGCCGCCCAACTCGGCCTGACCCGGCGGCTGCTGGCGGCCGTCGCGGCCGGCCGGGCGGAGACCGCCGAGGCCTGGGACCTGCTGACCGCGCTGGACGCGAAGGCCCCCCGGGCGCTGGACGCGGCGCTCGCCCACCCCTACCTGCGCGCCTGGGCGGTGCGCTGCCTGAACGGCGAGCCGGGTGCGGACCCCGGCGCGCTGGCCGGGACCGCCGCGGTGGCCGCGCTGCGGGCCGGGGTGGACTTCGAGCTGGAGGTGCCGGTCCACGAGGGCGCGCTCCGGCTGCCCGGCCTCGGCCGGGTCCTGCTGGACCGGTCCGACGCCACCGCGCGGGTGACCGGCGACGCCGACGGCTTCACCGTCCGCACGGCCGCCGCACCGCTGCGGATCGACTGGGACACCCCGGACGGCGGCCCCTGGCAGCCGGTGCGCCGGCTCGTCCTGGCGGGCGGCTGGACGGTCGCCCTGGAGGACACCGACCCGCAGCGCGACAGCCACCAGTGGCCGGTCGCGGGCCGGCTGACCGGGGCCGAGGTGCTGGACTGGGCCGGCCCGCTGCAGGAGGCCTGGGAGCTGATCCGCCGGGACCTGCCCGGCTACGCGCCGGGCATCCGGGCCGGCCTCGGCACCGTCACCCCGCTCACCGCCGGGCCGGACGGGCGGGACATCAGCGCCGCCTCCCGGCAGGCGTTCGGTGCGGTCGGGATCGCCCGTCCGGCCACCGCGCCGATCCTCGCGCTGCTGGTCGCGCACGAGTTCCAGCACGTCAAGCTGGGCGCGGTGCTGGACTTCCACGACCTGTACGACCCGGCCGACGACCGGCTCTTCCACGCCCCCTGGCGGCCGGACCCGCGCCCGCTGGAGGGCCTGCTCCAGGGCACCTACGCCCACCTCGCGGTGACCGAGTTCTGGGCCGCCCGGGTCCGGGCGTACGACGGCCTGCGCAGCGACGCCGCCGACGCCGCCCGGCTGCAGCTGGCCACCTGGCGGGCGCACACCGTGGACGCGGTGGCGGTGCTGGCCGGCTCCGGTTCGCTGACCGCGCTCGGCGAGCGGTTCGCGGCCGGGATGCGGGCGACCGCGGAGCCCTGGCTGGCCGTGCCGGTCGGCGAGCAGGCCGAGCGGCGGGCCCGGGAGGCGGCGGCCGAGAACCTGGCGCGGTGGCGGGCCCGCAGCGGACGGACGGCCCCGGCCGGTACCTGACCCGGGCCCCGGACCCCGGCCCCCTCGCCCCGCCCTGCCCCGGGTGGACCGCGCCGGGGCCCGCGCCCGGGCCGCGGCCCACCACGCGGTCCACCGCGGTACGACCGCAGCCCACCACGATCCACCGACCGACCGAGACGGCTGCCGGGGAGGCCCCGTTGTACTCCGTAGAGACGCTGGCCGCCGACCTGCGCACGCTGGGCGTCCGGGCCGGCGAGACCCTGCTGGTGCAGTCCTCCACCCGGGCGATCGGCGCGGTCCGCGGCGGCTCGGCGGCGGTGGTCGCCGCGCTGCGGGAGGTGCTCGGCCCGCAGGGCACCCTGGTGGTGTACACCGCGACGCCGGAGAACTCCGACACCTCGCCGCTGGACGCCGCCCGGACCGGCGGTCTGGACCCGGAGCGGCTGCGGGCGTTCCGGGCCGCGATGCCGCCGTTCGACCGGGACACCACACCCGCCTCGCCGAGCATGGGCCGGATCGCGGAGGAGGTCCGCACCACGCCGGGTGCGGTGCGCAGCGCCCATCCGCAGACCTCGTTCACGGCGCTGGGGCCCAAGGCCGGGCTGCTGACGGCCGGGCACGAGCTGCGCTGCCACCTCGGCGAGGACTCGCCGACCCACCGGCTCTACCAGGACGGCGCCCGGGCGCTGCTGGTGGGTGTGCCGCTGTGGTGCTGCACCCCGTTCCACCTCGCCGAGTACTGGCAGCCCGAGCAGGTGACGCAGCGCTACGGCTGCGTGGTCAGGGACGAGCGGCAGCGGCGGCAGTGGGTGCACTTCGACGCGCTGCGGCTGGAGGTGCGGCACTTCGAGACGCTGGGCGAGGTCCTGGCCGAGGAGCTGCCCGGGGTGGTGCGGGGCCGGTTCGGCGACGCGGCGAGTTTTCTGCTGCCGATCCCCGACGCCGTCGACCACGTGAACAAATGGCTGCGAAACCGCTGGAGTTGACGCTCGGTCACGGATTGCGCGGCGCGGCCCTATTCCATTCGGGAACCTGACCTTCCTACACTGAAGTCCCTTTGTGGGGTGGCGAAGCAGCCCGGGGACCAGTGGGAGCGGGGGTGGGGCGGGGCGGCCGGCCGAGTACGCCGGTGCGGTCGCGGGTGCGGCCGGGCAGTCAACAGGCCGGAAGTCTCGGGGGAGGCGCGTCTTGAACAGCCAGGGGGACGGCGGCAGGGACCAGCGACCCTATTTCTTTCTCAGCTACGCGCACATTCCGCGGGCCGGGAACAGGAGTTCGGGCGACCCGAACATCTGGGTGGCCCAGCTCTACAACGACCTCTGCGAAGCCATCTTCCAGCTCACCGACGCGCCCTCCGGGCACCCGGTGGGCTTCATGGACCGCTCGATGCACCAGGGGCAGAAGTGGGCCGAGCGGCTCTCCGCCGAACTCGCCAACTGCCGGGTGTTCGTCCCGCTCTACTCGCCGCGCTACTTCGCCAGCCAGGCCTGCGGCAAGGAGTGGCAGCTGTTCAGCCAGCGCCCGGTGTACCAGCGCCGGGCCGGCGGCGAGCGGCACACCGGGATCGTCCCGGTGCTCTGGGTCGCGATGAACCACTACCCGCTGCCCCGGGTCGCCAGCGAGCTCCAGTTCAGCCACGAGAGCTTCGGCGGCGACTACGCGGCCGAGGGCCTGTACGCGCTGATGAAGATCGCCTCGTACCGGGCCCAGTACCAGAACGCGGTGTACCGGCTGGCCGAGCGGATCGTCCACGTCGCCCGGCACACCGTGATCCCGCTCGGGGAGCAGGCCGACTTCGAGTCCCAGCCCAGCGCCTTCGAGCCGCCGACGCCGACCGACCGGGTGCGGATCTCGGTCTACTCGCTGCGCCGCCGGGAGCTGCCCGCCGGACGCAGCGCCGACTGCTACGGCGCCCGCCGGCTCGACTGGCAGCCGTACCAGCCGCACTCCGCCCGTCCGCTGGCCGAGGACGCGGCCGAGGTGGCGCGCCGGATGGGCTTCGACCCGACGGTGGCCGAGTTCGAGGACGACGCGGAGCGGCTGCTGGCCGAGGAGCCGACCGGCCCGAGCGTGCTGCTGGTCGACCGCTGGGCCCTGACGGATCGTCAGCGAACGGGTAAGATTCGTCAGTTGGACCGCAAGAACCTGCCCTGGGTGAGCGTGCTGGAGCCGTGGAACCCGGAGGACCCGGAGTGCCGAAGAGACGAGGAGATGCTCAACGGACTGAGCGAGGAAGTGCTGCGGCTCAGCCGCGGCGCCCACCGGCCGACGCTGCGCAGCCAGGCCGGCGGCACACCCGGCAGCCTGGAGGAGTTCCGCGGCGAACTCGAACGGGCGGTCATGCAGGCCACCAACGGCTTCGAACAGCGCGGCGAGACGCGGACCCCCGGGACCGGGCCGCGCAGGCCCAGCCTCCGGCTGGGGATCCACGGCGGCGAGCCGCCGACCGGGCCGGACACCGAGGGACACGGCAGCGATGAGGACGGCGGCCTCGGGCGGGCTGCCCGTGGGGGAGGAGAGCCATGACCGAGACACCGGCCAGGGGCCTGCGGGCCACCGGTCACCGCACCGAGCGGGACTTCGACGCCAGGACAGATGACGACCGGCACGGCCGGATCGTCACCTTCTACTCGTACAAGGGCGGCACCGGGCGCACCATGGCGCTCGCCAACACGGCCTGGATCCTGGCCTCCAACGGCCACCGGGTGCTCACCGTCGACTGGGACCTCGAAGCCCCCGGCCTCGACCAGTTCTTCCGGCCGTTCCTCGACCCGGACGTGGTGGCCGGCACCACCGGCATCATGGACCTGTTCGCCGACTACCTGGAGGAGGCCCGCCGCCCGCTCGACCGCGACCCGAACTGGCACGAGGACTTCGCCCGGATCCACCCGCACGCCGTCTCGCTGGCCTGGCCGCACTTCCCCGGCGACGGCGGCCTGGACTTCGTCCCGGCCGGCCAGCTCAACCGGGACTACTCCGGCACCGGCAACCGGATCGACTGGGACCTGCTCTACGAGGCCCACAACGGCTCCGCCTTCATCGAGGCGCTGCGCCGCGATATGAAGCGCCGCTACGACTACGTCCTGATCGACAGCCGCACCGGCCTGACCGACACCGCCGACATCTGCACCGTCGAGATGCCCGACGACCTGGTGGTCTGCTTCACCCTCAGCGACCAGTCGATCGACGGCGCCTCCCGGGTCGCCCACACCATCGACAGCCTCTACGAGGCCCGCGGGATCCGGATCTTCCCGGTGCCGATGCGGATCGACGAGGGCGAGAAGGAGAAGGCGGACGCCGGCCGGGCGCTCGCCCGGATCAAGTTCGGCGGCCTGCCGGCCGGCCTCGGCGAGTCCGAACTGCTGCGCTACTGGGCCTCGGTGGAGATCCCGTACCGGCCGTTCTACGCCTACGAGGAGATCCTCGCGCCGTTCGGTGACCTGCCGCAGCAGCCCGCCTCGATCCTCGCCGCCTGCGAGCGGCTGACCGCCGAACTCACCTCCGGGCAGGTCACCGGGCTGCCGCCGATGGACGAGGACCTGCGGCTGCGCAACCTCGCCGCCTTCGTCCGCCGCCGGCCGACCGCCCCCGCCGACCTCTACCTCAGCTACGTCCCGCAGGACCGGGCCTGGGCCGACTGGATCTCCGAGGTGCTCACCCGGGCCGGCTTCCGGGTGCTGTCGATGGACCTCGGCGTCGGCGCCAACCCGCGGGCCGCCGCCGAACGCGGCATCGACTCCGCCTACCGCACCGTCGCCCTGCTCTCCTCCGCCTACCTCTCCTCCCCGCAGGCCCAGGCGCTGTGGGGCCGGACCGTCAACGCCGACCCGGCCGGCGCCCGCCGCCAGATGATCCCGGTCCGGGTCGGCGACGTGCGCATCACCGCCCCGTACAACAACCGCAACCCGGTCGACCTGGTCGGCCGCGACGAGGGCGAGGCCGTGCTGGCGCTGCTGCGCGCCCTCGGCCGGGCCGAGGCCGACCTCGGCGAACGCGGCAGCGACGCCCCCCGTTTCCCCGGCGCCAAGCCCGCCTACTGGTCGGTGCCGCAGCGCAACCACTCCTTCACCGGCCGCACCAAGGTGCTGGACGACCTGCGCGAACAGCTGGTCGGCGGCCCGACCGCGGTCCTGCCCACCCCGCAGACCCTCTACGGCCTCGGCGGCATCGGCAAGACCCAGGTCGCGCTGGAGTACGCGCACCGCTACATGTCGCACTACGACCTGGTCTGGTGGATCAACGCCGAGCAGACCGAGTCCGCCGCCCAGTCCTTCGCCGAACTCGCCGGCCGGCTCGGCCTGCGCACCGGCGAGAGCGTCACCGAGGCCGCCGACACCGCCCGCGACGCGCTGCGCCGCGGCTCGCCCACCTCCCGCTGGCTGCTGGTCTTCGACAACGCCGACGAGCCCGCCCGGATCCGCCCGTACTTCCCGGACGGGCCCGGCCACATCCTGGTCACCTCCCGCAACCAGGGCTGGTCCGGGCAGGCCGGGGTGCTCGGCGTCGACGTCTTCACCCGGGCCGAGAGCGTCGACCACATCACCCGGCGGGTGCGCGGCCTGACCCGGCAGGAGGCCGACCGGGTCGCCGAGGCGCTCGGCGACCTGCCGCTCGCCGTGGAGGTCGCCGCCGCCTGGCTGGAGACCACCCGCACCCCGGTGGACACCTACGTCGCCCAGCTCCAGGCCGAGGCGACCAAGGTGCTGGCGGCCGGCGAGACACCCGCCGACTACCCGACCCCGGTCGGCCTGACCTGGAACGTCTCGATCGCCCGGCTGCGCGAGCAGTCCCCGGCCGCGGTCCGGCTGCTGGAGCTGTCCGCGTTCTTCGCACCCGAACCGATCTCGCTCAAGCACTTCTTCTACAGCGAGCGGATGCGCCGCGCCCTGGAACCCTTCGACCCCGAGCTCACCGACAGCTTCATGCTCGGCAAGGTGATCCGCGCGGTCAGCCGCTACGCCCTCGCCAAGACCGACGCCGGCAGCTTCCAGGTCCACCGGCTGGTCCAGGCGGTGGTCCGCAGTGGCATGTCGCAGGCCGAGCAGAACAGCGCCATGCACGAGGTGCACCGCATCCTGGCCGCCGCCCGCCCGCAGCTCGGCGACACCGACAACCCGGAGAACTGGCCCACCCTGGAGAAGATCTGGCCGCACCTCGGCCCCTCCCGGGCCCAGGACTGCGACGAGCGCGAGGTCCGCGAGCTGCTCATCGACCGCGTCCGCTACCTGTGGAAGACCGTCGACCTCGACCAGGCCCTCCAGCTCGCCCGCCAGCTCGACCAGGCCTGGGCCGAACGCTACGAGGACGAGGCCGACCCCGGCGAGCGCCGCTTCCTGCTCCGCCAGATCCTCAGCCTGCGCTTCAACCTGGCCAACGTGCTGCGCTCCAAGGGCTCGTACAACGCCGCCCTGGAACTCGACCAGGCCACCCTGGAGGGGCAGCGCGAACTGCTCGGCGAGCACAACGCGTTCACCCTGATGACCGCCAACTCGATGGGCGCCGACCTGCGGTACCTCAACCGCTTCCAGGACGCGCTCACCCTCGACCTGGAGACCTACAACCAGTTCGTCGAGCTGTTCGGCGAGGACGACGGCCGCACCCTGTCGGTCGCCAACAACCTCGCCATCGACCACCGCATGGTCGGCAACAGCCGGGCCGCCCGCGACCTCGACCAGGACACCTTCGAACGCCGCTCCGCCGTGCTCGGCCCCACCCACCCGTACACCCTCACCACCAAGGCCAACCTGGCCCGCGACCTGCGCGAGATGGGCGACTACAAGGGCTCCGCCGAACTGCTGCGCGAGGTCACCGACGTGTTCACCGAGATCCTCGGCCCCGACCTGCCGGAGACCCTGCGCAACGCCAAGTCGCTGGCCGTCTCGATGCGCCGGGCCGGGGAGACCGCCAAGGCCCGCGAGCTCACCGAGCAGACCTACCAGCGCTACGTCGAGCGGTACGGCACCGACAACCCCGAGGCGCTCGCCTGCCAGCTCAACCTGGCCGCCGACCACAGCGCCGCCGGCGACAAGGAGACCGCCCGCGACATCGCCACCGCCGCCTACGAGGGGCACCGCAGGCTGCTCGGCGACGACCACCCGTTCACCCTGGCCTGCGAGAACAACCTGGCCATCTACCTGCGCGGCAGCGACGACGTGGCCGGGGCCGTCCGGCACGGCGAACAGGCCGTGACCGGCCTGTCCCGGGTGCTCGACCCCGACCACCCGTACACCCTCAACGCCATGATCAACCTGGCCAACGCCTACGCCGACAGCGGCCAGCTCCAGCGCGCCGAGGAGCTCGGCCGCACCGCCCACGCCGGCCTGGTCAACCGCTACGGCCCCACCCACCCCGACGCCGTGGTCTGCCAGGTCAACCTGGCCACCACGCTCGCCGAGGCCGGCCGCCAGCGGGAGGCGGACGCCCTGCGCAAGCAGGCGCTGACGGTGCTGCTGGACCTCTTCGACGAGAACCACCCCACCGTGTTCGCCGCCCGCGAGGGGCACCGGATCAACCGCGACCTGGAACCCCAGCCGCTGTGATCCGCCACCGGGGCGGACCCCGGACCTGAACGGCCGTCAGGCCCGCGGGCGGTGTAGCCTGCGGGCCTGATGACCGAGACCACCGTGCCCCCCGTCCTCGTCACCCGGCGGCTCGCCGACGGCGTGCTGGAGCGGCTGGCGCCGTCCGCCGCGTACACCCTGCACGACAGCGAGCAGCCGATGACCCGGGCCGCACTGCTGGCCGCGCTGCCCGGCCGGCAGGCCGTGATCACCACCCTGGACGACCGGGTGGACGAGGAGTTCCTGGACGCCGCCGGGCCCGCCCTGCGGATCGTGGCCAACCACGCCGTCGGCACCCACAACATCGACCTGGCCGCCTGCGCCGCGCGCGGCGTCCCGGTCAGCAACACCCCGGGCGTCCTCACCGACGCCACCGCCGACCTCGCCTGGGCCCTGCTGCTGGCCGCCACCCGCCGCCTCGGCGAGGGCGAACGGCTGCTGCGCTCCGGCCGGCCGTGGGCCTGGGCCCCCACCTTCATGCTCGGCCTGGAGCTGACCGGCACCCCGCTCGGCATCCTCGGGATGGGCCGGATCGGCCGGGCGGTGGCCCGCCGCGCGGCCGGCTTCGGCATGCCGGTCGGCTACCACAACCGCACCCCGCTGCCGCCCGGCGAGGCCGGGGGCGCCGACTGGCGGCCGCTGGACGACCTGCTCGCCGCCTCCCCGGTGCTGGTGGTCACCTGCCCGCTCACCGCCGCCACCCGGCACCTGCTGGACGCCGAACGGATCGCCCGGATGCCGGCCGGCTCGGTCCTGGTCAGCATGACCGCCGGCGTGGTCGACGAGGGCGCGCTGGCCGCCGCCCTGGACTCCGGGCACCTGTTCGCCGCCGCCGTCGACAACTTCGAGCACGAACCCGCCGTCCACCCCGCACTGCTCGCCCAGGAGCGGGCCGTCCTGGTCCCGCACCTGGGCAGCGCGACCGTCCGCACCCGGCAGGCCATGGGCGGCCTCGCCGTCGACAACGTGCTCGCCGTCCTGGCCGGCGGGGAGCCGCTCACCCCGGCCCGCTGAGCCCGGCCGGCCCGCTGGGCCCCGCCCGGCTGTGCCCCGGCCGGCCGGGCCCCGGGCGCCGCGTCCGCCCCCGCGCTCAGTCGGCCAGCCACTTCAGCGTCGAGGTGATCTCCTCGAACGCGCCGAAGTGCGCGGCGCCCGGCTCCAGGTACAGCTCGGCGCCGGGGATGTTGTCGGCCAGCCAGTGCGAGTGGTCCACCGGCGAGAACTGGTCGTCCGCGCCGTGCCACAGCCGCACCGGCACCCGGATGTCCTCCACCCGGAAGCCCCAGTCCGTGGTGAACGCCAGCACGTCGTCGATCCAGCCGAAGGCGCCGTACCGGAACGCCTGCCGGTAGGTGCTCAGCAGCATCCGGCGGATCCCCGGATCCGTCACCACCGAGCGGTCGGTGGGCGGCAGCTCCGGCACCAGATCCTTGATCAACTGCACCGGGTCCCGCCGGATCACCCGCGACCGCAGCTGGAAGGTGTCCGCGATCCGCAGCAGCCCGCGCTCCGCCTGCCGGTACTCCCGCACATTGGACGCGGTCATCCCGCCGTACCAGTCCAGCCCCTCCGCGTTGCGCGGCGCCAGGCTCACCAGCGCCGCCACCCGGGTCACCCGGTCCGGCAGCAGCGCCGCGCAGGCCAGCGCGTGCGGCCCGCCACCGGAACGCCCGGCGACCGCGAACCGGCCCAGGCCCAGGTCCTCCGCGATGGCCAGCACGTCCTCGGCCGCCGCCGCCACCCGCCGCCCCGGCAACCGGTCCGAGTAGCCGTACCCCGGGCGGTCGAACGAGATCAGCCGCACCCCCATCCGGGACAGCACGCTGCTGCGCGGAGCGGGCCCCACCCGGCTGCCCGGCGTCCCGTGCAGCAGGAACACCGGACACCCCTGCTGGTCCCCGGAGACCTCCACCGCCAGCGCACGCCCGCCCGGTGCCTCGACCGTCCGTGCCACCACCGGTTTGCCTCCAGATCCCTCGCCGAACAGGTCGCCCGACGGGCAGGCCGCCCGCCGAACAGTCGTCGTCCCGGACCTTCGTCCCGAACGGTCGTCGTCCCGAACCGGTCGCCCGCGCAGCAGGCCGGGGGCCGGGCCCCCGGTCAGCCGCCGGCGTCCAGACCCCGCACCTCGCGTCGCGCCTGCCAGGTGGTGTGCTCCCGCGAGATGGCGTCCTCCGCGTCCCGGGCCAGGCGCGCCCAGTAGTCCTCGGCCTGGTCGGAGTCCAGCTTCAACTGGGTGAGCTGGGCCTCCACCTTGGCCAGCTCGTCCGCGGCCAGCCCGTACGCCGCCGCCTGCGGCCGGTACTGCCGCAGCTGCGCCCACGCGGACACCGAGGCGGCGACCGCCGACACCGTGCCCAGCGCGTCGTAGCTGAACCACCCCAGCGCCCGCAGCACCGCCAGCGCCAGCCCCAGCAGCGGCAGCACGATCGCCAGCCGCCCGGCCCGCCGGGCCGCGTTGCGGCAGCGCTGCGCCTTGGCCCGGTACCACTCGCGCTGCGCGTGCACCCGCTCCCGCAGGTAGATCTCGCGGCGCACCTCCAGCGGCTGGCCGCGCAGCCTGGTCATCATCTCGGTGATCTGCGGGTGCCGGGCCGGCTCCCGCCAGGTCTGCAGGTCGGCCTCCATCCGGGACATGTCCGGGATCACCTGCTGGGTCTCGAACTCACCCAGGATCGCCTTGAGCTGCACGTCGTACAGCCGCTCGGCGTCCGGCAGCTTCTTGGGCGGCGGCTGGTAGGCGTCGGCCTGCACCGCGTACTTCCAGCAGAGCGTCTTCACCGACTCGGCGATGGCCCGGCCGTCGTACCAGAGCCGCTGCGGGTTCTGCCGGGCCGCCACCGTCGCCATCGCCAGCGTCAGCAGGTAGGCGAAGGCGGCCGTCCAGGCCCACAGCCGGCCGTCGGCCGAGCCGGTGGCCGCCGCGACCACCAGCAGCACCAGCTCCCAGCGGGACAGCGCCACCGAGCGCCGCTGCCCCTGCAGCGAGGCGGAGTCCGAGGCCCAGAACATCTCCGGCAGCAGCTCGTCCTCGCGCACCCAGCCGATCGATCGCGCCGCCCCCGTTGCCATCCCGTCCCCCGGCCGCAGTGTCGCCCGTCGGTCCCTCGACCCGAACAGCTGGATACTGCCCGGGCCCGGGCCCCGGTACGCCTCGGTAACCGGACATCGGGGTCAACGGCTGGTGCAGGAGCGGGGGTTGGGGTCAGTACGCGTACAGGATCCGGTCCGCGTTGTCCGCCATCACCTTGGCGTTCCACTCGGTGCCGCCGTCCACGTTGCCCGAGCGGAACAGCGGCGGGGTGATCCCGGCCTCGGCCAGCCGCCCCACCGCCGAGGCCACCACGGCCTGCATCAGCGCGCTGGTGACGATGGTGGAGACCGAACCGAACGGCACCCCGGCCGCGGGGTGCGCCAGCTCGCCGTCCCCGACCGCGATCTTGCTGTCCAGCACCACGTCGCAGTTGTCCTTCAGGAACGTCCCCGAGGGGTGGTTGGAGGAGACCTCGCCCGGATACGCCAGCGAGGTGACCCCGACCACCCGCATCCCCCGGGACCGGGCGTGGCGGGCCAGCTCCACCGGCATCACCTGGCGGCCGGAGAGCGAGATCAGGAAGAGCAGGTCCCCCTCGGCCGCCGGGGTCAGGTCCAAGGTGGCGGTGGCCAGCCCCGAGACCCGCTCCAGGGCGCTGCCCAGCGGCGCGGGCATCACGTTGACGCCGGTCATCCCCGGCACGTTCAACAGGTTGATCACCACCAGGCCGCCGGCCCGGTACACCACGTCCTGGGCGGCCAGCGAGGAGTGGCCGGCCCCGAAGGTGAAGATTCGGCGACCATCCGCCACCGCCTCGGCCAACAGCCCGGCGGCGGCCTCGATGGCCCCGGCCTCCTCCGCCCGGACCCGCCGGAGGTGGGCCACGGCGGCGTCGAAATACTGTCCGACCAGGTCGGTCATCGGAACTCCAGCGGGGGCGGGGCGGCCCGGTGGTCCAGACCGCGGATGGAGAAAGATCTGGCGAGCACCGTCCTGCCTGGGGCCGCCGGCTGTCAACAGCTACCAAAAGCAGGGGGCATAGCCGCCCGGCGACATCGGTTGTCTCTTCGGTACGTCAGAATTGGCGGTGAGGACACCGAGGATTGGGAGCCAGGGGCGATGTCTGGTCTGATCGACACCACTGAGATGTACCTCCGCACCATTTTGGAGCTGGAGGAAGAAGGCATCACCCCGATGCGTGCCCGGATCGCCGAGCGGCTGGAACAGAGCGGCCCGACCGTGAGCCAGACCGTCGGCCGGATGGAGCGCGACGGTCTGCTGCAGGTCGCGGGCGACCGCCACCTGGAGCTCACGGCCGAGGGCCGCCGGCTGGCCGTCCGGGTCATGCGCAAGCACCGGATCGCCGAGTGCCTGCTGGTCGACGTGATCGGCCTGGAGTGGGAGCAGGTGCACGAGGAGGCCTGTCGCTGGGAGCACGTGATGAGCGAGACGGTCGAGCGCAAGGTGCTCGCCATGCTCGGCCACCCCACCCAGTCCCCGTACGGGAACCCGATCCCGGGCCTGGACGAGCTCGGCGACACCAAGGCGGAGGGCGAGGGCTTCGACGCCGCGCTGACCACCCTGGAGGCGCTCTCGGTGGGCGACCGGACCACCCCCGTGGTGGTCCGCCGGATCGGTGAGCCGATCCAGACCGACGGCGCGCTGATGCTCACGCTGCGCCGGGCCGGGGTGCGCCCCGGGGCGACCGTGCAGGTGACGGCCGGCGTCGGCGGCGTGCTGGTCGGGGACGGGGACAACGCGGTCGAGCTGCCGAAGGAGATCGCGGGCCACGTCTTCGTGGCGGAGATCTGAGCCGGCCCCGGGCGGACGGCAGGGCCCGGGCGGACGGCAGGAGCTGAGGACGGCGGGCGCCGGGCGCGGCACCGGACCTGGCACCGGCCCCGGCGGCCGGGCAGGCCGGTGGGCCCGGCGCATCCCCGTGCACCGGGCCCGTCCGCCCCGCCCCCGGTCCCTCCCTGTCTCCGCGGTGCCCGACCACCCCGAGCTCGGCGGGCACCGCGAACCCTCCCGGCCTCCGGTGCCGCGTTCGGCTTCCCCGACCGAACACCCCTTCGACACCATCGGCCCGACACTCCCCCGGTCCGACACCCCCTGACCCCCTGCCGTGCTCTCCTGCACCGCCTGCTGCCCTGATCTCCTCTCCGGCTCGGCCGCTCCCCTCTCGGAGGAATTCCTCCCACTCGGCAGATCTCCGCAATCCTTGAGCGCTGTCACTCGTCCGAGGGGCTTTCGGAGTCGATCACCGGGTACACCGGTCTCTTATCCCGTCTGTTTATCCGGTGCATGGGTCCGACGGACCCCGCCCCTGGTGGGGGGCGGGGCCCGTCGTGAGGCGCGCGGGATCCCGCGCGCGGCCCGCCTCACCCGATCGGGTGCAGGACGGCCGTCAGGGGCACACCGGGCCGGCCCTCAGCGCACCGCCGCGGCACGCTGCTGCCCGGCCTGCCCCGCCTGCCGGGACGCCGGGGCCTCCCGCCCGCACGCGTACGCCAGCGGGTTGATCAGCTCGGCGGCGTCGGGCAGCCAGCGGTTCAGCGCGGACGGCGGCCGGGCCCACTGGGCGAAGCTGTACGGACCGATCCGGGACGGCGGCGCCACGATCCAGTCCCCGTCGCCGCGGGCGGTCAGGTCGAGCCGGCCCGACCCCCAGCCGAGCTGGCGCAGCATCTCCGGGAGCTTGGCCTGCACCCCGGGCAGCACCAGGAAGTGCAGCCGGCGCCCGGCCTGCCCCGGCGAGGCCGGCACCGCCACCACCGGTCCGAGCTGCAGCCCCATCCGCTCCATCCGGGCCAGCGCCAGGCAGCCCGCCACCTCCGGCACGTCCAGCACGTCGAACGCGCGGCCGGTCGGCAGCAGGATCGAGGCCGTCGGGTTCTCGGTCCACCAGCGGCGCACCACCCCGGGACCGGCGCTCGCCCGGCGCCGCCAGTCCTCGCCGGCCGGGTGCGCGCCGGGGAGCTCGCACCGTTCGCCGCACGAGCACCGGGCCGGGCCGTCACCGTCGATCAGCCACGTCCCCGGGACGACCTCCCAGTGGCGGTCCTCGGCGTAACTGACGGCTTCGATGAGGAGCGGGGGCAGACCCTGCTCGGGGGCTCCTGGGGTGTCTTCCACGTGCTGCTCAACTCCCGGCGGTTGGCGGGGTTACGGGCGCACGGGGGGCGGTCGGCGCGGTGCCGGAGATGTCACCCGTACCGGTGAGCCGGGCGATTTCCGGCCACCCCGGGCGGTCCTCGTAACGGGCGCAGGAGGGGCGCACTGGTGCATTCACCAGGGCGCAGGGGGAGTGGATCCGTCACCGTGGGTATTGCGCTGGTGTCGCCGTACCGGGGCAGGGCCCATGCCGCTGCCGGGCGGCGCATCGGCAAGGTAGCACCAGAGTCGTACGTCCTCCGGCCCGCGGCCGGGGTGGCGCAGGGGAGGCGAAGCCCAATGGCCGCGAGACCACTCGTCGCACGAGAGCCCAACGAGCGGCTGCAGCAGCTCATCCAGGAGGCGGGCTGCTCCAACGCGGGCCTCGCCCGCCGGGTGAACCTGTGCGGTGCCGAGCACGGGCTCGACCTGCGCTACGACAAGACCTCGGTCGCCCGCTGGCTGCGCGGCCAGCAGCCGCGCGGCCAGGCGCCGGCGGTGATCGCCGAGGCGCTCGGCCGCAAACTCGGCCGCGGCGTGACGGTCGAGGAGATCGGCATGGCCGACGGCAAGAACCTCAGCTCCGCCGTGGGCCTGCAGTTCGCCGCCAACCTGCCGGCCGCCCTGGAGCAGGTTTGCGAGCTGTGGCGCAGCGACGTCGGCCGGCGGGACTTCCTGGCCGGGGCGGCGGTCGCCGCCTCGGCGCTGGTCGAGCCCAGCCGGGACTGGCTGATCACCCCGCCCGACCCGGTGGTGGCCAGGACCGGCGGCACCCGGGTGGGGCTGGCCGATGTGGCCGCGATCCGCGCCACCACCCAGATGCTGGTCGACCTGGACCACCGGTTCGGCAGCGGCCACGTCCGCCCGGTGGTGGTGCACTACCTCAACAGCGTGGTCTCCGGCTTCCTCGGCGGCGCGTACCGGGAGGAGACCGGCCGTCAGCTCTTCGGCGCGGTCGCCCGGCTGACCGAGCTGGCCGGTTACATGGCGGTCGACACCGCCCAGCCGGGCCTCGCCCAGCGGTACTACATCCAGGCGCTGCGGCTGGCCCAGGCCGCCGACGACCGCGGCTACGGCGGGTACGTGCTGGCGGCCTCGATGAGCCACCTCGCCGCCACCCTCGGCAACCCGCGCGAGATCGCCCAACTCGCCCGCGCCGCCCAGGAGGGCGCCCGCTCGGTGGCCACCCCGACCGCGATGGCGATGTTCTACGCCGCCGAGGCGCGCGGCCACGCGCTGCTCGGCGACACCGCGGCCTGCGAGGCGGTGGCGGCCAAGGCGCTGTCCGCGATGGAGCGGCGCAACCCCGAGGACGACCCGGACTGGATCGCGCACTTCGACGAGGCCTACCTGGCGGACGAGCTGGCGCACTGTCACCGCGACCTCCAGCAGGGCGAGAAGGCCGAGCACTACGCCCGCACGGCGCTCGAACTGCACCCCGCGCACCGGGTGCGCCGGCGCGCCGTCGACCTGGTGCTGCTGGCCACCGCCCAGCTCCAGCAGCGGGACCTGGAACGGGCCTGCCAGACCGGGGCGGAGGCGGTCCGGCTGCTGAGCGGACTGCGTTCCAACCGGGGCGTGGAGTACCTGGACGACTTCCGCAGCCGGCTGGAGCCGTACCGGGCGCACCGGGCGGTCCGGGAGTTCCACGCCAGGACGGAGGGCGAGGCGGCCTGAGTGCGGGGGCCGGGGCGGCGGACGGGCGGCTCCCCGGCCGCCGGGCGCCGGCTCCGGCCCGGTTCGTCCACGGCCGGGTCCGGTTGGCGGCGGCGCCGCGGGGCAGGCGGACCGGGCAGGTGCACGGGAACGCCTGCCCGCGTAGTCACCGGTTGCGGTGAACCGGTAGCGTGGCCCAGAAGTTGTGGTCCGCCGTCAGCGAGCGCGCGGAGGAACCGAGAGGCCCGGGCCGACCCAGGGCCGTGCACAGGTGAGGAACCGCGTTGAGCCAGCGCCGCTCGTACTCCAGCTCGAACGATTTCAACATGGACGACCTGTTCCGGCCGGAGCCGGCCGGGCAGCCCGGGGACCCGCAGGGCGGGCAGCCCCAGCAGCAGGCCGTCCCGCCCCAGCAGCAGGCGCCCGGCGGCGCCCCCGAGTACTGGGGCGCACCGCCGCAGGCCGGCCAGCCGGCCGGTCCGGCGGCCGGGGCCGCGCCCGAGACCCAGCACCTGCCGCCCTACCCGGCCGGTGAGCCCAGCATCGGCGGCGGGCTGCCGATGCAGCAGCAGGGCGGCCAGGGCGGCTACGGCGCCCCGCAGGCGTACCCGGCCGCGCCGGCCCAGGCCCAGCAGCCGGGGTACGGTGCCCAGCCGTCCTACGGCGGCCAGCAGGGCTTCGGCGGTGCCCAGGGCGCCGTCCCGCCGCCCGCCGCCCCGCAGACCTTCGGCGGCCAGACCTTCGGTGGCCAGCCGGGCTTCGGCGGCCAGCAGACCTTCGGCGGCCACGAGCCGGGCGCGCAGACCTACACCGGCCAGCAGACGGGCGGCTACCAGCCGGCCGGCGCCGCACCGGCGGGCGGCGGCAAGCGCCCCTCGCAGAAGCTGGTGATCGGCGGTGTGGTGGCGGGCTGCGCGGCGGCCGGCATCCTGGTCGCGGTGCTGATGAGCGGCGGCGGTGACGACAAGACGCCCGGGACGCCGGTCGCCAAGCCGGTCACCAGCAACTCGGCGGGCGCTGGGCCGGCGGCGGTCACCCCGGAGATGCAGGCCCAGGCCAAGGCCATGTCCGACCTGCTCGGCAAGGCCAGCTCCAGCCGCCAGGCGGTGATCGGTGCGGTCAGCTCGGTGCAGAAGTGCGACAAGCTGCCGGACGCGCAGACCAGCCTGACCGCGGCGGCCGCCCAGCGCGACCAGCTGGTCTCCGACCTGGCCGCCCTGAAGGTCGACAAGCTGCCGAGCGGCCCGCAGCTGGTGGAGCAGCTGCAGAAGGCCTGGACGGCCTCGTCCACGGCCGACAAGGAGTACGCGGCCTGGGCGGGCGACTCGATCGCCGCCTGCGACCCCGCCAAGCAGGCGGAGAACCAGCACGCCAAGAACGGCAACGCGGCCAGCGGGACGGCCACCACCGCGAAGACCCAGGCCTCCGACCTGTGGAACGCCATCGCCGCCCAGACCAGCCTGCCGACCCGGGAGAAGGGCGACCTCTAGGGCGGACATGCCCTCCCCCGGAAGGCGGTCCCGGACGGCGTCCGGAGCACGCACGACCCCGAAGGGGCGGCCCGGCCACCACGGCCGGACCGCCCCTTCGGGCTCTGCGCGAGGCGTTACGCGGGGGGCTTGCCGCCCGCCAGCACCCAGCGGACGTCGACGAAGCCCTGGCGCTGCTCGACCAGCCGGCCGCCCTGCACCTGCTGGAAGGTGACCGAGGTGTTCACCAGCCGCGGCGAGTCGGCGCTCGGGAGCATGTTGGTCAGGCCCCAGCTGAGCGGCGGGGTGGCGCCGCCGGTGTCGATCGGCTCGCCGCTGTCGAGCACGTTGGCCAGCGCCCGGGCGGTCAGCGGCTTGCTCCGGTCGGCCCGGGCGGCGGCCTGGCGGAACACCTCGTACGCGACCCAGGTGGTCTGCACCCCGGGGTCGGAGACGTCGATCATGGCGTCGCCGGTGCCGTAGCCGTGGGCGGTGGCCCGCAGCGCGTCCCAGACGGGGGAGGACTCGGCCGGGTACCAGCCGGTCGCGTAGGCGCCGCGCAGCGGGCCGGCGTCGCCGCCGGTGGAGTCCACCACGGACTGCTGGAAGCTGCCGATCACCGAGGCCAGCTGGGTGTGCTTGGGGGCGAGCCGCCGGTACGGGTCGAGCAGGTTGGAGGTGGGCTCCGACCCGAGGGCGCTGATCACGCAGTTGCCCGGGCGGTCGTCGCCGATCGCCCGGCGGGCGTAGTCGGTGTAGTTGTTGGACTTCTCCGGGGCGGGCACGTCGGTCAGCTTCACGTTGGCGGGCTTCAGCGCGCCGCTGAGGTAGTTGACCAGGGTGTCGCCGGCCCGGGTGTCGGGGCGGATCAGCGCGACCGTCTTGCAGCCCGCGTCGACCAGCTGGCGGCCGCTGCCCGCGACCAGCGCCGGGCTGCCGCCGGCCACCGGGTAGGAGAGCGGGCTGGTGAACTCGGGCGAGGAGAGGCCGTAGCCGCCCAGGTACGGGATCCCGGCCCGTTCCAGCGGGGGCATGAAGTCGCTGCCGTACTGGCTGTAGGAGCCGATCACGGCCACCACGTGGGCGTCGATCGCCTGCTGGGCGCAGGCGGCGGCGCCGTCGGCGGTGTTCTGCTCGTTGCAGGTGAGGACCCGCAGCTTGCGGCCGTCGAGGCCGCCCTTGGCTTTGAGCTCGCGGCCGATCGCCTCGGCCAGCGCGGTCATGCCGGGCCGGTCGGTGGAGCCGGTACCGGAGGGCGCCCAGGTCATCACGGTCAGCTCGGAGTGGCCGGCGGTCGCGGCGGCGTCGGCCGGTCCGCCGCAGGCGGAGGTCGCCAGCAGCGCGGGCAGCAGCGTCGCGGTCGCGGCCAGCACGCCGGCCGTACGGCGGCGCCGGGTACCCGCCGGTGCGGTGGCGGCCCTCCGGCGGGCGGTCGGATGGGGGCGGTCGGCCGATGCGGTCCGCGTCATGTCGTGTGCCCTTCCCGGGGTTCTTGGCCTCCGTACGCCGGTGTGGCCCGGACCAGCCTTGTCCCGGGTGGGCAAGCGGAGGGGGCCTGGAAAAGAACGCCGGGTCAACGCGGATGGAACAGCGAGGGGTGACGCGTGTAGAAGTCATGACAGGTGGGAACGTACGATCGATTCTCATGTCCGACAGCATGGATTCTCGGTATCGGTCCACCCGACCCTCTTCTCGAACGGGGCACCGGTCGAGCACGATGGGCGGCATGCCCTTGAACGACCTGCCCTGGTGGCGCTGGCGAGCCCGGCTGCGGTCGGCCCTGCACATGCTGTCCGACCCCGCCTTCCAGCAGGAGACCTGGCTGGCCGGCCGGCCGGGGTACGGCGACGTCACCGACGCCGTCTACCGCCTGGTGGAGGACACCTGGCTGGACCGCTGGCCCGCCGGGAAGTACGTCGGCACCGTCCTGCGGGACCAGACCGAGGCCGCCCTGGTGGACGCCGCCGTCCTGCCGGTGCTGCGGATCCTGCACGAGGTCGGCGCCGACGCGCCCGCCGCCGCCTACCTGGCGCACCCCGGCTGGCCGGAGGCGGTCGCCGCGGCCCGGGCGGCCCACGCCCACCTGACGGCGGCCGACGGGGAGGACCCCGACACCGCGCCGCGCTCGCTCGAGGTGCTGCGGATCCTCACCCGGGCCGCGTAGGGCGGCGCGCGGCCGCCGGCCCGGCCGGACCCGCGGTGCGGCCCGGCGGGTCCCGCGGTGGCGGCGGGTCTCGCGGTGCGGGCGGTGGCGGCGGGCGTCCGTCGATCTGTGACACGCTTGACCGTCCGCCGCCCGGACGGTCAGGCCGTGCCCGAACCGGTCCGGACCCGTCCTCGCACCGAAGAACCAGGGGAACCGCAACCGTGGAAGAGCAGTCCGCCCCCGTCCAGTACGTCCTCACGCTGTCCTGCCCGGACAAGCAGGGGATCGTCCACGCGGTCTCCAGCTACCTCTTCATGACCGGCTGCAACATCATCGACAGCCAGCAGTTCGGGGACGGCGACAGCGGCCTGTTCTTCATGCGGGTGCACTTCGCGGCCGAGCAGCCGGTCAGCACCGAGAAGCTGCGGGCCAGCTTCGCCGCGATCGGCGCCTCGTTCCGGATGGACTGGCAGATCCACCCGACCGCCGAGCGGATGCGGGTGGTGCTGATGGTGTCGAAATTCGGCCACTGCCTGAACGACCTGCTGTTCCGCACCCGGATCGGCGCGCTGCCGGTGGAGATCGCGGCCGTGGTCTCCAACCACACCGACTTCCGCGAGCTCACCGAGTCCTACGGCATCCCGTTCCACCACCTGCCGGTCACCAAGGAGACCAAGGCCGAGGCCGAGCAGCAGCTGCTCGACCTGGTCGCCGACCAGCGGGTCGACCTGGTGGTGCTGGCCCGGTACATGCAGGTGCTCTCCGACCGGCTGTGCAAGGAGCTCTCCGGCCGGGTGATCAACATCCACCACTCCTTCCTGCCGAGCTTCAAGGGCGCCAAGCCGTACCACCAGGCGCACGCCCGGGGCGTGAAGCTGATCGGCGCCACCGCGCACTACGTCACCGCCGACCTGGACGAGGGCCCGATCATCGAGCAGGAGGTGGCGCGGGTGACCCACGACGTCACCCCGGACCAGCTGGTCGCCCTCGGCCGCGACGTCGAGTGCCAGGCGCTGGCGCGCGCGGTCAAGTGGCACAGCGAACGCCGGGTACTGCTGAACGGCGCCCGCACCGTGGTCTTCGCCTGACCCCGTCCGGCCTCACCCGACCCGCAGGATTTCTTTTTCCGCGGACCGCGGGACGTTGTTCGTGCGCGCGGCCGAGCGGTATTCCGGAAGTGCTCCGCCCGGATACCCGGGCCGCCGCAGAATTCCCTTCCGGCGGGTCCTTCCCGCGTCAACTCCGGTTTCCCGCCGGTCCGTCGGCGGAGGTAACGTGGCCGCCGCCGAACGGGGGAGAACGCCGCGCCACGGGAGCGCCGCCGGTCCCCGCCCATCGAGCCGGAATTCGGCGGCCCGCCGAATTCGACGGCGGCGGTGCGCTCGGTCCATTTGACGATCCGTGCGGAGGACTGCCTGCCATGACGACCTCACCCGCGACCCCGGACGGCGAATTCCCCGGCAGCCTCGACGGCCCCCGGATCGCCCGGATCGCCGAGGAGTTCGGCACCCCGGTCTGGCTGTACGAGGCCGCGCCGATCCGCGCCCAGATCGAACGGCTGCGGCAGTTCGACGTGATCCGGTTCGCCCAGAAGGCCTGCTCCAACATCCACATCCTGCGGCTGATGCGCGAGCAGGGCGTCCTGGTGGACTCGGTGTCGGCCGGCGAGGTCGAGCGCGCGCTCGCCGCCGGGTACCGGCCCGGCGGCCCGGACGACCCGATCGTCTTCACCGCGGACCTGCTGGACCGCCCGACCCTCGACCGGGTGGTCGAGCTGGGTGTCCCGGTCAACGCCGGCTCCCCGCAGATGCTGGACCAGCTCGGCCGGGCCAACCCGGGCCACCCGGTCTGGATCCGGATCAACCCGGGCTTCGGGCACGGCCACAGCCGCAAGACCAACACCGGCGGCGAGCAGAGCAAGCACGGCATCTGGCACGAGCACCTGGCCGAGAGCCTCGACCTGGTCGACCGCCACCGGCTGGACCTGGTCGGCTTCCACATGCACATCGGCTCCGGGGTGGACTACGGCCACCTGGAGGCGGTCTGCGAGACCATGGTCAAGCAGGTCAGGCTCAGCGGCCGGGACGTCCGGGCGATCTCGGCCGGCGGCGGCCTGTCCGTCCCGTACGCCGCCGGGCAGCCCGAGGTCGACACCGACCGGTACTTCCGGCTCTGGGACTCCGCCCGCGCCGAGATCGCCGCCGAACTCGGCCACCCGGTGCGGCTGGAGATCGAGCCCGGCCGCTTCCTGGTGGCCGGTGCCGGGCTGCTCGCCGCCGAGGTGCGGGCCCACAAGCCGGTCGGCAGCAACCACTTCGTGCTGGTCGACGCCGGGTTCAACGACCTGATGCGGCCCGCCATGTACGGCAGCAGCCACCGCGCCTCGGTGCTGGCCCCCGACGGCGAGGTCCGCCGCACCGACCTGCGGGACACCGTGCTGGCCGGCCCGCTGTGCGAGTCCGGCGACGTGTTCACCCAGGCCGCGGGCGGCGACGTGGAACCGGTCCCGCTGCCCCGCGCGGATATCGGCGACCTGGTGGTCTTCCACGACACCGGCGCGTACGGCGCCAGCATGTCCTCGCTCTACAACTCGCGGCCGCTGGCGCCGGAGGTGCTGGTGGACGGCGGCCGGACCAGGCTGATCCGGCGGCGCCAGTCGGTCGCCGAACTGCTGGCGGCCGAGACCGGCCTGCCGGAGTAGGCACCGGGGGCTGCCCGGTGGCGCGGGCGGGTGGCTCAGGCGGGTGGCTCGGGGCGGTGACGTGGGCGGGTGGCTCGGGGCGGTGGCCCGGGGCGGTGGCCCGGGCGGGGCCGGGCGTGGCCCGGCCGCTCAGGGCCGGGAGAGCAGGGGCACCGCGTGCAGGACCTCCCGGATCGCCGCCAGGTCGCCGTGCCGGCCGACCGGGAGCAGGTCCGGGTCGCGGTGGGCGGCGGCGAGGTAGCAGAACTCCAGGCCGTCCAGCACCATCTCGGCGACCGGCGCCCCGCCGTCGTCCTGCGGCCCGTCGAGCGGGATCCGCCACTCGCCGGCCGCCGGTCCGTCGATCACCAGCCGCAGCAGCCGGCGGTCACCGGCCGCCCGCCGCGGACCGCGCAGCGCGGCCAGCAGGTACGGCAGCATCCGGGCGGCCAGGTCGACCAGCAGCCGCAGGTGCTGCGGCGCGGGCGGGGCGTACGGGTAGTCGACCGCCCGGGCGAGGTCGTCGCCGTGGACCCAGCACTCGAACGCCCGGTCCAGGAAGGCGTCGGACAGCGGCAGCACGGCCGAGCCGTAGTCGACCGGGGAGGTGCCGTCCGCACCGAGACCGGCCGCGCGGAGCAGTTCGTGGCTCTGCCGCCGCCACATGCCGCGCACCTCGGCGGGCGCGCTGCCGCGCCGCGCCTCGATCAGGCTCCCGGTCCGGGCGAGGACGTCCCCGGGCCGCCCCTGCTCGGGCACCCGGGGCGGGCCCGCCGGCCGCGGCCCGGGCGGCGCCGATATCCGGACCGGGTCGGGCAGGCCGAGGGCGGGCGTCAGATAGCCGTCCACGGCGGCCAGATGGCAGACCACCTCCGCGGGCCGCCAGCGCTGCACCCCGCCGTGCCAGGGCAGTTCGGCCACCTCCTGCCACTCCCCGGGGCCGAGGTCCCGCAGCAGGGCGTCCAGCTTGGCGGTCTCGGCCGCGTACGGCGCCGCCCACGGCGGGACGGGACAGGGCGCGGGGCGCTGCGCCAGACACCAGTCCAGCACCTGGCGGCGCAGCGCTTCGCCGGGCCCGAGCGAGTCATCGGGCCCGAGCGGGTCCTCGGGGTCGGGCAGGTCCTCGGGGTCGGGTGGGCCGTCCGGGGCCGCGGTGCCGTCGGGGTCGGGGACGCCGAGCGGACCGGGAGGGCCGGACACGGCGGGTGCGGCGAACACGGCGGATGCGGCGGGGGTGTGCCGGTGCGTCGGGGCGGACAGCGGCTGCGGGAGGGCGGCCACCAGTTCGCGTACCCGGACGGCGGTGGCGCGGGCCGCGGCCGCCCGGCCGTCGTCCTGGCGGGCCGCCAGCAGTTCGGCGGCCCGGTGCCGGGTGAGCCCGGCCAGCCGGTCGCGGAGCGGGCCGTGGGCCGGGTCGAGGCGCTCCGGCGCCTGCCAGACCCCGGCGAACACCTCGCGGGTCAGCTGCTCGGCGTCGTCCTGGTCGTCCAGCAGCCGCCAGGCGAGTCCGTGCACCAGCGGTGCGTGGTGGTCGTAGAGCTCGCCGAGCGCGGACTCCTCGCCGCGCAGCAGCCGCCTGGGGACCTGCTCGTCCCGGTGGGCGGTGCGATCGGACATGGCCCCTGCCCCCTCCGTGCTCCGGGCGGCCCTACTCAACGGTAGCCCGTCCGGGCCGGGGCGGGGTGCATTCGTACGAAGAAGGAAATACCGGGTTTCGGATCGCGGGAGGCTCGGTCCGTCCCCCGGGAGGGGGGCGTTCGACCGGATGCGGACAGATGTGGGAAGGGTTGTTCGCTCGTGGCGACCGGGAGGTTGCCCCCGCGTGGCGGTACCGTCGTATCGCTCGCGCCGTAGGGCGCAGGAGGGTGTGGCGCGGGTGGACGATCAGCGGTGCGATGCTCGCCAGGGTGAGCGGGACAGTATGCACCGAGCCGTCCCCCGATCGCTGGAATATGCCTGAAGCGCTTGCTGCGGGCGAGCTGCGGAATCATCCTGAGGCGTATTCGTGCCGAAGCCATGGGCAGCCCGGCAGGCATTCCCGGGGTGCGCGGCCGGCCGGACCGGCGTGACCAGGGCCTCGGCCCCGCCCGGTCCGGGCAGCAGGGAGAACGGCCGACGACCGGGCCGAATACCGAGTGCGGGTGGTGGAGCGGTGCAGGTATTTCAGGTGCAGCTGGCGGTGCAGGCGGACCCGTCGGAGGTCGGCCGGGCCAGGCGCTGGGTGCGGGCCCGGCTGAAGGGCCACGGGCTCGACCCGGACGCGCCGGTCGCCGAGACGCTGGTGCTGGTGGTCTCCGAACTGGTCACCAACGCGGTGGTGCACACCGGCTGTCCGGCGGTGCTGCGGCTGTCCATGCCGGTGCCCGGCCGCTCGTGTCCGATCGGCTCGGGCGCCAACGGCGACCGTGACCCGCTCGTCCCGGTCCGGGTGGAGGTGGCCGACGCCAGCGTGGTCGCCCCGGCGCCCCGGCACGCGGGCGGCGACGCCACCAACGGGCGGGGACTGGAGCTGGTCGAGCTGCTCTGCGACCGCTGGGGCTGGTACCCGGACGGCTCCGGCAAGCGGGTCTGGTGCGAGATCGACCCCAAGGTCCCCGAGCACCTGCCGGCCGTCCAGGAGCCGCTCCGGACGCCCCTCGAGCAGCCGGCGGCGGAGCAGGTGGCGGGCGCTCACCCGCCGCTGCACGCCGCCGATCCGGCCACCGCCTCCCGCGCGTACGCGCTCTGACGCGCGGTCCGCGCTCCCGCACCCCCGCGGCTCCGGGCTCCGCCCCCGCCGTCCCACGCCGCGCCACGCCATGTCCTGCCGCGCTGCGCCGTCCGCACCTCCGTGCCCCGGCTCCTGCCGACCCCACCCCCGCTCCCGCCGGTCCGCGCACGCCGCCCGGTGCGCTGTCGCGCCGTCCGCGCGCCGTCCTCACGCCGGGTCGCCACCGCCTCTGACGTCCCGTCCGCCCCGTCCGCCCCTGGGGCGCGTCCGGAGGCCGTCCGTCCGCCGCCGTGCGCCACCCGATGCCAAATGCGCCGCAACCATTCCGAATTTCGGACAACCCATTGACGTGACGTATCCGACTGATCACTCTTGGGTGCAGCTCTCCGTTGCGAGGGGACGTCGAGGCGACTCCGGGCCGGTGCGGGGCACAGGGGGACAGCCGCTGCCTGCCGCCCGGGACCACCACCTCGACGAGTGCAGAGGGCCGGCGCGCGGCTTCAGGGCTCGGGCGCCAGGTCGGATGGCGGAGCCGCCGCGCCGTGCTCGGGGCGCGCGTGGCGGCCCGCCGTCCGGGCCGGCGCGGGAATCCGACCGCTGCCGCATCGTGACCCCAAAACCACTGGAATTCGCAGTGGTCTACACCAAAACTCTCTCCTGTGACCGCCCCCGAACTGCAGCACGCCCCCACTCCCGCCCAGGACCCCGCTCCCGCCCGGGCCGCCGCCCCTCCGGCCGGGCCGCCGGGACCCGCCATCTGGTCCGCCGGCTTCCGGCTCTACTTCACCGCCCGCAGCTCCGGCCTGCTCGGCGACGCGATGCTCCCGGTCGCCGTCTCGGCCGGCCTGCTCGGCGCGGGCCACCCGCTCGGCTCGGTCGGCTACGCGATGGCCTTCCTGATGGCACCCTTCGCCGGCCTGGTCCTGGTCGGCGGGGTCCTGGCCGACCGGTTCACCGCCCGCCGGCTGATGATCGCCGCAGACCTGCTCAACCTGGTCACCCGGGTCCTGCTCGCGCTGCTGTTCTTCCGCGGCATCGACCAGCTCTGGCAGCTGTACGCGCTGCTCGCGCTGGCCGGTACCGCCGCCGCGATGTTCCAGCCCGGCGCGGCCTCCACCGTCCCCCTGGTCGCCCGCGACGTCCAGGGCGCCAACGGCGTGCTGCGGATCTCCGAGGCCGTCACCGCACTGCTCGGCCCGGCCCTCGCGGGCGTCCTGGTCGGCGCCGCGGCCACCGGCTGGGTGATGGTCATCGCCGCCGCCACGTACGGCGTCAGCGCGCTGTGCCTGCTCGCGCTGCGGCTCGGAGTGGTGCCCGCCCCGCCCGCCGGCGACAGCCTGTGGCGCAACCTGGTCGTCGGCTGGCACGAGTTCAGATCCCGCAGCTGGATGTGGGGCGTGATCGTGATCTGGCTCTTCTTCAGCGTGCTCTCCTTCGGACCGATGCTGCCGGTCGCCGCCGGTGTGGTGGTGCCGCAGCACGGCTCGACCGTCTACGGACTGCTCAGCTGCGCGTTCGGGGTGGGCACCGTGCTCGGCGGGGTGGTCGCCATCCGGGTCAAGCCGGCCCGGCCGCTGACCGGCGGCGCGCTCGCCCTGATTGCCTTCCCCGCGTACCAGTTCGCCCTCGCCCTGGACCTCCCGGTCCCGCTGCTGGCCGCCGCCCAGCTGCTCACCGGCGCCGGCGTCACCTTCTGGGGCGTCATGTGGGCGACCAGCGTCCAGACCCAGGTGCCGGGCGAGGTGCTGAACCGGATCCACGCCTACGAGGTGGCCGGCTCGGTCTGCATGGTCCCGCTCGGCGCCGCCCTGGCCGGCCCCGCCGCCGACGCCTTCGGCGAACGCCAGGTGCTGGCGGCGGGCGGCGTGGTCGCCCTGCTGGTGGTCGCGGCCCTGCTGCTCAGCCCGCCGATCCGCGGCCTGCGCCGGGCGGTGGCCCGATCCTGACGAAAGGTGGCAGTCAGGCCCCTCGTCCGTACCCGCCCCCGGCCCGGACACTCGGTCCGTGACCGACCTGAACACCCCACCGCGGACCGACCCCACCCACCCCGCCCCCGCCACCCCCGCCGCCGAACGGACACCCCGCGCACCCCGCCTGCACTACGCCTGGGTGGTGGCCGGTGTCGCGCTGGTCGTCCTCGTCGGCGCGGCCGGCTTCCGCTCCACCCCCGGCCTGATGATGGACGCGCTGAACAGCGAGTTCGGCTGGTCGCACGCCACCGTCTCCAGCGCGGTCTCGGTCAACCTCACCCTGTACGGGCTGACCGCCCCGTTCGCCGCCGCACTGATGGACCGCTTCGGCGTGCGGCTGGTCACGGTCTGCGCGCTGCTGCTGATCGCCACCGGCTCGGGGCTCACCGTACTGATGACCCAGCCGTGGCACCTGGTGCTCTGCTGGGGCGTGCTGGTGGGCCTCGGCAGCGGCTCGATGGCCGGCGCCTTCGCCACCACCATCACCGGCCGCTGGTTCCAGGCCCACCAAGGCCTGGTCACCGGCGTCCTCACCGCCGCCGGAGCGGCCGGGAACCTGGTCTTCATGCCGGTCCTGGCCGCCCTGGTCACCCAGCACGGCTGGCGCACCGCCGTGGTGGTGGTCTCGCTGGCGGCCACCGCCGTCGCCGTCCCGGTCCTGCTGCTGATGCGCGAACGCCCCGCCGACCTCGGCCTGCTGCCACTGGGCGCCACCGAGCCCCCCGCCCCGCCGGCCGTGACCGGCAGCGCGCTCGCCCGCTCCCTGCGGGTGCTCCGGGAGGCCGCCCGCACCCGGGCGTTCTGGCTGCTGGCCGGTTCGTTCGCCATCTGCGGCGCCACCACTGCGGGCCTGGTCGGCACCCACTTCATCCCCGCCGCGCACGACCACGGCATGCCCGTCACCACCGGCGCGAGCCTGCTCGCCCTGGTCGGCATCTTCGACGTGGCCGGCACCGTCGCCAGCGGCTGGTTCACCGACCGCTTCGACTCCCGCGCCCTGCTGATCACCTACTACGCCCTGCGCGGCGTCTCGCTGCTCCTCCTGCCGCAGCTGTTCGCCGATTCGCTGCGCCCGCCGATCCTGGCCTTCGTCATCTTCTACGGCCTGGACTGGGTCGCCACCGTCCCGCCCACCATCGCGCTCTGCCGCCGCCACTTCGGCGCGGACGCCCCGGTGGTGTTCGGCTGGGTACTGGCCGCCCACCAGATCGGCGCCGCCGCGGTCGCCTCGCTGGCGGGCCTCGCCCGGGACCACTTCGGCGACTACGACCTGGCCTGGTACGCGGCGGGCGGCCTGTGCGCGGTCGCGGTGCTGTGCTGCCTCGGCCTCGCCCGGCGGCCCGCGACGGCGTAGCCGGGGTGCCGGGGTCCGTGGGCGCTCGGGCGCTCGGGCGCTCGGGCCGGGCGATCGGACCAGGGCCGCGGGGGTGAGGGCACGAGGACGTCCTCGGGGCAGCCCGGCCGGCCGCGGTGGCCGTGGCGTCGCCGCGCCGGGTGCCACCGCGCGGGTGCGAGGGGTGCGACGGGCGTAAGGGGCGTAAGGGGTGCGGGAGGCGCGGCGGGCCGCGGGAGGCGTCGTCGGCCCGGTGGCGGCGGCGGTCCGAGGGCGGCGACGAGCCTGTCTGCCGCTGCGGCCGGTCGGCATGCTTCACTGGGAGCCGTGCCCTGTGGGCCAGCTCCGCCCGCCGTACCCCTGCAGTGAGGACCTCCTTCCGTGAGCAGCAAGACGCACGCCACGCTCCGCTACACGTCCCTGCGGGTCAGCATCTTCCTCGGCTGCCTGCTGATCTTCCTGCTGCTGGGCCACTTCGGTGTGATCCCGGTGGCCGGTGACGCGGGTGCGGTCTTCCTGGTGCTGCTCGCCGGACTGGTGTCCGCACCGATCAGCTACGTGGTGCTGAGCAAGCAGCGGGACGCGATGTCGGCGCAGATCAGCGAGAAGGTCGAGACGATCCGCTCGCGCACCGCGGCGCAGAACGCGGAGGAGGACGCCGCCGACGACGCCGCTCGCGCCGCCGCCGCGGCAGCCGTCCAGAACTGATCCCCGGTGCCGCAGTCCGCGGGCGGTCCGGCCGCCGTTCCCACCCCTCCGAAGCGGCCGACCGGCCGTGACGTGGCCCGGCTGGCGGGCGTCTCCCAGGCCACCGTCTCGCTGGTGTTCTCGGGGTCGGACGCCGGGCACCGGGTGTCCGAAGCCACCCGGGAACGCATCCGCGAGGCCGCCCGCAGCCTCGGCTACCGCCCCCAGGCCGCCGGCCGGCAACTGCGGCTCGGCCGCAGCGGCATGATCCTGCTGGCGGTGCCCAACCTGCTCGGCCCCTTCTTCGGACGGGTCCTGACCGGGGTCCACGAGGAGGCGGGCAAGCACGGGCTGGCCGTCGTGGTCAGCAGCGGCTGGGCCAGCGCCACCCTCGCGGACGCCGCCGCCACCAGCCGCTTCGACGGCCTGCTGGTCTGCTCCCCGGACGACAGCCAACTCGGCGAGCTCCCGCCGGACACCCCTGCCGTGTTCCTGGACGCCGACCCGGCCGCCAACCACGGCCGGCCGACGGTCGAACTCGACGTCGCGGGCGGCATGCGCGGCGCGGTCGAGCACCTGGTGGCACTCGGCCACCGGCGGATCGGGCACCTGAGGTCCACCCACTCCGCGTACACCTTCCGGGTCCGGCAGGCCGCGTTCGAACAGGCCACCCGCGGCCTGGAGGTGGTCGAGGCGGGCGTCAGCCTGAACGAAGGGCGCCAGGCCGCCTTCGAGGCGGCGCACCGGCTGCTCGGCGGGCCGGACCGGCCGCGCGCCGTGGTCTGCGACGACGACGTGGTCGCCTCCGGGCTCTACCAGGCGGCGGCCGAACTCGGGCTGCGGATCCCCGCCGACGTCTCCGTGGTCGGACTCGACAACATCCCGGTGGCCGAGCTCCTGGCGCCGCCCCTCACCACCGTCGACCTCCCCGGCGAGGAACTCGGCAGGGCCGGGGTCACCGCGCTGGCAGCACTGCTCCGGGGGGAACCGGCGGCCGCCGTCCCGGCTCTGGCGACCAGCTTGGTGGTGCGCAGCTCGACCGGTGCGGCGGCTGAGCGCTGATGTTCCCGGGATCACGTCTCATGTCTCACGGCTCACGTCTTACAGATAGCGGATGACAGCTGACGGAATCTGTCAGCGCGAGA
Organism: Kitasatospora sp. NEAU-CNBT7; assembly: GCF_057220535.1. Lineage (NCBI taxonomy): Bacteria > Bacillati > Actinomycetota > Actinomycetes > Kitasatosporales > Streptomycetaceae > Kitasatospora > Kitasatospora sp. NEAU-CNBT7. The sequence goes on along the minus strand of NZ_JBXQQB010000006.1, from coordinate 202,297 downwards.
ATGTCCAGCGGATGTGCCCGCCGCGCCCGACCTGCCCGCACCGGGTGACTCGCTGTCGCGCGGCCGGCCGACAACGGACAGAGGACGGCTGACAGATATCGTCATCTGTCAGCCGTCCTCGCGATTCCCTCAGGCCTTCGCGGCCACGGGCTCCCCCTGGCCCACCACCATGCCGCCGCCCGCGTCCCCCGCCTCGGCTCCGGCCCCGGTCCCCGCCGGCGGCCGGGTCTCCAGCCGCCGGCGGCAGCCGAAGAGCAGCGCGCCGCCCAGCCCGATCCCTCCCACCGCGCAGAGCGCGACGGCGGGCAGGGAGTCGGAGGCGAGCAGCCCGGAGACGGCGTAGCCGGCCGCGTTGCCCGTCGCGAAGAGGGTGACCAGCCAGGCGAAGGCCTCCGTCACCGTGCCGGTCGGTGCCAGTTCGGCGACCAGCACGAACGCCGCCGCCAGCAGCGGCGCCAGGGAGATCCCGGACAGCAGCGCCAGGCCGGCCATGGCCGCCGGGCCGGGCAGCAGGAGCAGCGGCAGGTAGCTGGCGGCCATCGCGAGCGCGATCGTCCAGGTGCGGGTGGCGGTGCTGATCCGCCACGGCAGTGCGCCGTAGACCAGGGCGCCGACCAGTCCGCCGAGCGCTGCCAGTGCCAGCAGGCTGCCCGCGCCGCCCGGCAGGCCGCCGGGGTGGTTCTCGGCGTACGCGATGAACAGCACGTTCTGGGCGCCGACCGTCCAGCCGGCGCCGGCCAGCCCGACCAGCAGCAGGACCAAGCCGGGGGAGCGGAGCGGCCCGAGCAGGCCGGCCGAGGACTCGCGCGGCGGCGCCTGCCAGGCGCGGGCGGGTGCGGTGGTGGCGACCACCAGCGAGCCGAGCAGTCCGAGTGCCGCGGCCGTCCACAGGGCTGTGGACGGGCCGAAGGCGGCGGCCAGTCCGGCCACGGCCAGCGGGCCGGCGACGTAGAGGACCTGCTGCGAGGCGGAGTCGAAGGCGTACGCGGTGTCCAGCTGCTCCTCCTCGACCACGGCGGGCCACAGGGAGCGCAGGCACGGTTCGAGCGGTGGCATCGCCAGTCCGGCGAGCGCGGCGCCGGCCAGGGCGGCGGTGGGTGAGCCGGGCGCGAGCGCCAGCAGCGCGTAGCCCAGTCCGGCGATCAGCGCGGAGGCGATCAGCACCCGGGGCTGGCCGGTGCGGTCCACGATCCGGCCGAGCACCGGGCCGCCGACGGCGGCGGCGATGGCGTACGCGGCGGTGGCCAGCCCGATCCTGCTGTACGGCGCGCCGGCCTCGCGCAGTGCGAGGGCGATCACCAGCGCGGTCATCCCGGCGGGCAGCCGCCCGAGCAGGGTGCCCAGCAGGAGTCGGGTGACGTGCGGGGCGCGGAGCAGGGCGAGATAGCCCATGGCGTTCGGTCTCCTGGGCAGGCGGGGGCGCTGGGGTCGGTCATTAAGTTATACGTATAACCAGCGGGGGTCAACCGAGCCGGCCGAGGTGCCCCGGCCCACCCTGCCCGCGCCTCGCGGGTCGTTCGTCGACGCAACTCAAACCTGTACTTTGAACATCTCAAAGGTTTATTGCTAATCTTCCGGCCATGGCCACCCCAGGCGCCGCACTCCAGTACGGGACGAGCACCCCGCTCGCCCCCTGCTGCCCGCGCCTGTCCGGTGCTGTGGACAGCCCGCGCACCTGTTGCGCCCTGCGCTGTACCGAGGCGGCACGCCCCGTCTGAGGCCCGGCCCCGCCGGCTGCCCTCCGCCGTGCCGCCATCGCCCCCGCGCGCCCCACCCCCCTGCCTGTCCTCCCGTTCCCCGGAGTCGCATCCCCATGTCCACAGCGCCCACCGCAGCCACGCCGCCGGCCGGATCCCCGGCACCCGCCGGGGCCACCCCGCCCTCGTTCCTGGCGAAGGTCCGGAAGACCCCGTTCTGGGTCCAGATCGTCGGCGGCCTCGTCCTCGGCGCCCTGCTCGGCTGGGTCGCCCGTGCGGGCGACGTGTCCTGGCTGGCCACCACCCTCGAGACGATCGGCCGGACCTTCGTCCAGCTGCTCACCCTCGCCGTCCCGCCGCTGGTCTTCACAGCGATCCTGGTCAGCGTCGCCAACCTGCGGAACGTCACCAACGCCGCCCGGCTGGCCGTCCGCACGCTGCTCTGGTTCCTGGCCACCTCGCTGATCGCCGTCGCGATCGGCCTCGGCATCGGCCTGCTCACCGACCCGGGCAAGGTGGACCACAACGGCCTCAAGGCCGCCGCCCCCAAGCACACCGGCAGCTGGGTCGACTTCATCACCGGCATCTTCCCGAGCAACATCGTCGAGGCCTTCACCGAGGTGAACGTCCTTCAGATCGTCTTCCTGGCCGTCGTGGCCGGCGCGGCGGTGCTGAAGATCGGGCCCAAGGCGGACCCGGTGCTCAAGCTGAGCGAGTCGCTGCTGGAACTGATCCAGACCGCGCTCTGGTGGGTCATCCGGCTCGCCCCGCTCGGCACCCTCGGCCTGATCGGCAAGTCCGTCGCCAAGTACGGCCAGGACGTCCTGCAGCCGCTGAGCGTGCTCGCCGTCGACGTCTACGTCGGCTGCGCGCTGGTGCTGTTCGTCGTCTACGCGCTGCTGCTGCGCTTCGCCGGCGGTCTCAACCCGCTCAACTTCTACAAGGGCGCCTGGCCCGCGATCCAGCTCGCCTTCGTCTCGCGCTCCTCGGTCGGCACGCTCCCCGTCACCCGCCGGGTGACCGAGCGCCTCGGGGTCCCGAGCGAGTACGCCAGCTTCGCCGTGCCGTTCGGCGCCACCACCAAGATGGACGGCTGCGCCGCCGTCTACCCCGCGCTGGCCGCGATCTTCGTCGCCCAGTTCTACGGCGTCCACCTCGGCGTCGGCGACTACCTCCTGATCGCCTTCGTCTCGGTCATCGGCTCCGCCGCCACGGCGGGCCTGACCGGCGCCACCGTGATGCTGACGCTCACCCTCAGCACCCTGGGCCTCCCGCTGGAGGGCGTGGGCCTGCTGTTCGCCGTCGAGCCGATCCTCGACATGGTCCGCACCGCCACCAACGTGGCCGGACAGGTGGTCACACCGCTGATCGTGGCCGCCCGTGAGGGGATCCTCGACCGCGACGCCTACGACCACCCGACCGGTGACCTCCTGACGGAGGACCGCCCGGCCGCCGTCCCGGCGCAGCCGGTCGCCGAGCCGGCCGCCGAGCCGGTCGCCGTCTGATCCGGCCCGCTCCAGGTTCCAGGTTCGAGCCCTTCCCCGGCCGGGGAAGGGCTCGAACCGTCGGCGGACCGAACGGCCCTCCGCCCGGGCCGGGGCGAACGCTCCGCCCCTGCTGCCGCTACGGTTCCCGCGTGACCGCTCCCGCCTGGACCGACGACGAGATCGTCGCCGAGATCCGCGCCATCGCCCGGGCCGACCACCTCCCGCCCCCCGCGCCCCCGGAGGCGGCGGACGCGTTCGAGGCCCTCACCGGGTTCCCGATGGCCCCGCTGCTGCGGAGGATCTACTGCGAGGCCGCCGACGGCGGCTTCGGCCCCGGCGGCGGCGGTGGCGGCCCCGGGCGCGGCCGGGTCGAGGGCGGGGTGGTGTCGCTCACCGCGTCCGGGCGGCGGTTCAGCAACGAACCGTCCCTGGTGCACCTGTACCGCGAGTGGACCTCCCAGCCGTCCGCGGAACAGCCGTACTATCCGCGCCGGGTGCTGCCGCTGGTGACCCTCGGAGGGGTCGTCTGGTGGTGCATCGACCTCAGCAGCCCGCACGGCAGCATGTGGGGCGCGGACGAGAACGCCTGTGACCACCACTGGCTCGCCCCGCAGCACCTGACGCTGGCCCAGTGGCTCACCGACTGGCTCCGCGGTGATCTCGCCCGCCCGGTGATCCCGCCCGTTCCCGGCTGCCCCACCTGCTGACGGGCGGAGCCGGACGGGCCTCGGCGGTCGGGCGCCGGTGGTCCGCCCCGGCCCGCCAGGTGGACTGCCTCCCTCTTGCGCTGTCTTCCCGACGGGCGGAACGGGAGCCGCCGCCCGGGCGGCGCGCCGCGGACGGGCCACGATGGCCGGAATCCGCCGTCCGTCCGCCGCCTGTCCGCCGCCCGTCCGCCGTTCCTCCACCCGCGCACGAGCCGGCGGAGAAAAAGGCAGGGGGCCCGCCGGGTCCGGATGAACCGGACCGGGGCGGGCCCCCTTGGTACTGCTCGTCATGCTCTTGCTGGCGGCCGGTCAGGGCTGCCGGTGGACCCACACGGGGCCCCGAGCGATCAGATCATCAGAGGATGGATCAGACAGGGGTGACGTTCTCCGCCTGCGGGCCCTTCGGGCCCTGGGTGACGTCGAAGCTGACCGCCTGGTTCTCCTCCAGCGAGCGGAAGCCGCTCGCGTTGATGGCGGAGTAGTGGACGAAGACGTCGGGGCCGCCGCCCTCCTGGGCGATGAAGCCGAAGCCCTTCTCGGCGTTGAACCACTTGACGGTTCCGGTCGCCATACCGTTCTCCTTGCGAGGGACGTAGCGGGCACCACACCTTGTGGCACCCGGTCCGCTGCGCTGATCGCCCCGCCTCCGGAGTGGGTCCGGAGTTTTTCGCACAGTGCTCAATCAGTGCTCAATTGATGCTGGTGAAAAATTACAAAAAGCCTGCGGTTACATGCTCCGCAGGCTCCAAGTACTGCAAGGGGAATCAAACTGCAACTGAGTGGAACCGTAGCACGAGGGGGCTGCCCCGACCAGGGGTCTCCGAAAGCCGTGCACGGTGTGTCGGCCACCGGGTGCGGGGCCTTCCGTAAGGCAGGCATACGCTGCCAGGAGCGCACGAACAGCAGAGGGAGCATCTGGTGACCGGTACGGACGCAGGCGGCCCGTCGGCAGTAAGGCCACGGGTCGGACACATTCAGTTCCTCAACTGCGTGCCCCTCTACTGGGGCCTGGCACGGACCGGAAACCTGCTCGATCTGGACCTCAGCAAGGACACTCCGGAGAAGCTCAGTGACCGGCTGGTGGACGGCTCGCTCGACATCGGGCCGATCACCTGTGTGGAGTACCTGCGCAACGCCGACCGGCTGGTGGTGCTGCCGGACATCGCGGTCGGCAGCGACGGCCCGGTGATGTCCTGCGTGATCGTCAGCAAGCTGCCGCTGGAACAGCTGGACGGGCGCCGGGTCGCCCTCGGCTCCACCAGCCGGACCTCGGTACGGCTGGCCCGGCTGCTGCTGGAGGAGCGCGAAGGGGTGCGGCCGGAGTACTTCAGCTGCCCGCCCGACCTGGACCTGATGCTGGCCGACGCGGACGCCGCCGTGCTGATCGGCGACCCGGCGCTGCGGGCCTCGCTGGAGCAGGCACCCCGTCAGGGGCTGGCCGTGCACGACCTCGGGGCGATGTGGAAGGAGTGGACCGGCCTGCCGTTCGTCTTCGCCGTCTGGGCCGCCCGCCGCGACTACGCCGAGCGCAACCCGGCCATGGTGGCCGCCGTGCACCGGGCCTTCCTGGAGTCGCGCGACCTGTCGCTGGCCGAGGCCGCCCTGGTGGCCGAGCAGGCGGCCCGCTGGGAGTCGTTCGACGCGCCGCTGCTGGAGCGCTACTTCAGCGAGGCGCTGGACTTCTCGCTGGGTGAGCGCCAGCTGGCGGGGATCGCCGAGTTCGCCCGCCGGATCGCACCGGACAGCGGCTTCGCCCCCGACGTCACGGTCACCCTGCTGGAGCCGGCCCCGGTCGGCTGACCGACGCCGAAGCCACCCGGCCCGCCCGCACCCCGCCCGTACCCTCGTACCCCGCCGGCCCGCCCGCACCCCGCTCGGTACCCCTCGCACCCCGGCGGTGCCGCCCGGCACCCCGGCGGCACCCCGCAGCGGTACTGTCTGGGCAGCCGCGCGCGGTGGGCGGGGCCGGACACGAGGGGACGGGCGGGCCATGGAGCCGCTGGGGGCGGACGACCCACGACAGATCGGCGAGTACCGGCTGCTGCGCCGGCTCGGGGCCGGCGGGATGGGCCGGGTCTACCTGGGCCGCACCGCGGGCGGCCGGACGGTCGCGGTCAAGGTGGTGCGCGGTGAGCTCGCGGACGATCCCGAGTTCCGGGCGCGGTTCCGTCAGGAGGTCTCGGCAGCCCGCTTGGTGGGCGGCGCCCGGACCGCCCCGGTGCTGGACGCCGACACCGAGGGGCCGCGGCCCTGGGTCGCCACCGGCTACGTCGCGGGTCCGGCGCTCGGCGCCGCCGTCCGCCGCCACGGACCGCTGCCCGTCCCCGCCGTCCACGCCCTCGGGGCGGACCTCGCCGGGGCACTGGCCCACGTGCACGGCCTCGGGCTGGTGCACCGGGACGTCAAACCCTCCAACGTGCTGCTCGCCCTGGACGGCTCCCGCCTGATCGACTTCGGCATCGCCCGCGCGCTGGACGGGGCCACCGAGCTCACCCGGTCCGGGTTCATGGTCGGCTCGCCGGGCTTCATGTCACCCGAGCAGGCCGCGGGCGGCCGTCCCGGTCCGGCCGGGGACGTGTTCGCGCTGGGGGCGGTGCTGGCCTACGCGGCCACCGGGGTCCCGCCGTTCGGCGAGGGCGTCAGCGCGGCCGTGCTGCTGTACCGGGTCCTGCACGAGGAACCCGACCTTCGCGGGGTCCCGGCCGGGCTGCGCGAGATCGTCGAGGAGTGCCTGGCCAAGCGGCCCGAGGACCGGCCGGTCCCGGCCGACCTGCGCGAGCGGCTGGCCGCGATGGCGCCGGGCCCGAGCGAGAACGGCTGGCTCCCGCCGGCCCTGTCGGCGGCGGTCGCCCGCAGCGCGGTCGAACTGCTGGACCTGGAGGGGGAGGGGGACGGCTCCACCGGCCCGGCCACCGGCCCGGCCACCGGCCCGGCCGCGGGAGCGGCCGAGGTGGCGGGCAGTGGGAGCGGTGCCGGGAGCGCCGGCGTGCCCGCCGGCGGGCACAGCCGCACCGAGGTCGACGGACCGTCGGACCGGCACCCCCGGCAGCCTCCCGGGCCGCCGACACCAGAGGCGCCACCGGCACCGGAGGCATCACAACCGCTGCCACCGGCCACAGCACCGGCCCCACCGGCCGGCCGGCGCCCGCACCTGCGGTGGCTGGTGGCCGCCGCCGTGGTGGCCGCGCTCGGCGTGTCGCTGGCGGTGCTGGAGCCCTGGCAGGGCGGCGGCACCGGCGGCCACGGTGCCGGCGCCACGCACGCCGCCTCCGGTCCGGGTGCCGCTCCGGACCCGGGCGCCACCCCGGCGCCCTCGCACTCCGCCTCGTCGCCCGCCGCCCCGCCGGCCTCGGGCTCGCCGAGGGCCGCGACCGGTGCCGCGGGCGGCGACGCCCTCCCCGCCGGGTACGTGGGGACCTGGAAGGGCGCCATCACCACCCAGATCGTCCCGCTGGCCAGCGACTTCCAGGTCGAGCTGACGGCCGGCCGGGTCGGCGAGCGGATCGGGCGCACCAGCAACGCCTCGCGGCTCAGCAGCACGGTCTGCCGGGGTGAGCTGACGCTGCTCTCGGTGGCCGCCGACCGCGTCGTCCTCCAGGAGCGTCCGGCGCCCGGCGCCGACGCGGGCTGCACCGGGGCGCCGGAGAAGCAGACCTACACCCTCACGGACCCGCGCACCCTGCACCTCCAGGTCAGCGAGGCCCCGCTCGGCTCGGACCCGGCGGGTGACCTGACGAAGCAGGGCTGACCGGGCCCGGCCGGGCAGCGCCCCGGAGCCGCGGCCGCGGCCCCCGCCCCACCGGGCGAGGGCTCGGCAGGGGCCGCAGAGGGCTGGCGTAGGCTGGTTCGGTCATGTCGGCCGGGCTTCCGTGCCCGGCTGAGGCGACCCGATGGATGGACAGAAAGAAGGCCCGCCAGGTGTCCGAGCAGACCCTCCCCCTGCCCTCGGCCGGGGGCGCCCCCGTCGCCGCCGACCTGCAGGCTGTCCTGGACCGCGCGGCCGCCGGTGGCCGGATCACGGCCGAGGAGGCGCTGGAGCTGTACCGCTCCGCGCCGCTGCACGCGCTCGGCTCCGCCGCCGACGCCGTGCGCCGCCGCCGCTACGCGGGCACCGAGCACATCGCGACGTACATCATCGAGCGCAACATCAACTACACCAACGTCTGCGTGACGGCGTGCAAGTTCTGCGCCTTCTACGTGGCGCCCAAGAGCGACAAGGGCTGGTCCCGCGACCTCGACGAGATCCTGCGCCGCTGCGCGGAGACGGTGGAGCTGGGCGGCACGCAGATCATGTTCCAGGGCGGCCACCACCCGGACTACGGCGTGGAGTACTACGAGACGGCGTTCGCCGCGATCAAGGCCGACTTCCCGCAGCTGGTGATCCACTCCCTCGGCGCGTCCGAGGTCGAGCACATGGCCCGGATCTCCGGGGTCTCCATCGAGGAGGCCATCACCCGGATCAACAAGGCGGGCCTGGACTCCTTCGCCGGCGCCGGCGCCGAACTCCTGCCCGAGCGGCCGCGCAAGGCGATCGCCCCGCTCAAGGAGTCCGGCGAGCGCTGGCTGGAGATCATGGAGACCGCGCACGGCCTGGGCGTGGAGTCCACCTCCACCATGCTGATGGGCACCGGCGAGACCAACGCCGAGCGGATCGAGCACCTGCGGATGATCCGCGACGTGCAGGACCGCACGGGCGGCTTCCGGGCCTTCATCCCGTACACCTACCAGCCGCAGAACAACCACCTCAAGGGCCGGACCCAGGCCACCGTCTTCGAGTACCTGCGGATGATCTCCATCGCCCGGCTGTTCCTCGACAACGTGGCCCACATCCAGGGCTCCTGGCTGACCACCGGCAAGGAGGCCGGCCAGCTGTCGCTGCACTACGGCGCGGACGACCTGGGCTCGGTCATGCTGGAGGAGAACGTGGTCTCGATGGCGGGTGCCAAGCACCGCTCCAACCTGACCGAGCTGATCCACCTGATCCGGGCGGCCGACCGCACCCCGGCCCAGCGCTCCACCACCTACCAGCACCTGCGGGTGCTGGACGACCCGGCGAACGACCCGGTCGACCCGCGGGTGGCCTCCCACATCGCGTCCACCGCGCTGGACGGCGGCACCGCCCACCCCGAGCTGAAGATCCTCTCCACCAGCTGATGCTGACCCTCCATCGGGCCGGCCTGCTGGTGCCCGACCCGGCCGACCCCGCCGCCCCGTCGATCCCCGACGGGGCGGTGCTGGTCGACGGCGCCGTGGTGGCCGCGTTCGGGCCGTACCCGGAGCTGGCCGGGTCCGGTGCCCGGGTGCGGGAGTGGGGCGGCCTGCTGCTGCCGGGCCTGCGCAACCCGTACGGGCACTGGCTGCTGGAACGCGCGTACCACCCGGACCCGCGGGAGGAGTTGGGCAGTGAGCCGCTGCTCACCGAGGTCGCGGCGGACCGCCGCGGCGGCAGCGCCCGGCGCGGGCTGCAGCGGATGCTGGCGTACGGGACGACGGCGGTGGCCGGTCCGTTCGAACTGCCCGCGGTCCGCACCGCGGTGACCCGCTCCGGGCTCACCGCGCTGCCCGGCGACGGGGCCCCGGGCGGGCTGGACCCGCTGGCCGCCGGAGCGCCCGGCGAACTGGTGCACCGTGCACTGACGGTCGGTGGGGCGGCGGACTTCGCGGTGTTCGAGGCGGAGTCGGTCGAGGAGCTGGCCCGGCTCGGCGCGGGCTGCTGCCTGGCGACCGTGCTGGGCGGACGGCTGGTCCACCGGCGGCGGTGACGCGGCGTGAGTTTCCCACCTCGGGGCGGCCGGAAACCGCTCCGGGCGTGGTGATCCTCATATCGGATGATCAGCGCCCGCCGTGACCTGAGGCCCCGCCAGCGGTTACGATCCCGGACAGCCACTCAGGTGACGGCAGCCAGGACAGGGAACCATGCAATCCGCGACCGCCCCCCGACCGAACGGGCCCCTCGGGCCCTCGGTCCGGCCCCGGCTGGGCCGCGGCTGGTACCTGGTCGCCGTGCTCAGCGCGGTGCTCGCGCTCGGGCTCTGCCTGCTCGGCTGGCGCCAGGCCGACCAGGCGGACCGGATCGCGGCCAACCCGGTCCGGGTCGAGGGCACCATCACCCAGCTGCCCGGCGGCAGCGGCACCTACAGCCAGGTCCGCTACCAGGCCGACGGGCGCCAGCTGACCGCCACCGACCTGTGGCTGCCCGAGAACGCCGCGCTGGGCGCCCCGATCTGCCTGGAGCACGCCGCCGACGACCCCGGCGCCGTCCGGGTCTGCGGCAACCGCTACCCGCAGCCGGTGGGCGTCGGCCTGGCGCAGACCAGCGTGCCGGTCGCGCTGATGCTCTGCGCGCTGTGCGTGGCCCGGATCTGGCGCCACCGCCGGGCCAACCCGGTGCGGGAGCAGCGCAGCGGCCGGGTCCGCACCACCGTCGCGCTGGCCGCCGAGGCCCTCGGCGAGGGGATGCCCGCGATCACCCACGGCAAGCGCTCCCGCCGCCGCCGCAAGGGCGGCCGGCGCGCCGTGCGCTGAGCGCCGGGCACGCCCCCGGCGGCCGGCGGCGCGCCGGGCGTGCGGAGGTTCGTGCTCGGCGGGTACCGGCGGCACCGGCGTACCGGGGCCCGCAGGGGCGCACGGCGACGGCGTGCGCCGTGCCGGACCGCACCCCGTCGCCCGGGGCGCCGGTGCCAAGGTGAACAATGGGGGGCGTGACCCGAGCCTCCCTGGACAAGCAGCCGCACGAAGTCGCCGCGATGTTCGACGACGTCGCGGCGAAGTACGACCGCACCAACGACGTCCTCTCCCTCGGCCAGACCCGCCTCTGGCGCCGCGCCGTGGCCGACGCCGTCGGGGCCGGGCCCGGGCAGCGGGTCCTCGACCTGGGGGCCGGCACCGGCACCTCCTCGCTGCCCTTCGCCGAGGCCGGCGCCGAGGTGGTCCCGTGCGACTTCTCGCTCGGCATGCTGGCCGAGGGCAAGCGCCGCCACCCCGACCTGGCGCTGACCGCGGGTGACGCCACCCGGCTGCCCTTCGCCGACGGGGTCTTCGACGCCGTCACCATCTCCTTCGCCCTGCGCAACGTCCAGGACACCGACGCCGCGCTGCGCGAGCTGTACCGGGTCACCAAGCCCGGTGGCCAGCTGGTGATCTGCGAGTTCTCCACCCCGACCTGGACCCCGCTGCGCACGGTCTACACCGAGTACCTGATGCGCGCGCTGCCCCCGGTGGCGACCGCGGTCAGCAGCAACCCGGACGCCTACGTCTACCTGGCCGAGTCGATCCGCTCCTGGCCCGACCAGCCCGCGCTGTCGGTCAAGCTGCAGCAGGCCGGCTGGTCCAGGGTCGCCTGGCGCAACCTGACCGGCGGCATCGTCGCCCTGCACCGGGGCTTCAAGGCCTGAGCGCCGCACCACGCCATAAACTGCTCGGGGTCCGCCCCGGGCCCCCACCGTCGTGTCCAGGAGAGTGCCAGCCGTGACCACCGACACCGCAGCCGATCTGACGAAGCCGGCGAGCCCCGTGGAGAGCACCGCGGACGTCATCGTGGTCGGTGCCGGCCCGGCGGGCTCCACCACGGCGTACTACCTGGCCCAGGCCGGGCTGGACGTGCTGCTGCTGGAGAAGACCGAGTTCCCGCGGGAGAAGGTCTGCGGCGACGGCCTGACCCCGCGCGCCACCAAGCAGTTGGTGGACATGGGCATCGACGTCTCCACCGAGAACGGCTGGCTGCACAACAAGGGCCTGCGGATCATCGGCGGTGGCGTCCGGCTGGAGCTGGACTGGCCCGAGCTGGCCGCCTTCCCCGACTACGGCCTGGTCCGCAAGCGCGCCGACTTCGACGAGCTGCTGGCCCGTCAGGCCCAGAAGGCCGGGGCCCGGCTGTACGAGCGGTGCAACGTCACCGGCCCGGTGCTGGACGAGCGCACCGGCCGGATCACCGGCGTCACCGCCAAGGTGGGCGAGGAGAAGCGGGCGGTGGTCTTCAAGGCCCCGCTGGTGGTGGCCGCCGACGGCAACTCCACCCGGCTGTCGGTCGCGATGGGCCTGCACCGGATGGAGGACCGGCCGATGGGCGTCGCCTACCGGACGTACTTCACCTCGCCCCGCCACGACGACGACTACCTGGAGTCCTGGCTGGAGCTGCGCGACCCGCGCAAGAAGGACGAGCTGCTGCCCGGCTACGGCTGGATCTTCGGCATGGGCGACGGCACCTCCAACGTGGGCCTCGGCATCCTCAACTCCTCGCCGGCCTTCGGCAACCTCAACTGGCCCGAGGTGCTGACCACCTGGTGCTCCGGCATGCCCGAGGAGTGGGGCTACACGCCGGAGAACATGACCGAGAAGATCCGCGGCGCCGCGCTGCCGATGGCCTTCAACCGGCAGCCGCACTACACCCGCGGCCTGCTGCTGGTCGGCGACGCGGGCGGGATGGTGAACCCGTTCAACGGCGAGGGCATCGCCTACGCGATGGAGTCCGGCCAGATCGCCGCCGGCGTCATCGTGCAGGCCTCGGCCCGGATCACCGAGGCCGGCCGCGAGCGGGTGCTGCACAGCTACCCGAAGGTGCTCAAGGAGGTCTACGGCGGCTACTACACGCTCGGCCGCGCCTTCGTGAAGCTGCTCGGCAGCCCCAAGGTGATGAAGATCGCCACCGAACGCGGCCTGACCCACCCGCTGCTGATGAAGTTCACGCTCAAGCTGCTGGCCAACCTGACCGACCCACAGGGCGGCGACGCGATGGACCGCCTGATCAACGGCCTGACCAAGGTGGCCCCCAACGCCTGAGCCCGGACCGGGCCCGCGGCCGCCGGACATTTCCGGTGGCCGCCGGACCCGCCGGGCTGCTTGGATCCGGGGCATGACCACCGAACTGCCCGAGGGCTACGAGATCTCCACCGACCCGGCGCGCCTGGACGCGGCGCTGGTCCACCGCTGGCTGTCCGAGGACGCCTACTGGGCGCTCGGCCGCAGCCGCGAGAAGCAGGACCGCGCCATCGCCGGATCGCTCAACTTCGGGGTGTACGACCGGGTTTCGGGCGCGCAGCTCGGCTACGCCCGGGTGGTCACCGACCGGGCCACCTTCGGCTGGCTCTGCGACGTGTACATCGCCCCGGCCGCCCGCGGCAAGGGGCTGGGCACGGCGCTGGCCGCCGCGGTCCGCGACGAGCTGGCCGGGGACGGCCTGCGCCGGGTCCTGCTGGCCACCGCCGACGCCCACGAGGTGTACGCGAAGGTCGGGTTCGAGCCGCTGGCGAAGCCGGAGAAGTGGATGGCGCTCGGCGAGCAGTAGCCGCCGGGCGGGCGCCCGGGCTCAGGACTCCCAGCGGCGTTCGCCGTCGTACCACCGGTCGGTGGGGGCGAGGCCGAGGGCGGCGGCCACCCTGGCGGAGGCGTGGTGGTCGGGGTGGATGTGGGCGACCAGGGTGTCGGCCGCTCCCGCCGTCAGCTCGATCGCGACCGCCCGGGCGGCCTCGGCGGCGATGCCAAGACCCTGCCACGGGGTGCCGACCACCCAGGCCAGTTCGGCGGTGCGGCCGCTGACGGTGGCCTGGACGTAGCCGACCAGGCGGTCCTCCGCGCACAGCCGCACGGCCCAGTTCAGCCAGCCCACCCCGGGCTCGGGCGAGCCCGCGGCCTGCCGGCGGTACCGGGCCCGCAGGCCGTCGGCGGTCTCCGGCCCGCCGCCGGTGAAGGCGTACAGGGCCGGGTCGGCGAGCACCCGGGCCATCTCCTCGGCGTGCTCCTCGCGCAGCGGGACCAGTTCCAGCCGCTCGGTCGCCAGGGTGCCGAGCGAGCGCTGCCGGACGTGCGCCAGCCGCCGCTCGAAGACCTCGCGGGCGTCCGGGGTGAGGGTGCGCAGGGCGACCAGCGCCGACAGGACCACGTCGCAGAGCTCGTCCTGGACGTCCTCCCAGCCGTGGGTGACCCCCTTGCGCGGGTTCTGGCCGGTGGCGCCGATGACGGCCTGCCCGACCTCGCCGACCTCCTCGGTGACCTTGAGGATCCGCAGCAGCCGCCGGTCGCCCGGTGGCACCGCGCTCTCCCGGTCCAGCCAGGCGACCAGCCGGTCGACGCTCTCCCAGGTGGTGCTGCGGTCCATGCGGCGGCTCCCGTACGGCGAGGGGTGGGCCCCCACCGTACGGGACGGCGGCGGCCGGTCAGCCCTTGGAGATCTTGACGTTGCGGATGTCGGTCTTCAGCGCCGGGTAGCCGTCGCCGGGGCCGTTCTGGTCGTCCTCGCCGGCCGCCGCGATCTTCTGCAGCACGTCCAGGCCGCCGGTGACCTGCCCGAAGGGGGTGTAGGCGGGGGAGAGCTTGGTGTCCTTCCAGACGAAGAAGAACTGGCTGCCGTTGGTGTTCGGCCCGGCGTTGGCCATCGCCACGGTGCCGGCCGGGTAGGTGGCGCCGGTCAGGTTCTCGTCGGGGAAGGAGTAGCCGGGACCGCCGCTGCCGGTGCCGGTCGGGTCGCCGCACTGCAGCACGAAGATCCGCTGGGTGGTGAGGCGGTGGCAGTGGCTCTTGTCGAAGTAGTCGTGCTCGGCGAGGAACCGGAACGAGAAGGTGGTGCACGGGGCCTTGTCGGTGAGCGCCTTGAAGGTGATGTCGCCCTGCTTGGTCCGCAGGGTCGCCTTGAACGGCTTGGCGGCCTTGACCGCGTCGAAGACCGGGATCCCCTTGAAGTTGTCGGCCGGCGGGGTCGGTGTGTAGGTGCAGTCCGCCGCCGGTGCGGCGGGTGCGGCCTCGGCGGCGCGGGCGGTGGTGGACAGGGTGAGCGGGACGACGGTGGCGGCCAGGAGCAGGGCCCAGTGCTTGCGCCTCATACGGGGGTGACCTCCGGTCGGTGAACGGGCGTTAATGGCATGGCCGTGTCATCAATGCCCGCTCCCGCTGCGGCTACTCCTGCGTCCCGCCCGGCACTGCGGCACCCGCCGCTCAGCGCGGGTGCCCCTGCCCGTCGGTGGGCAGCCGCTGGGTGTTGAACCGGATCTGCCAGGCCGTCAGCCGACCGTCCGCGCGCTCGCAGAGCACCGCGCCGTCCTGCCACACGCCGTCCGTGTCCCACCACTGACTGCCCACCGGGTCACCCTGGTTGAGGTGCACGTCGTGCACGCCCGGGCCGTCGGCGAAGCTCTGCCCGAAGACGTACAGCCGGCTCGCCGAGCGCAGCCTCGGCTCCAGCACGTCGAGCGCGTTGTCCCCGTCGCTGGCGACCCACGGGTGGATGTCCCGGCGAAGGTGGGCGAGGAGCGCGGCCAGCCGGTCGGCCAGGTTGGGGCCGCAGACCGGGGCGCCGGGCGGCGGGTGGAGCAGGAACTCCGCCGCCCGCCGGACCAGCAGCCGCAGCGGCGGCAGCCAGGGCGGGTCCTGGAGGAACGGGCTGCGCTGGTAGTCCAGCGCGCCCGAGCCGGGGTCCGGGGAGAGCGGGTGGAAGCCGTCGGGCAGCCCCCGCAGTGCGCCGAGGACCGTCCCGTCGAGGCCGGTGACCAGGCGGTACGCCACCCCGACCCCGCTCGGCGAGTCGACGTCCAGCGCGGCCTCCCACAGCCCGGTGGGGACGCTCAGGACCAGGTGGCCGTGGTACCACTCGCCGTACTCGTGCTGGGGGTCGCGTCCGAAGTCGTGGAAGGTGCCGATCGCGACGCCGTACCGGGGAAGAGGCATGGCCCGCTCCTCTCGCCGGGCCCGCCGGGCGGGCCCTGGTCCCAGTGTGGCCGCGGTGCGCCGCCGGTGTCGTGCGCAGGCCGCGCGGCGCCTCTCGTGCCCTTGTGAACAAAGGGTCAAGCGGGTGCACCGGGCCGGCCACTCTCGCGGGTGAGGGCCTATAACACGTCAACCTGGGGTGGCTGAAATTTGCCTCGGGCGGCCCATGGTTGATATAGGCGAAGGCCTCTGACCTGTCGGTTCACCGTTGAATGCGACTGATTGTGCCCATATGCCTCCGCTGTGTTGATTGATTGCGACTTGATCGCCTTGGTGGTCGTTTGCGAGGTGTCGCAGATCACAAAGATCGTCTGGAACTGCGTGTCGCAGATCACAAGCCGACAGGCATAGGATGCGCTCGATCCAGGCTTTGTGAACTGCCTCACATGAGTTGGATCTCAGTAAGTGGATCACGGGTTCACCTGCGGTGATCCCGCGGTTCCGATCTGCAGTCAAGGACGACTGGACGGAGGGAGCGGGGGCTTATGAATGCCTACGCGCCGATCCTCGTACTCGGTGCCATCGCGGCGGCGTTCGCGGTCGGCTCCGTCACGATGGCCTCACTGACCGGCCCCAAGCGCTACAACCGGGCCAAGTTGGAGGCGTACGAGTGCGGCATCGAGCCGACCCCGCAGCCCGTGGGCGGCGGTCGGTTCCCGATCAAGTACTACCTGACGGCGATGCTCTTCATCGTCTTCGACATCGAGATCGTCTTCCTCTACCCGTGGGCGGTCAGCTTCGACGCCCTGGGGATCTTCGGGCTGGTCGAGATGCTGCTCTTCATCGCCACCGTCTTCGTCGCGTACGCCTACGTGTGGCGCCGCGGCGGTCTGGAGTGGGACTGACCGGACGGGCCTTGTGAACCGGCGCGCAAGGTGAACGGGCGTCATCGCCACCGGACTTGGATCGCATTGAGAGGGAACTGATGGGAATCGAGGAGAAGCTGCCGAGCGGCTTTCTGCTCACCAGCGTGGAGGCCGCCGCCGGGTGGGTGCGGAAGGCGTCTGTCTTCCCCGCCACCTTCGGACTCGCCTGCTGCGCGATCGAGATGATGACCACCGGCGCGGGCCGCTACGACCTGGCCCGGTTCGGCATGGAGGTCTTCCGCGGCTCGCCCCGGCAGGCCGATCTGATGATCGTGGCAGGGCGGGTGAGCCAGAAGATGGCCCCGGTGCTGCGCCAGGTGTACGACCAGATGCCGAACCCCAAGTGGGTCATCTCGATGGGCGTCTGCGCATCCTCCGGCGGCATGTTCAACAACTACGCGATCGTCCAGGGCGTCGACCACATCGTGCCCGTGGACATCTACCTGCCGGGCTGCCCGCCGCGGCCGGAGATGCTGCTCGACGCGATCATCAAGCTGCACGACAAGATCCAGCACGAGAAGCTCGGGGTCAACAAGCGCCGCGCCGAGGAGGAGGCCGAGCGGTTCGCCCTGCAGGCCACCCCGGTCAGCGAGATGCGGGGGCTGCTGCGATGAGCGACGACGACGCCACCGTCCCCGCCACCCGCAAGGAACCGCACCGCACCGAGCTGCCGGTCGAGGTGGTCGGCCGCCGCCAGGGCATGTTCGGCGCCCACGGCACCGGCGACACCTCCGGCTTCGGCGGCCTCAGCGCACCGATCGTGCTGCCGCCGGCCAGCGTCCGCCCGTACGGCCACGACTTCGACGAGGTCGCCGACGAGCTGGAGGGCGCCCTGGAGGAGCAGGGCCTCGACCCGGCCGACGTGATCGGGAAGACCGTGGTCGACCGCGGCGAACTCACCTTCCACATCGACCGCGCGCACCTGCTGCGCACGGTACGGATCCTGCGCGACGACCCGGCGCTGCGCTACGAACTCTGCCTCGGCGTGAGCGGCGTGCACTACCCGAGCGACCAGGGCCGCGAACTGCACGCGGTCTACCACCTGCGGTCGATCACCCACGGCCGGCAGCTGCGGCTGGAGGTCACCGCACCCGACGCCGACCCGCGGATCCCCTCCGTGGTCAGCGTCTACCCGACCAACGACTGGCACGAGCGCGAGACCTACGACTTCTTCGGCCTGGTCTTCGAGGGCCACCCCGCGCTCACCCGGATCATGATGCCGGACGACTGGCTGGGTCACCCGCAGCGCAAGGACTACCCGCTCGGCGGCATCCCCGTCGAGTACAAGGGCGCCCAGATCCCGGCGCCCGACCAGCGGAGGTCGTACAGCTGATGACCACAGACTTCGAAGCAGGGGCGCGCGAGACCACCGAGGGACGGGTGTTCACCGTCACCGGCGGCGACTGGGGCGAGGTGGTCGACGCCGTCGGCCGCGCCGACGACGAGCGGATCATCGTCAACATGGGCCCCCAGCACCCGTCCACCCACGGCGTGCTGCGGCTGATCCTGGAGATCGACGGCGAGACGGTGACCGAGGCCCGCTGCGGCATCGGCTACCTGCACACCGGCATCGAGAAGAACATGGAGTTCCGCAACTGGGTCCAGGGCACCACCTTCGTGACCCGCATGGACTACCTGACCCCGCTGTTCAACGAGACCGCGTACTGCCTGGCCGTGGAGAAGCTGCTCGGCATCACCGAGCAGATCCCGGACCGGGCCACCGTGATCCGGGTCCTGATGATGGAGCTCAACCGGATCTCCTCGCACCTGGTGGCGCTCGCCACCGGCGGCATGGAGATCGGCTCCACCACCCTGATGATCTACGGCTTCCGGGACCGCGAGGTCATCCTCGACATCTTCGAGCTGGTCACCGGCCTGCGGATGAACCACGCCTACGTCCGCCCCGGCGGGCTGGCCCAGGACCTCCCGCCCGGCGCCGTCGACCAGGTCCGCGAGGGCGTCAAGCTGCTCCGCTCCCGGATGCACGAGTACGACAAACTGGCCACCGACAACCCGGTGTTCAAGGCCCGGCTGGTCGACGTCGGCCACCTGGACCTGGCCGGCTGCCTGGCGCTCGGCGCCACCGGCCCGATCCTGCGCGCCACCGGCCTGCCGCACGACCTGCGCAAGTCCGACCCGTACTGCGGGTACCAGGACTACGACTTCGAGGTCGCGGTCGCCGACACCGCCGACTCCTACGGGCGGTTCCTGATCCGGCTGGAGGAGATGCGCCAGTCGCTGCGGATCGCCGAGCAGTGCCTGGACCGGCTGAAGCCCGGCCCGGTCATGGTCGCCGACAAGAAGATCGCCTGGCCGGCCCAGCTGGCCGTCGGCCCGGACGGGATGGGCAACTCGCTCGACCACATCCGCACCATCATGGGCACCTCGATGGAGGCCCTGATCCACCACTTCAAGCTGGTCACCGAGGGCTTCCGGGTCCCGGTCGGCCAGGCCTACGCGGCGGTCGAGTCGCCCAAGGGCGAGCTCGGGGTGCACGTGGTCAGCGACGGCGGGACCAGGCCCTACCGGGTCCACTTCCGGGACCCGTCCTTCACCAACCTGCAGACGATGGCGGCGATGTGCGAGGGCGGCCAGGTCGCCGACGTGATCGTCGCGGTGGCCGGGATCGACCCGGTGATGGGAGGAGTGGACCGGTGACCAACGTCGAACTCGGGCTGCCGGCACTGCCGGCCGAGCCGTACCCGGCCGAGGTGCACGAGCGCCTCGCCGCGGACGCCCGCGAGCTGATCGGCCGCTACCCGGTGGCCCGCTCCGCGCTGCTCCCGCTGCTGCACCTGGTGCAGGCCGAGGAGGGCTTCGTCAGCCGGACCGGGATCCGCTTCTGCGCCGAACAGCTGGAGCTCACCACCGCCGAGGTCACCGCGGTCGCGACCTTCTACACCATGTACCGGCGCCGGCCCGCCGGGAAGTACCACGTGGGCGTCTGCACCAACACCCTGTGCGCGGTCCTCGGCGGCGACCAGATCTTCGCCGAACTCCAGGACCACCTGGGCGTCAAGAACAACGAGACCACCGCCGACGGCGAGATCTCGATCGAGCACATCGAGTGCAACGCGGCCTGCGACTACGCCCCCGTGGTGATGGTCAACTGGGAGTTCTTCGACAACCAGACCCCCGAGAGCGCCAAGCAGCTGGTCGACGACCTGCGGGCCGGCCACGACCCGCAGCCCACCCGCGGCGCCCGGCTCTGCTCGTTCAAGGAGACCTCCCGGATCCTGGCCGGCTTCCCCGACGAGCGCCCCGGCGCGGTCGACGCCTCCGGCGCCGGCGGCACCCCCTCGCTGGCCGGCCTGCGGCTGTCCAAGGGCGAGGCGCTGCCCGGCGCCCCGGGCACCAAGGTGGTCTCCCCGCGGCACGAAGGGACGGAAGCGTGATGACCTCCGCAGAGCCGGCCGAGAAGCTCCTCTCACCGGTCCTCTCCGCCTCCTGGGACGACGACCGCCCCTGGACCCTGGACACCTACCTGCGCCACGACGGGTACCAGGGCCTGCGGGCCGCCCTCGACATGGCCCCCGACGACCTGATCGCCCTGGTCAAGGACTCCGGCCTGCGCGGCCGCGGCGGCGCCGGCTTCCCGACCGGCATGAAGTGGCAGTTCATCCCGCAGAACGACGGCAAGCCGCACTACCTGGTGGTCAACGCCGACGAGTCCGAGCCGGGCACCTGCAAGGACATCCCGCTGCTCTTCGCCAACCCGCACAGCCTGATCGAAGGCATGGTCATCGCGTCCTACGCGATCCGCTGCACCCACGCCTTCATCTACCTGCGCGGCGAGGTCGTCCCGGTGCTGCGCCGGCTCCACGCGGCCGTTGCCGAGGCCTACGAGGCCGGGTACCTCGGCAAGGACATCCTCGGCTCCGGCGTCGACCTCGACATCACCGTGCACGCCGGCGCCGGGGCGTACATCTGCGGCGAGGAGACCGCGCTGCTGGACTCGCTGGAGGGCCGCCGCGGCCAGCCCCGGCTGCGGCCGCCGTTCCCGGCCATCGCCGGCCTCTACGCCTGCCCGACCGTGGTCAACAACGTCGAGTCGATCGCCTCGGTGCCGCCGATCCTGGCCCGCGGCAAGGAGTGGTTCAAGTCGCTGGGCACCGAGAAGTCGCCCGGCTTCACGCTCTACTCGCTCTCCGGCCACGTCACCAACCCCGGCCAGTACGAGGCACCGCTCGGTGTCACGCTGCGCCAGCTGCTGGACATCAGCGGCGGCATCCGGGCCGGCCACCGGCTGAAGTTCTGGACCCCGGGCGGCTCCTCCACCCCGATGTTCACCGACGAGCACCTCGACGTCCCGCTCGACTACGAGGGCGTCGGCGCGGCCGGCTCGATGCTCGGCACCAAGGCCCTGCAGATCTTCGACGAGACCACCTGCGTGGTGCGGGCCGTCACCCGGTGGACCGAGTTCTACGCCCACGAGTCCTGCGGCAAGTGCACCCCCTGCCGCGAGGGCACCTACTGGCTGGTCCAGCTGCTCAAGCGGATCGAGGCCGGCCAGGGCGTCGAGGGCGACCTGGAGAAGCTGCTCGACATCGCCGACAACATCAACGGCAAGTCCTTCTGCGCCCTGGGCGACGGCGCCGCCAGCCCGATCGTCTCCTCGCTCCAGCACTTCCGCGCCGAGTACGAGCAGCACCTCGCCGAGCGCCGCTGCCCCTTCGACCCGGCCGCCGCCACGGTGTGGGCCGGCCGGTCGTCCGCCCACGAGTCCGCCACCGAGAGGGAGGTGCACGCGTGACGATCACTGAGCCCTCCACCCAGGTGGAGCTGGTCACGCTCACCATCGACGGCGTCGAGGTCCAGGTCCCCAAGGGGACCCTGGTGATCCGCGCCGCCGAACAGATCGGCACCCAGATCCCGCGCTTCTGCGACCACCCGCTGCTCGCCCCCGCCGGGGCCTGCCGGCAGTGCATCGTGGAGGTCGAGGGCCAGCGCAAGCCGGTCGCCTCCTGCACCATCCCGGTCGCCGAGGGCATGGTGGTGCGCACCCAGGTCAGCTCACCGGTCGCGGAGAAGGCCCAGCGCGGCGTGATGGAGCTGCTGCTGATCAACCACCCGCTGGACTGCCCGGTCTGCGACAAGGGCGGCGAGTGCCCGCTGCAGAACCAGGCGATGTCCACCGGCGCCGCCGACTCCCGGTTCGAGGGCATGAAGCGGACCTACGAGAAGCCGGTGCCGATCTCCACCCAGGTGCTGCTGGACCGCGAGCGCTGCGTGCTGTGCGCCCGCTGCACCCGCTTCTCCCAGGAGATCGCCGGGGACCCGTTCATCGACCTGGTCGAGCGCGGCGCGCTCCAGCAGGTCGGCACCGGCGAGGGCGACGACTTCGAGTCGTACTTCTCCGGCAACACCATCCAGATCTGCCCGGTCGGCGCCCTCACCTCGGCCGCCTACCGGTTCCGCTCCCGCCCGTTCGACCTGGTCTCCTCGCCCAGCGTGTGCGAGCACTGCTCGGCCGGCTGCGGCCAGCGCACCGACCACCGGCGCGGCAAGGTGCTGCGCCGGCTGGCCGGCAACGAGCCGGAGATCAACGAGGAGTGGAACTGCGACAAGGGCCGGTTCGCCTTCCGCTACGCACAGCAGCGCGACCGGCTGACCACCCCGCTGGTCCGCGACGGGAGCGGTGAACTCGTCCCCGCCTCCTGGTCCGAGGCACTGGCCGCCGCCGCCGAGGGGCTGCGCGGCGCCCGCGCCGGGGTGCTCACCGGCGGCCGGGTGACCGTCGAGGACGCGTACGGCTACGCCAAGTTCGCCCGCGTGGTGCTGGGCACCAACGACGTGGACTTCCGCTCCCGCCCGCACAGCGGCGAGGAGGCGGACTTCCTGGCCGCCGCCGTCGCCGGCCGCGGGGTCGACCTGGACGGCGACGCGGTCTCCTACCGGGACCTCGAGGCCGCGCCCGCGGTCCTGCTCGCGGGCCTGGAACCCGAGGAGGAGGCGCCGATCGTCTTCCTGCGGCTGCGCAAGGCCAACCGGGCGGCCGGCCTCAAGGTGTACGCCATCGCCTCGCACGCCACCCGGGGCCTCGGCAAGCTGCGCGGCGCGCTGCTGCCGGCCGCCCCCGGCACCGAGGCCGAGTGGCTGACCGCACTGGCCGGCGACGAGGTGCTCGCCGACGACGCCGGCCGCGCGGCCGACCGGCTGCGCGCCCCCGGCGCGGTGATCCTGGTCGGCGAGCGGCTGGCCACCGTCCCCGGCGCGCTGACCGCCGCACTGAACCTCGCCGCCGTCACCGGCGCCCGGCTGGCCTGGGTGCCGCGCCGGGCGGGGGAGCGCGGCGCCGTCGAGGCCGGCGCGCTGCCCGGGCTGCTGCCCGGCGGCCGGGCGGTCGCGGTACCGTCCGCCCGCGCCGAGGCGGCCGCCTTCTGGGGCGTCGCCGACCTGCCGGCCCGGCCCGGCCGGGACACCGACCAGATCCTGGCGGCGACCGTCCAGGGCGACCTGACCGCGCTGGTGCTCGGCGGGGTGGGCCTGGACGACCTGGCGGACCCGGCACTGGCCGAGGAGGCGCTGACCCGGGCCGGCTTCGTGCTGTCGCTCGAGCTGCGGCCGTCCGCCGTCACCGCCCACGCCGACGTGGTGCTGCCGGTGGCCGCGGTGGCCGAGAAGGCCGGCACCTTCCTGGACTGGGAGGGCCGGGTCCGGATGTTCGAGCCGGCCCTCAAGCCCGACCAGCTGATGCAGCGCCAGCTGCACCCGGACGTCCGGGTGCTGACCATGCTGGCCGATGCGCTCGGCCGTCCGCTGAGCCTGCCGGACGTCCGCGCGGCCCGGCTGGAGCTGGACCGTTTCACCCCGTGGCAGGGCGACCGCACCCCCGCCCCGGCGGTGGCCCCGGCCCCGCTGCCGCGCCCGGCGGCCGGCCAGGCGGTCCTCGCCGGCCACCGGCTGCTGCTGGACAACGGCTCGCTGCAGGACGGCGACACCCACCTGGCCGGCACCCGGCACCGGGCGGTCGCCCGGCTGTCGCCGGTGACCGCCAAGGAGATCGGCGCCGAGCGGGCGGTCGAGGTGACCGGCCCGGCCGGATCCCTGGTCCTGCCGCTGGAGCTGACCGACGGGCTCCCGGACCGCACGGTCTGGCTGCCGCTCAACTCCACCCCGGGCGGCGCGCACCGCGCCCTCGGCACCACCGTCGGCCACCTGGTCACCGTCGCCCCGGCCGAGGAGGAATGATGCTTGCCGCCTACGAGACCCTGGGCTTCTTCGGCCGCGACCCCTGGTGGCTGGTGCTGCTGAAGGCCGTCTTCGTCTTCGCCTTCCTGGTCCTGACGGTGCTGATCGCGATCGTCTGGGAGCGCAAGGTCGTCGCCTGGATGCAGCTGCGGATCGGCCCCAACCGGCACGGCCCCTGGGGGCTGCTGCAGTCGCTGGCCGACGGCGTCAAACTGGCGCTGAAGGAGGACCTGGTGGTGAAGGGCGCCGACAAGGCGGTCTACATCCTGGCCCCGATCGTCAGCGCCATCCCCGCCTTCATGGCCTTCGCGGTGATCCCCTTCGGCCCGGCCGGCGACGAGATCTCGATCTTCGGCACCCGGACCCCGATGCAGCTCACCGACCTGCCGATCGCGCTGCTGTACATCCTGGCCACCGCCTCGGTGGGGATCTACGGCATCGTGCTGGCCGGCTGGTCCTCGGGCTCCACCTACCCGCTGCTCGGCGGCATCCGCTCCTCCGCCCAGATGATCAGCTACGAGATCGCGATGGGCCTGTCGTTCGCGGCGGTGTTCATCTACTCCGGCTCGATGTCCACCTCGGAGATCGTCGCCTCGCAGCAGCCGACCTGGTTCGCGGTGCTGCTGCCGGTCTCCTTCATCGTCTACATCATCGCGATGGTCGGCGAGACCAACCGGGCGCCGTTCGACCTCCCGGAGGCCGAGGGCGAGCTGGTCGGCGGCTTCAACACCGAGTACTCCTCGCTGAAGTTCGCGATGTTCATGCTGGCCGAGTACGTCAACATGGTCACCGTCTCGGCGGTCGCCTCCACCCTGTTCCTGGGCGGCTGGCGGGCCCCCTGGCCGATCTCCACCTTCTGGGAGGGGGCCAACCACGGCTGGTGGCCGCTGCTGTGGATCACCATCAAGATCCAGCTGCTGCTGTTCTTCTTCATCTGGCTGCGCGGCACCCTGCCCCGGCTGCGCTACGACCAGTTCATGAAGCTGGGCTGGAAGGTCCTGATCCCGGTCTCGCTGGTCTGGCTGGTGATGGTCGCCAGCGTCCGGGCGCTGCGCAACGAGGGCTACGACTTCGGCAAGGTCGTGCTGTACGTCGGAGCGCCGATCGCGGTGCTGCTGCTGCTCGCCCTGGTCCGGGACGTGATCCGGCGAAAGCCCGAACCCGGGCCCGCGGCCGATGCAGGCCCGGCGGAGTTCGACCCGATGGCGGGCGGCTACCCGGTACCGCCGATGCCCGGCCAGGAACTCCCCCCGGTGCCCCGCCGCCGCAGCCGCGCCCCGCAACTCCAGGACGCCCTCAACGGCGCCGACCATTCCGAAGGGAGCTGAACCGAGATGTCGGACAAGAGCGCTGACAAGCCGTCGATCCTCGGCCCGGCAGCCGGCTTCGGCGTGACCTTCCAGGCCATGTTCAAGAAGCGGCTGACCGAGCAGTACCCGGAGCAGAAGAAGCCCACCGCCCCGCGCTTCCACGGCCGCCACCAGCTCAACCGGCACCCGGACGGCCTGGAGAAGTGCGTCGGCTGCGAGCTCTGCGCCTGGGCCTGCCCGGCCGACGCCATCTACGTCGAGGGCGCCGACAACACCGAGGAGGAGCGCTACTCGCCCGGTGAGCGCTACGGCGCGGTCTACCAGATCAACTACGCCCGCTGCATCCTGTGCGGGCTGTGCATCGAGGCCTGCCCGACCCGCGCGCTGACCATGACCAACGAGTACGAACTGGCCGACTCCTCCCGGGCCGACCTGATCTTCACCAAGGAGCAGCTGCTGGTCGGGCTGACCGAGGGGATGGTCGACTCGCCGCACTCGATCTTCCCCGGTGCCGACGAGGGCGCCTACTACCGCGGCGAGATCACCGCGGCCGCGCCCGGCACCGTCCAGCAGGAGCGCACCGACCGCGAGAGCCGCGAGAAGGAGGTGCAGTCATGACCTCCACCGGAGAGGCCGTCCAGTTCTGGGTCCTCGCCGTGATCGCCGTCGGCGGCGCGCTGGGCATGCTGCTGATGAAGAAGGCGGTGCACAGCGCGCTCTGCCTGGCCGCCACCATGCTGGCGCTGGCGGTCTGCTACCTGGCGCAGGGCGCGGTGTTCCTGGGCGTGGTGCAGATCGTCGTCTACACCGGCGCGATCATGATGCTCTTCCTGTTCGTGGTGATGCTGGTCGGCGTCACCTCGGCCGACTCCCTCAAGGAGCAGCTGAAGGGCCAGCGGTTCGCCGCGGTGGTCTGCGGCCTCGGCTTCGGGGTGCTGCTGATCGCCGGCATCGCCAACGCGAAGCTCGGCCACTTCACCGGCCTGAGCGAGGCCAACGCCGAGGGCAACGTCCAGGGCCTGGCCCGGCTGATCTTCACCAAGTACGTCTGGGCCTTCGAGGTCACCGGCGCACTGCTGATCACCGCTGCGATCGGCGCCATGGTGCTGACCCACCGCGAGCGGGTCCGGGCCGCCGCCACCCAGCGCGAGCTGGCCGCCCAGCGGGTCCGGGACAACATCCAGGTGCCGCCGATGCCCGCCCCCGGCGTGTACGCCCGGCACAACGCGGTCGACATCCCCGGCCTGCTGCCGGACGGCACCATCGCCGAGGACTCGGTGATGGGCACGCTCCGCGAGCGCGGCCAGATCCGCGACGTCAGCCGGCAGATGCTGGACCGGATGGCCGAGCTGGAGGAGAGCACCGCCGACCGGCTGGGCCGCCCGTCCTCCGCCCGGCCGCCGGTCACCGGCCCGCGCCGGGAGCTGGAGACCGTGCCCACCAAGCCCGCGCCGGGCACCGACGTGAAGGAGGGGACGGAGTGAACCCCGTCAACTACCTCTACCTCGCCGCCCTGCTGTTCACCATCGGCGCCTCCGGGGTGCTGATCCGGCGGAACGCGATCGTGCTGTTCATGTGCGTCGAGCTGATGCTCAACGCCTCGAACCTGGCCCTGGTCACCTTCTCCCGGCTGCACGGCAACCTGGACGGCCAGATCATCGCGTTCTTCACCATGGTGGTCGCCGCGGCCGAGGTCGTGGTCGGACTGGCGATCATCGTGTCCATCTTCCGGACCAGGCACTCGGCTTCGGTCGATGACAGCAACCTGATGAAGCTGTAGGCGGAGGGCCTTCGGTGAACTCTCTCATTCCGCTGCTCGTGGCGGCCCCGCTGGCCGGTGCTGCCCTGCTGCTGCTCGGCGGGCGCCGGCTCGACCGCTTCGGCCACTGGCTGGCCACGCTGCTCGCGGCCACGTCCTTCGGCTTCGGCCTCGCGCTCTTCGCCGACCTGCTCGGCCGTCCCGGCGACGACCGGACCCTGCACGAGACGCTGTACAGCTGGATCCCGGTGAACGGCTTCCAGGCCGACGTCGCCTTCCAGCTCGACCAGCTGTCCATCGTCTTCGTGCTGCTGATCTCCGGCGTCGGCACCCTGATCCACCTGTACTCGGTGGGCTACATGGCGCACGACGAGCGCCGCCGGCGCTTCTTCGGCTACCTCAACCTGTTCCTGGCGGCCATGCTGCTGCTGGTGCTGGCCGACAACTACCTGCTGCTGTACGTCGGCTGGGAGGGCGTGGGCCTCGCCTCGTACCTGCTGATCGGCTTCTGGCAGCACAAGCCCAGCGCGGCGACCGCGGCCAAGAAGGCCTTCCTGGTCAACCGGGTCGGCGACATCGGCCTGTCGATCGCGATCATGCTGATGTTCACCACCTTCGGCAGCTTCACCTTCGGCCCGGTCTTCGGCGCCGCGGGCGAGGCGGACGAGGGCCGGCTGACCGCGATCGGCCTGATGCTGCTGCTCGCCGCCTGCGGCAAGTCGGCCCAGGTGCCGCTGCAGTCCTGGCTCGGTGACGCGATGGAGGGCCCGACCCCGGTCTCGGCCCTGATCCACGCCGCCACCATGGTCACCGCCGGCGTCTACCTGATCACCCGCTCCTCGGCCATCTTCAACCTGGCGCCCGACGCCCAGCTGGTCGTGGTGGTGGTCGGCACGGTCACCCTGCTCTACGGTGCGATCGTCGGTTGCGCCAAGGACGACATCAAGAAGGCGCTGGCCGGCTCGACCATGTCGCAGATCGGCTACATGATCCTGGCGGCCGGCCTCGGCCCGATCGGCTACGCCTTCGCCATCATGCACCTGGTGACCCACGGCTTCTTCAAGGCGGGGCTCTTCCTCGGCGCCGGCTCGGTCATGCACGGCATGGACGACGAGGTGAACATGCGTCACTTCGGCGGACTGCGCAAGTACATGCCGATCACCTTCGTCACCTTCGGCCTCGGCTACCTGGCGATCATCGGCTTCCCCGGCCTGTCCGGCTTCTTCTCCAAGGACAAGATCATCGAGGCCGCCTTCGCCAAGGGCGGCACCGAGGGCTGGATCCTCGGCACCTGCGCCCTGATCGGCGCCGCCGTCACCGCGTTCTACATGACCCGGGTGATGCTGATGACCTTCTTCGGCGAGAAGCGCTGGCAGCCCGACGCCGAGGGCCACCAGCCGCACCCGCACGAGTCGCCGTCCACCATGACGCTGCCGATGATCGTGCTGGCCTTCGGCTCGGTCTTCGCCGGCGGCCTGTTCGCCTACGGCGACTCCTTCGTCAACTGGCTGGAGCCGGTCACCGGCCACGCCGAGGGCGACTCCCCGCTCACCCCGCTCACCGTCACCCTGATCACCACCGCCCTGATGGTGGTCGGCGTCGCGATCTCGTACGCCATGTACGGACGCTCGCCGGTCCCGGTCGAGGCCCCGAAGGGCTCGCTGCTCACCAGGGCCGCCAGGCGCGACCTGATGCAGGACGAGATCAACCACGCGGTGCTGGTCCGGCCGGGCACCGGCCTGGTCGCCTCGCTGGTCTTCTTCGACAGCAAGGCGGTGGACGGCTTCGTCAACGGCCTGGCCGCCACCATCGGCGGGCTCTCCGGCCGGCTGCGCCTGATGCAGACCGGGTTCGTCCGCTCGTACGCGCTCTCCATGTTCGGCGGCACGCTGGTGCTGGTCGCCACCACTCTCCTGATGAGGTCAGTGTGACTGCTACTCGCGCGCTCGCCTCCGAGCGCTCAGGCCCGGTGCCGACACTCGTCGCTCCGGCGCTCCTTCCTCCGTCGGTCGCTGGTCGTTCCTCGCTTTCGGCACCGGCGCGCTCTTCGGCTCGGCGCGGGGTTGTGATGGCGGGAGGCCGGCCGTGAGCTACCTGCTGACCGCCACCTGTGCCGTTCCCGCCGCCGGTGCCGTGCTCACCGCCGCGCTGCCGGCCGGGACCACCGATGCGCGCCGCCGGACCACCAAGACCGTCGCGGTCGCCGTGTCGGCCGCCACCCTGGCGCTCGCCGCCCTGGTGGCCGTCAGGTTCGAGCCGGGCGGGGCGCGGTACCAGCTGACCGAGTCGTACAGCTGGATCCGCTCCTTCGGCATCAGCTTCTCGCTCGGCGCCGACGGCATCGGGGTGGCGCTGACCCTGCTCACCGCGGTCCTGGTGCCGCTGGTGCTGCTGGCGTCCTGGCACGACGCCGATCCGGCGCCCGCCCCCGAGGGGACGTTCGAGAACCGCCGCCGCACCCAGGGCTTCTTCGCCCTGATCCTGGCGGTGGAGGCGATGGTGATCGTCTCCTTCCTGGCCACCGACGTCTTCGTGTTCTACGTGTTCTTCGAAGCCATGCTGATCCCGATGTACTTCCTCATCGGCGGTTTCGGCGACCGAGCGGGCGGCGCCGACTCGGCCGCCCAGCGCTCCTACGCCGCGGTGAAGTTCCTGCTGTACAACCTGCTCGGCGGCCTGGTGATGCTGGCCGCCGTGATCGGCCTGTATGTGATCGGGCAGAACCAGGGCTTCGCCACCTTCGACCTGCCGACGCTGACCGGCGCCATCGCCGACGGCAAGCTGGTGATCGACCCGGTCGCGCAGAAGGCGCTGTTCCTCGGCTTCTTCTTCGCCTTCGCGGTCAAGGCCCCGCTGTGGCCGCTGCACACCTGGCTGCCGAACGCGATGGGCGAGGCCACCGCCGGCACCGCCGTACTGATCACCGCGGTGGTCGACAAGGTCGGCACCTTCGCGATGCTGCGCTTCTGCCTCGGCCTGTTCCCGGACGCCTCGAAGACCTTCGCCCCGGCGATCATGGTGCTCTCGCTGGTCTCCATCGTCTACGGCGCGCTGCTGGCCGTCGGGCAGAAGGACATCAAGCGGCTGGTCGCGTACGCCTCCATCTCGCACTTCGGCTTCATCATCATGGGTATCTTCGCGATGACCAGCCAGGGCCAGAGCGGCGCCACCCTCTACATGGTCAACCACGGCATCTCCACCGCCGCCTGGATGCTGGTGGCCGGCTTCCTGATCTCCCGTCGCGGCTCGCGCCTGATCGCGGACTACGGCGGGGTGCAGAAGGTCGCCCCGGTGCTGGCCGGCACCTTCCTGATCGGCGGTCTGGCCACCCTGTCACTGCCGGGGCTGGCGCCGTTCGTCAGTGAGTTCCTGGTCCTGGTGGGCACCTTCAGCCGCTACCCGGTGGTCGGGATCATCGCCACCTTCGGCATCGTGCTGGCCGCGCTGTACGCCCTGGTGCTCTACCAGCGCACCATGACCGGCCCGGTCAAGGAGGGCGTGCGCCACCTGCCCGACCTGAAGCTGCGCGAACTCGCCGTGGTCACCCCGCTGGTGGCGCTGACCATCCTGCTCGGCGTGTACCCCAAGCCGCTCACCGACATCGTCAACCCGGCGGTGGACGCCACCCTTTCGCAGGTCCACCAGACCGATCCGGCACCGGCCCACCCGGTCGCCGCCACCACCGGAGGTGAGCAGAAATGACCGGTTGGCTCGCCGCCGCGGGCGGCAACAGCCCGAGCATCCCGGCTCCGCACATCGAGTACGGCCAGCTGTCACCGATGCTGGTGGTCTTCGGCGCCGCGCTGGCCGGCATCCTGGCCGAGGCGTTCCTGCCGCGCCGCTCGCGCCACACCGCCCAGCTGGTGATCGCGCTGCTCGGCCTCGGCGGCGCCTTCGCCGCCGTGGTCGTGCTCGCCGCCCAGGGCCACGGCACCACCAAGGCCGGCCTGCTGGCGATGGGCGCGGTGGCGATCGACGGCCCGGCGCTGTTCCTCCAGGGCGTCATCCTGCTCACCGCGGTGCTGGCGGTGCTCACCTTCGCCGAGGGCCGGCTGGAGCCGCGCCTGAACGGCAACACGGTGGACGCCTTCGCCGCCCAGGCCGCCGCCGTACCCGGCGGCGAGCAGGAGCGCGAGGCGACCCGGGCGGGCCTGCGGACCTCCGAGGTCTTCCCGCTCACCCTGTTCGCGGTCGGCGGCATGCTGCTCTTCCCGGCCGCCAACGACCTGCTGACCATGTTCGTCGCGCTGGAGGTCTTCTCCCTCCCGCTGTACCTGCTGTGCGCGCTCGCCCGCCGGCGGCGGCTGCTCTCCCAGGAGGCGGCGGTCAAGTACTTCCTGCTCGGCGCCTTCGCCTCGGCGTTCTTCCTGTTCGGCACCGCGCTGCTGTACGGCTACGCGGGCAGCGTCCAGCTCGGCGACATCGCGGACGTGGTCTCCGGCGTCGCGCCGGTCACCCCGGCGCTCGCCACCACCACCCAGAACGACGCGCTGCTGCTGATCGGCCTGGCGATGGTCTCGGTCGGCCTGCTGTTCAAGGTCGGCGCGGTGCCGTTCCACTCCTGGACCCCGGACGTGTACCAGGGCGCGCCCACCCCGGTCACCGGCTTCATGGCGGCGGCCACCAAGACCGCGGCCTTCGGCGCCTTCCTGCGGCTGTTCTACGTGGCCTTCCCCGGCCTGCGGTGGGACTGGCGGCCCGTCATGTGGGGTGTGGCCATTCTCACCATGGTGGTCGGCGCGATCCTCGCGGTGACCCAGCAGGACGTCAAGCGCCTGCTGGCGTACTCCTCGATCGCCCACGCCGGCTTCATCCTCACCGGCCTGATCGCCACCAGCCGGCAGGGCCTCGGCGCGGTCCTCTTCTACCTGCTGGCCTACTCCTTCGTCACCCTCGGCGCCTTCGCCGTGGTGACCCTGGTCCGGGACTCCAAGGGCGAGGCCACCCACCTGTCCAGCTGGGCGGGCCTGGGGCGGCGCTCCCCGCTGGTGGCGGCGGTCTTCGCGCTGTTCCTGCTGGCCTTCGCGGGCATTCCGCTGACCAGCGGCTTCACCGGGAAATTCGCGGTGTTCCAGGCCGCGGCGGCCGGCGGGGCGACCCCGCTGGTGATCGTCGGTGTGCTCAGCTCGGCGGTCGCGGCGTTCTTCTACATCCGGGTCATCGTGCTGATGTTCTTCTCCGACCCGCAGCCCAACGGCCCCGCGGTCGCCGTGCCCAGCCCGCTCACCGCCACCGCCATCGGCGTCGGCGTCCTGGTCACCCTCGGCCTCGGCCTGCTGCCGCAGTACTTCCTCGACCTGGCCTCGAAGGCCTCGGTCTTCGTCCGCTAGGGCGCACCGGACCCCGCCCGCCCGCCGGGGCCCTCGACCGAGCGTCGAGGGGCCCTGGCGGGCACGCCCGTGCAGTGATCCACTCGCGACCGGATACGC
The DNA here is from genome assembly GCF_057220535.1 of Kitasatospora sp. NEAU-CNBT7. Lineage (NCBI taxonomy): Bacteria > Bacillati > Actinomycetota > Actinomycetes > Kitasatosporales > Streptomycetaceae > Kitasatospora > Kitasatospora sp. NEAU-CNBT7. Next base: position 170,157 of record NZ_JBXQQB010000006.1, on the reverse strand, counting down.
TGCCTTGTACGTGCAACGGCGGGGATCAGGGACCGGCCCGCTTGATCGACCAGGGACAGGAGTGGTCTTCGTGACCGTCGTGGGGCCCTTCGGGCTGAGCGTGCAGGACCGCGATCTGACCCGCGACGTCCGGGCCGGGATGGACGCCGTGGAGACCTCGCTGGTCGAGGCCGTCAAGAGCGAGGTCCCGTTCATCACGATCACCGCGAGCCACCTGATCGAGGCCGGCGGCAAGCGTTTCCGCCCGCTGCTGGTCATGCTCGCCGCCCGCTTCGGCGATCCGTACGCCCCCGGGGTGGTCCCCGCCGCCGTCGTGGTCGAGCTCACCCACCTCGCCACGCTCTACCACGACGACGTGATGGACGAGGCCCCCGTCCGGCGCGGCGCCCCCAGCGCCAACTCCCGCTGGGACAACTCCGTCGCCATCCTCACCGGCGACTTCCTCTTCTCCCGGGCCTCCCAGGTCCTCGCCGACCTCGGCCCGGAGGCCGTCCGGATCCAGTCCGACGCCTTCGAACGGCTGGTCACCGGCCAGATCCTGGAGACCGCGGGCCCCCGCCCCGGCGACGACGAGCTCCAGCACTACCTGGACGTCATCGCCGGCAAGACCGGCTCGCTGGTCGCCGTCTCCTGCCGCTTCGGCGCCCTGATGTCCGGCGCCGAGCGCTGGATGGTCGACATCCTCGCCCAGTACGGCGAGCGGATCGGCACCGCCTTCCAGCTCGCCGACGACGTCCTCGACATCGCCAGCGACGGCCACGAGTCCGGCAAGACCCCCGGCACGGACCTGCGCGAGGGCGTCCCCACCCTGCCGGTGCTGCTGCTGCGCCAGATGCCGGCCGACCCGTCCGACCCCGAGGACACCCGCCTGCGGGAGCTCCTCGACGCCGACCTCGCCGCCGACGACGAGCTGCACGCCGAGGCGCTGCGCCTGCTGCGCCGCCACCCCGCGCTGGAGCGGGCCCGCCGGGAGACGCTGCGCTACGCCGAGGAGGCCCGGGCCCTGCTCGACCCGCTCCCCGACTGCCCGGCCAAGGCGGCGCTCCAGGAGCTCTGCGACACGGTCGCCATCCGCACCATGTGAGGACGGCCGCGCCAGGGGCGGCTGTCCCGTGCCGCAGGCGGCTGTCCCTGACTTCCGGGGCCGTGGTACCGCCGGATGGGGGAGACTGGGGCCGGCCGATCAAGCCTCAGTAGCAAGCCTCTGTAGCTCCGGAAGGGCACTCCCATGCTGCGCGTCGTCATCGCCGAGGACTCCGTACTCCTGCGGGAGGGCCTGACCCGGCTGCTCACCGACCGCGGTCTGCAGGTGGTGGCGGGGGTCGGTGACGGCGAGGCGCTGCTGAAGACGGTCCACGACCTGGCCGCCGCCGGCGAGCTGCCGGACGTCGTGGTGGCGGACGTCCGGATGCCCCCGACCCACACCGACGAGGGCGTCCGCGCCTGCGTGACGCTCCGCGGCCTGTACCCGGCGGTCGGGGTGCTGGTGCTGTCGCAGTACGTGGAGGAGCGTTACGCGGCGGAGCTGCTGGCGGGCTCCACCCGCGGGATCGGGTACCTGCTGAAGGACCGGGTGGCCGAGGTCCGGGAGTTCGTGGACGCGGTGGTGCGGGTCGCCGAGGGCGGCACGGCGCTGGACCCGGAGGTGGTGCAGCAGCTGCTCAGCCGCAGCCGCAAGGGCGACGTGCTGGCCGGTCTGACCCCGCGTGAGCGGGAGGTGATGGGCCTGATGGCGGAGGGGCGGACCAACACCGCGATCGCCCGGCAGCTGGTGGTCTCGGACGGCGCGGTGGAGAAGCACGTCTCCAACATCTTCCTCAAGCTGGGCCTGGCGCAGAGCCCCGCCGACCACCGCCGGGTCCTGGCCGTGCTGACCTATCTGAATTCCTGAACCCGGCCGGTCCGCCCCCGAACTGCCCCCACCCGTCCTCGACCGGGCCTTGACCCGCACCTGACCTGCGGTTCGCCGCCCCCCGCCGACTCTTGTACGAACAGCGTACGAACGGCGTACGCGGCATCCGGGCGAGACGGGGTGGTCCAAGACTCCGAGTTCCCCTCCAGCCGGGCCCGGCCCGCTTAGGATGCGACTGGTGCACCAGGCGGACGGGGCACACGGCTCACGCCCGCGGCTGGCGCCACGAGGAGGTCCGCGGCAGTGACCAGTCAGGTCGATCAGTCAGCAGCAGTGGACGGCTCGGACGGGGAGGGCGGACCCGAGTCCGCCGCCCGGTCCGGTACGAGTGGAAGACCCGGCAAGCCCATCCGGCGCCTGGATCGTGTGATCATCCGTTTTGCGGGCGACTCCGGCGACGGTATGCAGCTCACCGGTGACCGTTTCACCTCGGAGACGGCGGCGTTCGGCAACGATCTGTCGACGCTGCCCAACTTCCCGGCCGAGATCCGGGCCCCCGCCGGGACCCTTCCCGGTGTCTCCAGTTTCCAGTTGCACTTTGCCGATCATGACATTCTGACCCCGGGCGACGCACCGAACGTACTGGTCGCGATGAACCCGGCTGCCCTGAAAGCCAACCTTGCCGATCTGCCGCGCGGCGCGGAGATCATTGTCGACACCGACGAGTTCACCAAGCGGGCCCTGGCGAAGGTCGGCTATGCCGCCGACCCGCTGGACGACGGCTCGCTGGACGCCTACCGCCTGCACCGGGTGCCGCTGACCACGCTCACCCTGGAGGCGCTCAAGGACAGCGGCCTGGCCCGCAAGGACGCCGAGCGGGCGAAGAACATGTTCGCCCTCGGCCTGCTGTCCTGGATGTACCACCGCCCCACCCACGGCACCGAAACCTTCCTGCGCCGCAAGTTCGCCAAGAAACCCGCCATCGCCGAGGCCAACATCACGGCCTTCCGGGCCGGTTGGAACTTCGGCGAGACCACCGAGGACTTCGCCGTCTCCTACGAGATCCCGCCCGCCAGGCTGCCGGCCGGCACCTACCGCAACATCTCCGGGAACCTCGCGCTGTCCTACGGCCTGATCGCCGCCTCCCGCAGCTCGGGACTGCCGCTGTTCCTCGGCTCGTACCCGATCACCCCGGCCTCGGACATCCTGCACGAGCTGAGCCGGCACAAGAACTTCGGGGTGCGCACCTTCCAGGCCGAGGACGAGATCGCCGGGATCGGCGCCGCGCTCGGGGCGGCGTTCGGCGGGGCGCTCGGCGTCACCACCACCTCCGGGCCCGGCGTCGCCCTGAAGTCGGAGACGATCGGCCTCGCGGTCTCGCTCGAACTGCCCCTGCTGGTGGTCGACATCCAGCGCGGCGGCCCCTCCACCGGCCTTCCGACCAAGACCGAGCAGGCCGACCTGCTGCAGGCGATGTTCGGCCGCAACGGCGAGGCGCCGGTGCCGATCGTCGCCCCCGCCACCCCCGCCGAGTGCTTCGACGCCGCCCTGGAGGCGGCCCGGATCGCCATCACCTACCGCACCCCGGTGATGCTGCTCTCGGACGGCTACCTGGCCAACGGATCCGAGCCCTGGCGGATCCCCCAGGCGGACGAACTCCCCACCATCGAGCCCGACTTCGCCACCGGGCCGAACCGCGAGGACGGCGCCTTCTGGCCCTACAAGCGCGACCCGCGGACCCTGGCCCGCCCCTGGGCGGTACCCGGCACCGCCGGTCTCGAGCACCGCATCGGCGGGATCGAGAAGCAGGACGGCACCGGCAACATCTCCTACGACCCGGCCAACCACGACTTCATGGTCCGCACCCGGCAGGCAAAGATCGACAACATCGCCGTGCCCGACCTCCAGGTCGACGACCTCACCGGCGACGCCCGCCTCCTGGTCCTCGGCTGGGGCTCCACCTACGGGCCGATCACCGCCGCGGTGCGCCGCCTGCGCGCCGACGGCCACCGCATCGCCCAGGCCCACCTGCGCAACCTCAACCCGTTCCCGGCCAACCTCGCCACCGTGCTCGCCTCCTACGAGCGGGTCATCGTGCCGGAGATGAACCTCGGCCAGCTCGCCCTGCTGCTGCGGGCCAAGTACCTGGTCGACGCCCAGTCCTACAACCAGGTCCGCGGACTGCCGTTCAAGGCCGCCCAACTCGCCGACGTGCTGTCCGCCGCGATCGGCACACTCGAAGGAGACGGGCAGTGACCGAAGCCTTCCGCTCCCTGCACCTGGTCCCCAAGGCCGAAACCCCCCAGAGCGCCAAGGACTTCAAGACCGACCAGGAGGTCCGCTGGTGCCCGGGCTGCGGCGACTACGCGATCCTCGCCGCCGTCCAGGCCTTCATGCCGGAACTCGGCATCCGCCGGGAGAACACCGTCTTCGTCTCCGGCATCGGCTGCTCCTCCCGCTTCCCGTACTACATGAACACCTACGGGATGCACTCCATCCACGGCCGCGCCCCGGCGATCGCCACCGGCCTGGCCGCCTCCCGCCCGGACCTGTCGGTGTGGGTGGTCACCGGAGACGGCGACGCCCTCTCCATCGGCGGCAACCACCTGATCCACGCCCTGCGGCGCAACGTCAACCTGAAGATCCTGCTCTTCAACAACCGGATCTACGGGCTCACCAAGGGCCAGTACTCGCCGACCAGCGAGCTGGGGAAGATCACCAAGTCCACGCCGATGGGCTCGCTCGACGCCCCGTTCAACCCGCTGTCGCTGGCGGTCGGCGCCGAGGCCACCTTCGTCGCCCGCACCATCGACTCCGACCGCCAGCACCTGCAGTCGGTGCTGCGGGCCGCGGCCGAGCACGAGGGCACGGCCCTGGTGGAGATCTACCAGAACTGCAACATCTTCAACGACGGTGCCTTCGAGGTCCTCAAGGAGCCGGCCACCCGGGACGAGGCACTGGTCCGGCTGGAACAGGGCCGCCCGGTCCGGTTCGGCGCCGACCGCGGGGTCTTCCGCGGCCCGGACGGCGACCTGTACGTGGACCACGTCACCGAGGCCAACGAGGCACAGCTGCTGGTGCACGACGCCCACCGGCCGAGCCCCGCCACCGCCTTCGCGCTGACCCGGCTCGCCGACGCCGACACCCTGCACCACACCCCGATCGGCGTCCTGCGCGACGTCCGCCGCCCGGTCTACGACACCCTGATGACCGAGCAGCTGACCCGCGCCACCGCCGAGCAGGGCGCCGGCGACCTCACCGCCCTGCTGCACGGCACCGACACCTGGACGGTCGCCTGACCACCCGGCCCGGGCCGTACAGGCAGCAGGCGCCCGGCCGGGGCTCTCCCCGGCCGGGCGCCCGCGTCGGGGCCCCTGCCACCGGGCCCGGGCGGTGCCGCGGGCAGGGCCATCCGACGGAGGCGCGGGCCCGCGCCGAGGTGTCGCGCGGCCGGCCGGCGTGAGCGCTCCGATAGTGGTGTGGTCCGCTCCGGCGAGCCGCCGGCCTGAGTTTGGGGAGCCGGTCCATGGCCGAGTCGACCGGTCCGCTGCGTGCGGGCACCTCCTTGGGCCGCGCCGCGGGGTACTCGGAGCACCGCTGGCGGGCGCTGGCCGGGATGTGCGTCGCGGCGGGCATGGTGTGGCTGTCGTTCGCCGACTTCGGGGTGGCCGTGCCGACGATCTCCCGGGAGCTGAACGTCTCGCTGCCCGACCTGCAGTGGGCCAACAACGCCTTCAGCCTCTCCACCGGTGCGCTGGTGCTGGCCGCCGGGCGGCTCGGTGACGTGTTCGGGCGCAAGCGGATGCTGGAGATCGGCCTGGTGGTGATGGGGGCGGTCTCGCTGGCCGCGGCGTTCGCACCGGGGGTCACCGGCATGATCGTCGGCCGGGCGGCGATGGGTGTCGGCGCGGCGCTGATCCTGCCCGCCACGCTGGCGCTGATCCCGCCGATGTTCCCGCCCGAGGAGCAGCCGCGGGCGTTCGGCGCCTGGATGGCGGTCGCCTGGGTCGGCCAGGCGGCCGGGCCGGCCGTCGGCGGTGTGCTGACCGGCACCCTCGGCTGGCGCTCGACCTTCTGGATCAACGCCCCGCTGGCCCTGGTCGGCCTCTGGCTGGTCCGCCGTTCGGCGGTCGAGTCCACCGACCCGAACGCCTCCCGGCACATCGACCTGCTCGGCCTGCTCACCAGTGCGCTGGCGGCGTTCTGCCTGCTGTACGGCTGTACGGCCGGTCAGGAGAAGGGCTTCTCCGACCCGCTGATCATCGCGCTGCTGGCCGGCTCGGTGGTGCTGGCGGCGCTGTTCGTGCTGCTGGAGAAGCGGGTCCGGGATCCGCTGGTGGACCTGAGGCTGTTCTCGTCCCGGCCGTTCTGCGGCGCGCTGGTGGCCAACTCCGTGATGAACATCGTCTTCGCCGGCGTCAGCTTCCTGCTCACCCTGTACCTGCAGCAGGTCCGCGGCTACGGCGCGGTGGCGGCGGGCCTGCTGCTGCTGCCGTCCACCGCGACCATCCTGCTGTTCAACCCGCTGGGCGGGCGGGTCTCCGCCCGGCGGGGTGCCCGGCTGCCGGTGGTGCTCGGGGTGCTGCTGCTGGGGGTCGGGACGCTGATCGTCTCGATCATCGGCCGGGACTACTCGTACGCGGTGCTGGTGGTGGGGCTGCTGGTGCTGGGGGCCGGGCTCGGCCTGATGTCGATCCCGCTGTCCGACACCGCGGTGGCCGGGCCGCCGGAGGAGCTGGCGGGGACGGCCTCCGGGATGTTCAAGGTGACCAGCATGCTCGGCGGCGCGTTCGGGGTCGCGATCACGGTCGCGGTCCAGCAGGCGGTGGAGACCGACCAGGCGGCCGACCGGGCGACGGCCGCCGGGCTGAGCGATTCCCAGGTGCAGGAACTCAGCAACGCGGTGACCGACTCCAAGCTGGCCGACCAGATCCTCTCCTCGGTGGACCAGTCCACGGCCGACGCGATCAACGCGGCCTTCCGCGCCGTGGAGGCCACCGGCGCCGGCCGGGCGATCGCCCTGGCCGGCCTGCTGGCCGTGGCCGCCGCGCTGGCCCTCCCCCTGATCTGGCGCCGCCCGAAGGCCCCCTCGGGGGCCTGACGGCGGGCGGGCCTGGGGCGGGGGCCCGGCTCAGCGCCTGCTGTCGGCCGAGGCCGTGCGGCCCTGAGCCGGGTGGGCCGCCGTCGTCCGGCCCGGCAGCAGGACGGTCCGGATGCTGTCCAGGTGGCTGAAGCCGATCTGCTCGTAGACCCGGCGGGCCGGGTTGCCGTCGGTGACGGAGAGCACCAGCGCCCGCGGCGGCCCGTCGACCGCGGCCCGGGCCAAGGCGTACCGCAGGAGCAGGGAGCCGAGGCCGCGGAACGCTTCCCCCGGTTCGCGGAAGACGTCGACGAACCCCGGTTCCGGCCGGCCCGGCAGACCGGTGCCGGCGGTGGCGAGCACGGCCGCGACCACCGATCCTGCCGAGCGGGCGACCGTGCTGCAGCCGAGCACCGGGCCGTAGAGGGTGCCGTCCAGCAGCCCGGTCAGGCGTTCGAGCTGCCCGGGTGCGCGGTCCGGGTGCCCAGGGGGATAGGCGCGCTCCCGGACGTCCGCGAGGTCGGCCGCGCGGACGCCGTCCAGCTGCGCCGGCCGTACGCCGTCCGGCAGCCGGGGGTGGAGCCAGCGGGGTTCCGGTTGCCGCCGCTCGAAGTCCCAGCCGTAGAGCCGGGACCGGCGCAGGGTCGGGGCCCGTTCGGCCAGCAGGTCGCCGAGCGGCCCCACCGGGGTCGACACCACCCAGCCGGGCAGGCCGAGCAGGATGGCCTGCGCCGCCCGCCGTACCGTGGTGCGCGGCCGGACGTCGTCCGCCCAGGGCAGGCCCGCCCGGGTGGCGCCCCGGACGAAGTCGGCGGCCGGGCGGCCCGCCTGATCCGTGATCATCTCCCGGGCGGCTGGGACTTCTCGGGACGGGCGTGCACGCATGGACCGGTTCCCGTCGGTTGTCGTCCGGAACGGACGCACGGCGCGCGCGGCGGCCTCGCACGTGCCGGGGACGACCCGGACGTCCGCCGAGGCCCCGGCTCGGGAGCCTAGGCCGCCGTGCGGTCCCAGAGCTGGCTCATGGAGTTGAACCTCAGGAAGGTGATACCCCCGTCGCCCGCGGGGGTGGTCGACGGCGTCCTCGGCGTGCCGAGCAGCCGCTCCAGGTGTTCCGCGTGCTCCCGGACGTCCTTGACCAGCCCCTCGTGCGGGGCGATGACCGTGTTCAGGTCCGGCACAGTAGTGCTCCTTCCAACTTGGCCTGATGGAGGTTGCGGCAGTACGCCGTCTCGGTGTGGTCCAGGTGGCCCGACTCGAAGTACTTGTTCGCGGGCCAGTTGCCGCCGCAGACGGCGGCGTAGCGGCAGGTCGCGCGGCACCGCGCGACCCCGGTGAGCGCTTCGCGCACCCACGGGACCCCGGGGGCGCGGCCGAGGATGTCGGTGAGCCCCTCCCGCAGGACGTTGCCGACGGTGAACGGTCCGTGGACGGGATGCACGTGGCCGGCGAGGTCGGGCGACATGACGGTGACGTCGCCGTCGTGGGCGATGGTCGGGATGGCCTCGACCGGTACGCGCCTCACCTGTTCGGCGGTCACTCCGGCCATGACCGCGTCCCAGCAGTTCGCCACGGATTCGAGCTCCCGCAGCCGGACGCTCCGGTCGGTGTGCCACTCGCGGTACAGCTCGGCGAAGAACTCCGCCCAGCTCCCCCGGTCGGCCGGGGGGCCGCCGCGGTGGACGCCCTTGCGCTCCTCGGGCAGGACTCCGAGGGCGCGGGCGCCGACGGACCGGGCGTGCGCGTAGACGGCCCGCGCCGACTCCGGGGTGGGAGTGCGGACCACGGAGAGCAGGTCGAACGGCACTCGGCGCCTGGTCAGAACCGCGAGCCCCGCCTCGATCCGCCGCTCCGCCGGACGGCCCGAGCGGGTGACGCGGTCGGAGTTCATCCCTGCATCCCCGTCCGAACTCACGCTGACGCGGACCCCGTGCGCCGAGAACAGGTCGCACCAGCGGTCGTCGATCAGTGTGCCGTTGGTCTGGACGCAGTGGACGGTCCCCTGCGGCCACGGGGACCACAGCCGCTCCATCCGCGCCACCCCGACCGCGAGAGGCTCCCCGAGGTGCCACAGGACCTCGACCCGATGCCCTGCGGCGGCCCATCGCCCCGCCTCCTCGGCCACCACCCGATTGACCTCCGGGTCCAGGTGGCGCACGGTCGCACGGTCCGGCAGGTAGCAGTACCGGCAGTCCAGGTTGCAGAAGGTCCCGGGCTGCATCACCAGCGTGGTGGGAGGTAGATCGAATACGTTTCCCGACATCGGTCGGTACCGCCTCCGGCGAATACGGGTGATCGTCGAGGTGCCCGTGGCGGGCCCGGAACAATGTTCGAGGCGCATTCGATGTGCTGTCAATGCTGTGCGGTCCGCCGGAATTCGGAATTCGATCGTCCGGCCGGGCTGCGCCCTGGACGGCCTTGGATCCCGGCGGTACCGTCCCAGGACGGGGCGGCCTCGGGGCCGGGGTGGCGAACGGGGCGGAACTGTGGAAGATCACGGCATCGGGAATTCGGCCGGCGCCACCAGAAACGACATGTCCGGCTCTGCGAAAAGCGTTGTCCAGGCCGGGACCGTCGCCGGTGGAATTCATTTCCACGCCGCCGACGCGGCATGGCCGCGCCCGCAGCAGCTGCCGCCGAGGCCGTCCTGCTTCACCGGCCGGGAGGCGGACATCGCCAAGCTCGACGCGCTGCTGTCGACCCCCGGGGGCACGACCAGGTCCACGGCGATCGTGTCCGCGGTCGCCGGCACCGCGGGTGTCGGCAAGACGGCGCTCGCCCTGCACTGGGCACACACCGTGCGCGACCACTTCCCCGACGGCCGGCTCTACGTGAACCTGCAGGGCTACGGCCCCGGACCGGTGCTGTCGGCACAGCAGGCGCTCGGCGGCTTCCTGCTCGCGCTGGGGGTGGCGCCGGGCAGCGTCCCGCAGGACACCGACGGACGCAGCGGGATGTTCAGGACCCTGCTGAGCGACCGTCGGATGCTGGTCGTGCTGGACAACGCCCGCAACGCGGAACAGGTCCGGCCGCTCCTGCCGTCGTCCGACACCTGCCTGGTCCTCGTCACCAGCCGCAGCCAGCTCTCCGGCCTGGTGGCGCGGGAGGGTGTCCGCCGCATCGTGCTGGACCTGCTGTCGCCCGAGGAGTCGGTGGAACTGCTCCGGTCGGTCGTGGGGGTGCGGCGGGTCGACGCCGAGCCGGCGGCGGCCGCCCTCCTGGCCAGGCGGTGCGTCCACCTGCCGCTGGCGCTGCGGATCGCCGCCGAGGTGGCGGCGGCCCGGCCGCACGACTCACTGGCGACGCTCGCCGAGGACCTCGCCGACCACCGGGGGCTGGACGCGCTCGTCACCTACGACGAGGACGACAGCACGGCGGTCCGGGAGGTGTTCTCCTGGTCGTACCGCGGCCTCTCGCCGTCGACCGCACGCGTGTTCCGCCTGCTCGGCCTCCACTGCGGGCCGGACATCAGCCTGAAGGCGGCCGCCGCGCTGACGGGCATGCCGCCGTCGGCGTTGCTGCGGGCTCTGCTCGTGCTCGTCGGCTCCCACCTCCTGGAGATGCCGTCGCTGAACAGGTTCCGCTTCCACGACCTGCTGCGCGACTACGCCCGCGAACGCGGTCTGGAGGTGGACACCGACTGTGAACGGGCCGCGGCCGTGCGGCGGTTGCTCGGCTGGTACCTGTTCCATGCGGAGGAGGCCGGGAGGGTCCTGAACCTCCGCCGGGGCCCCGCACCGTTCGTCGTCGCGCCCACGGACCGGCCGGACCCGCCGGCCACGGTGGCCTTCGACTCCCGCGGTGCTGCCGTGACCTGGTGCGAGGCCGAGTTCGAGAACCTGCTGGCCGCCCTCGCCCAGGCCGACGAGGAGGGGGCCAGGGACATCACCTGGCAACTGCCGATCGCGCTGCGCTCGTTCTTCCAGCTCCGGCGGCCGACCGCGGAATGGACGGCAGCCAACCTCCGGGCTCTCGAAGCCGCCCGCGGGCTCGGAGACGACCGGGCCGAGACCGTGGTGCTCAGCAACCTGGGGGCCAGCTACTGCTACCGGGAGCAGTACGAGGAGTACTACCGGTGCTGTCTGCAGGCGGCGGCCATGTCCCGCCGGCTGGGGTACCTGGAGGCGGGTTCGCTGAACAACCTGGGTGGCGCGCTCATCCACCTCGGGCGGTTCGGCGAGGCGGTGGACTCCCTCACCGAGGCGCTGGCCGCGGCTCGCCGGGACGGTGATCCCTGGCTCGCCGCACACGTCCTGGAGAACCTGGGCCTGGCCCACCGCAGGCTCGACCGCCTCGAGGAGGCCGTGGCGGTGCTGAACGAGGCGTTCGAGGCCTTCGTGTCGCTCGACCATGCCTTCGGACAGGGGCTGGTGGCCGACAAGCTGGCCGAAGTCCACCAGGTCCGTGGCGAGTTCGAGGAGGCCGTGGTGGCGGCGCAGCGGGCGTTCGCCCTGCACGCCGAGGCGGGCAACCGGCTGGGGGAGGTCTCCGCGCTGGGTGTCCTGGCCCGGGCGCACGAGAGCCTCGGACGCGTCGCGGACGCCCTCGGGTTCCGGATCCGGGCGCTGGCGGTGCTCGAGGAGCTGGGCCACCCCGCCGCGGAGGCGGCGCGCGCCGAACTCGCCCGCCTGCACCCCGGTCACCGGTAGGGCCCGCGGGCGCCGGCCGGTCAGGACCGGCTGGTGTCGTACGCCTCGCGGGCCTCGGTGACCGCGCACATCCGGGCCTCGACCCAGTGGGCCAGGCCGGAGACCTGTTCGGCCACCTCGGCGCCGAGCGGGGTGAGGCTGTAGTCGACGCGGGGCGGGATGACGGGGTGGGCGACCCGCAGGACGAAGCCGTCGCGTTCGAGGTTCTGCAGGGTCTGGGCGAGCATCTTCTCGCTCACCCCCGCGACCCGGCGGCGCAGCTCGCTGAACCGGTACCCCCGCTCCAGCAGGGCGACCAGCACCAGCACGCCCCAGCGGCTGGTGACGTGCTCCAGGACTCCGCGGGAGGGGCACATCCGGTCGTAGACGTCCGGCAGCCGCTCCAGCAGTGAGCGTTCTTCCATTACCTCCATGTCAGTACCCTACTTTGAAGTGCGTACTTTCGGAAGGTTAGTGCCCTCCATAAAGTGAGTGGCGAAGCAGAGCGGAACACGAGAACAACCCTCCGAGGAGCGCAACATGATCGTCGTCACCGGTGCCACCGGCCAGCTGGGCCGCCTGGTCGTCGAGGGACTGCTGGCCGAGGTCCCCGCCGCCCGGGTCGCCGTCGCCGTCCGTTCGGCGGAGAAGGCCGCCGACCTCGCCGCCCGCGGGGTGGAGGTCCGGGTGGTGGACTACGACCGTCCCGAGACGCTGGCCGGCGCGTTCGGCGAGGGCGACCGGGTGCTGCTGATCTCCGGCAACGAGATCGGCCGGCGCACCCCGCAGCACCGCGCCGTGATCGAGGCCGCCAAGGCCGCCCGGGTCGGTCTGCTGGTGTACACCGGGGTGCTGGGCGGTGACGAGGCGAGCTTCTCGCTGGCCGACGAGCACAAGGAGACCGAGGCCGCGATCCGTGAGTCCGGACTGCCCTTCGTCTTCCTGCGCAACGGCTGGTACACCGAGAACTACACCGCGCAGGCCGCCGACGCGGTGGCGCGCGGCGTGGTGGTCGGCAGCAGCGGCGACGGCCGGGTGGCCAGCGCCCCCCGCGCCGACTACGCCGCCGCGGCGGTCGCCGTGCTCACCGGCGAGGGCCACGAGAACACCGCGTACGAGCTGAGCGGTGACGTCGCGTGGAGCCTGTCCGAGTACGCGGCCGCGCTGGCCGAGCACTCCGGCCGCCCGGTGGCCTACCGCGACGTCGCGCCCGCCGAGCACCAGGAGGTGCTGGTCGGCGCCGGTCTGCCGGAGGGCTACGCGGCGGTCTTCGTCGACGTCGACCAGGCGATCGGCCGCGGCGACCTGGCCCGGGCCAACGGCGATCTGGCGCGTCTGATCGGCCGCCCGACCGTCCCGCTCGCCGAGACGGTGAAGGCCGCCCTGGGCGCCTGAGCCGGGACGGCCGCACCACGCCGCACCACCAGGGATGTCATGACCAAAGAGTGAGAACGGGGATGACATCCTGCCCTCCCGCCCGCTACCGTCGGTCCGACACCGGTGCGCGCGGGAGGGCAGGCCCAGATGGCAGACGGACGCCGAGGACTCTGGTACGGATTCGCCGCCTACGGCATCTGGGGCGTGTTCCCGCTGTTCTGGCCGCTGCTGGAGCCCGCCGGCGCGGTCGACATCCTGGCCAACCGGATGGTCTGGTCGTTCGTGGCGGTCGCCCTGATGATGCTGGTCCAGCGCCGCTGGGCGTGGATCCGGCCGCTGCTCGCCCAGCCCCGGCGGCTCGCCCTGTCCGCCCTCGCCGCCGCCTTCATCACCGTCAACTGGGGCGTCTACATCTGGGGCGTCAACTCCGGCCACGTGGTGGAGACCAGCCTCGGCTACTTCATCAACCCGCTGGTCACCATCGCCTTCGGCGTCCTGGTGCTGCGCGAGCGGCTGCGGCCCGCCCAGTGGGCGGCCGTCGGCATCGGCGCGGCGGCGGTCGTGGTGCTCACCGCCGGCTACGGCCGGCTGCCCTGGATCGCACTGACCCTGGCGCTGTCCTTCGCCACCTACGGGCTGCTGAAGAAGCGGGTCGCCCTCGGCGGGCCGGAGAGCCTCGCGCTGGAGAGCGCCGCGATGTTCCCGTTCGCGCTCGCCTTCCTGGTCTACCTCGCGGCCCGCGGCGAGGGCACCTTCGGCCGGGTGGTGCCGGGCGAGTACGGCTGGGGCCACTCCGGGCTGCTGATGGTCAGCGGTGTGATCACCGCGGTCCCGCTGATGTTCTTCGGCGCCGCCGCCGTCCGGGTGCCGCTGACCACGCTCGGGCTGCTGCAGTACCTGGCGCCGGTGTTCCAGTTCCTGATCGGCGTCGCGGTCTTCCACGAGTCGATGCCGCCCGCCCGCTGGGCCGGCTTCGCCCTGGTCTGGGCCGCGCTGGCGGTGCTCACCGTGGACGCGCTGCGCCGGGTACGCGCCGACCGGGCCACCCTCGCCCGGGAACGCACCGCGGCCGGCGCCCCCGCGCCCGCCGCCGCCGCACCCGCGCCCACCGACACCCCGGCCGGGACGCCCGCCGCCTCCTGACCCCGGCCGCCGAACAGGGCACCGGATCACTCCCGGCCCGGCACCGGATCAGCCCTCGGCCGCCCGGGCCAGCGCGTCCTGGAACCGCGGCACGTCCCGGTCCCCCAGGAAGACGGTCAGCGCCGCATCGATCCGCGCGCCCCACGCCGCGGAGGCCACCACCCCGTGGGTCAGCGAGCCGACGGCCGCACCGTCGCGCCACTGGTCCAGCGACCACCGCGCGTACGGCCCGAACAGCGCCAGGGCCTGCGGCGGCAGGTCGGTCCGGGCCGGGATCGCGCCCTTGGCCCCGTTGAACGCCAGCTGGCCGTCGAGGCTGCCGCACTCGGCGAGCCAGGCCAGCCCGGCCTCCCGGTGCCGCGCGCCCGCCGCCAGCGTGAAGGTGTCGCTCGTGTACTGGAACACCCCGTCGGTCCCCGGCGCCGCCGCCCAGTCGTAGCCGACCCGCGGCCGCAGCGCCAGCGTCCCGCGCAGGTACGCCTCCGCCCAGTCGCCCATCACCTGGTACCCGGCCTGCCCCGAGGCGACCAGCGCGGTGGCGTCCTCCCAGCCGGTCATCGAACGGTCGGCCGCATTGCTCAGCGCCAGCAGGTCGCGCAGGTCCCGCAGCGCCGCCGCGACCTGCGCCGAGTCCCAGCCGGTACCGCGCCACAGCGCCTCCCAGCCCTGCGGCCCGACCCCCGCCAGCAGCACCGTCTCCCACAGGTGCTTGCAGCTCCAGGAACCGCCGACCGCGAGCGGGACCGGCCCGCTCCGGGCCACCCGGCGCGCGCTGTCGAGCAGTTCCGCGACGGTCCGCGGCGCCGGGTCGGCCCCGGCCCGGGAGAGCACCGCGGGGTTCGACCAGAGCATGTTGGTGCGGTGGATGCCGACCGGGACGCCGTAGTAGCCGCCGTCCTCGCCCCGCAGCCGCGGCAGCAGTTCCGCCTGGAAGCGCCCCGCCCAGCCCTGCTGCCGGTAGAGCTGGTCCAGCGGGGCGAGCCGTCCGGCCGCGGCCCGGCCGGCCAGCTCGGCGCCGGCGTGGCACTGGAAGCTGTCCGGCGGATCGCCGGCCGCCAGCCGGCGCTCCAGCTCGGCCTGCGGACCGGCCGCCGCCCGGCTGCTGCGCGCCCCGTTGTAGCAGGCCAGCAGCGGGGCCCGGCCCTTGAAGTCGGCGAGCAGCGCGAGCAGCCCGTTCTGGTCGGCGCCCTCGGTCCACCAGGAGTACAGCTCCAACTGCCCGCTCGGGCCCGGCGCGGAGGCCCGCGCGGCGCCCGCCCTGCCGTACCCGGCCAGCGCGGTGAGCGCCGCTACGGCGGGCACGCCGAGCAGGAGCCCCCTACGGGTGATCGGCATGCTGACGGGCTCCCCCGGTCGTGCGGACGTCGGTGGCCGCAGGTCGGTCGGTACGCCGGGCGAACGGCTGCTGCACGCTCGGTGACGACGCCCCATCCCACCCGGCCGGGCCACGGGCCGTCAAGCCGCACGGCCGGACGGGCCCCGCCGCGCCCGGGGCCGGGCCGGGTGAACATCTCGTTTCCGGATCTCCTCAAGCGGAGCACTCTGCTGCTAACGTCCGGGGTGCCGCGGGTGGTTCACCCGCGGCTGTCGCCGGGCATCCAGCTCGGCACCGTGCCCTGGGGCCCGCAGGAGGGCTTGCGATGGTCGACCTCACCCGGCGGATCAGCCGCCCCTCGCCCCGGGCCGTCCGCCCGGGAACCGTCGCGGACCCGGTCCGGGTCCCCGCCGTACGGCGCGATCCCGCCAGCGCGGAGACCGGGGAGCTGGTGCTCACCCAGGGCCCGCCCGGCGGACCGACGACCATCCAGTGGCAGCGCCCGGGCTGTCCGGCGATCACCCTGGCACCGCCCTACCGGCTGGACCGGGTCGACCTCAAGGGCTCCTACCGGGCCCGGCTGCACGGCCTGACCGCAGGGGTCCGGCTGGTCTGCCCGGACTGGTCGCCGCTGTTCCTGGTCGCCCCCGCCCAACTGGCGCTGCTGGCCTGCGCCGCAGCGACCTCCCGGCTGCCGCCGCACACCTGACCGGCCCGCCGCCGCGGCCCGCCCGGGGCGCCGGCGCGCTACGCCGTGATGTCCCGGGAGGCGAACCGCGCCCACGCCGCCGAGCCGAACACGGCCACGTACACCGCCTGCAGGCCGAGGTTGTCCAGCACGTTGTCCCAGTACATCGGGGTGCGCAGGAGATCGCCGAAGCTCAGCCAGCCGTGCGTGAACAGGTACGGCTGCACCGCGTGCAACTGCGGGAAGCTGTCCAGGATCTGCACCGTGATCACCAGCACCACGGTGGTCGCCATCGCGGCGATCCCACTGCCCGTCAGGGTGGAGACGAACAGGCCGATCGCGACCAGCCCGGCCAGCGAGGCCGCCACCACCACGGCCACCAGCAGCGCCCGCAGCAGCGCGGCACCCGGCCCGATCGCGTCCCCGGACAGCAGGGTGACGTCGCCCACCGGGAACAGCGCGGCGCCGGTCGCCAGCGCCGACAGCGCCACCACCGCGGTCGCCACCGCGCAGTACACCAGCGCCGCCGTGAACTTGGCGGCCAGCAGCCTGGTCCGCCCGGCGGGCGCGACCAGCAGGTAGCGCAGCGTCCCGGCGCTCGCCTCACCCGCGACCGCGTCGCCCGCCACCACCCCGACCGACATCGGCAGGAACACCGGCAGCGTCAGCGACAGCGCCGTGAAGACCAGGAACAGCCCGTTCTGGGTCACCTGGGCGACGAACGCCGGACCCCCGCCACCGCTCCCACCGCCGGTCTCGACCCGCACCACCACGCCGATCAGCACCGGCAGCGCCGCCAGGATGGACAGCAGGGCGAGGGTCCGGGCCCGCCGGAAGGTCAGGCCCACCTCGCTGCGGAACAGCGCCAGGAAACCCGCCGCCGTCTGCGGCCGCACCCCGGACCGGGCCACCACCCCGTCCGGCGCCGTCCGCTCCGGCGCCACCTGCTCCCGCGCCGTCCGCTCCGGCGCCACCTCAGCCCGCGACATCGAATCCCTCCCCGGTCAGCGCCACGAAGGCGTCCTCCAGCGTGCCGCGCTCCACCCCGAACCCGTGCACCCGCACCCCGGCCCCCACCAGCGCGGCGCACAGCTCCGCCAGCACCTGCTCGCCGAACTCGGCGGTGCCCTCCACCCGGCCGTCCCCGGCCCGGACCTCCGCCACCCGGTGCGCGGCCAGCACCTTCGCCGTCTGCTCCACGTCCGGGGTACGGACCACCAGCCGGCCCTGCGCCCGGGCGGCCAGCTCCGCCACCGTGCCCTGGACCAGCAGCCGGCCCCGCGACATCACCGCCGCGTGCGAGCAGACCTGCTCGATCTCGTCCAGCAGGTGGGAGGAGAGGAACACCGTGGTGCCCTCCGCCGCGACCTCCCGCACCAGCGCCCGGATCTCCCGCATGCCCTGCGGGTCCAGCCCGTTGGTGGGCTCGTCCAGCACCAGCAGCTCACGCGGCACCAGCAGGGCCGACGCCAGCCCCAGGCGCTGCTTCATACCGAGCGAGTACGCCTTGGCCTTCTTGCCGGCCGCCGCCGTCAGCCCGACCCGCTCCAGCGCCTCGCCGACCCGGCGCCCGCGGGTGGCCGGGTCGGCGGTCGGGTCGGCCGCGTCGAACCGCGCCAGGTTGTCCCGGCCGGAGAGGAAGCCGTACAGCGCCGGGCCCTCGATCAGCGCACCGACCCTGGGCAGCACCCGGCCGGCCGACTGCGGCATCTGCCCGCCGAGCACCGTCGCCACCCCGGCGGTGGGCGCGATCAGGCCCATCAGCATCCGGATGGTGGTGGTCTTGCCGGAACCGTTGGGCCCCAGGAAGCCGAAGACACTTCCCCGGGGGACCGTCAGGTCCAGCCCGTCGACGGCGAGCTGGCCGCCGCCGAACCGCTTGGTCAGTCCGCGGGTGCGGATCACGTCGTCGGCGGCGGACGGGGCCGGGCCGCCCTCGGCGACCCGGCCCTGCGACCGCTCCGTCACCGGAGAGGCCACCTACTTCACCCCGGCCGCGCTCTGCAGCACCGGCAGCGTCACCGCGCCCGCGAAGACCCGGCCGTCATCGGTGACCAGCACGTTCAGCAGCCGGGTGCTGATCAGCGAACCGCCGCCGACCGGCTTGCCCAGCGACTTCACCAGCCCGAGCGGGTTCTCCGGCCCGCCCCTGCCGTGGCCCCGGGCGTCCTGGCCGGCCCCGGCCGACGGCCCGCCCTCCGGCAGCCGGGTGGAGAGCACCGCCGTCCAGCCCTCGCCGACCACGTCGAGCCCGGGCTCGCCGCCCGGCCGGGCGGACTCGGCCTTCCCGCGCGCGGCCTCGGCCGCCGCCGCGGCGTCCGCCGGCGCACCCGCCGCCGCGGCGTCCCGGCCCTCCGTCACCTTGGCGCCCTTCGGCGCGGTGAACTCGAAGGTCTTCGCGGCCGGGGTGGCGAACGACACCGAACTGAAGTGCGCGTCCAGCGCCGGGCTGCCGCCACCGGCGACCTGCACCAGCACCCCGAGCGGCACCCCGTGCTCCGCGTCGACCGCGATCCGCACCTCGCGGACGGTCGAGCCGGCCTGGGTGGGCTTCACGCTCAGCTTGTACGCGGCGCGCCCGGCGACCTCGACGGTGCCGTCCACCGTCACCGAGGTGGTGCCCGCACCAGCCGCCAGGACCTGCTTCGCCAGCTCCTGCGGCGTCAGCGCGCCCACCCCGAGCGGGGCCTTCGCCGCCCGGCCGGGCCCGGCGCCCTTCGGCAGCACCGCGTGGTACGCCTCGTTGGCCTTGCTGTCCCAGGCCCAGAGCTGGTCGCCGTTGTGCACCACCTCGTAGCCGCCCAGCCCGCCGACCAGGCCGAGCCGCTGCCGGTCCGGCCCGTCCGCGGCCACCTGCAGGGTGTGCTCGCCGCCGAGCAGTTCGAGCGCCTTCGCCTGCGGCGACGGGCCGCCGCCGCCGGCCGCGCCCAGCAGCTGGGACGGCACCCCGAGATCGGCCTTGACCTGCACCGTGCCGCTGAACGCGTCGGTCCCACCGCCCAGCACCTTCGCCACCAGCTGCTCGGCGCTGACCGCCGGCAGGTTCGGCGCGGAGTCGCTGGCCAGCGCGGGCACCAGCCCGGCACCGGCCGCGACCACGGCCCCGACGGCCACGGGCACCAGTACCCGTCCCACCGTGCGGCGCCGCGTGCGGTACGGCGTGTCCTGATCCACCATGTTCTCCCACCCTCGGTAGCTGCTGTTGCCCTACCCATTAGAGGTCCTGCGACCCGCCCCGGGCATCGCTCCACAGGCCCAGATCGGCGTACACCTGGCGACGCACCCGACCCTGAGTCCGGGTCAGGGTCGGATCATCCTGAGGTCCGACGGCTCGCGTATCGTCACCCCATGGACGCAACGGACGCCCCTCGGCCCGAACCCCGGCCCGCCCCCACCGCCAACTCGATGCGCCGGGCGCTGCGCCGGGCCCGGGACGGCGTCGCGCTGGACCCGGGCGAGGCCGCGGTGCTGCTCCAGGCCCGGGGCGAGGACCTGCGGGACCTGTGCGCCGGGGCGGCCCGGGTCCGGGACGCCGGGCTCGCCGAGGCCGGGCGGCCCGGGGTGATCACGTACTCCAAGAAGGTGTTCGTCCCGCTCACCCGGCTGTGCCGGGACCGCTGCCACTACTGCACCTTCGTCACCGTGCCGGGGAAGCTGAAGCGGGCCGGGCACGGCATGTTCCTCTCCCCGGACGAGGTACTGGAGATCGCCCGTCAGGGTGCATCCCTGGGCTGCAAGGAGGCGCTGTTCACACTCGGCGACCGCCCGGAGGACCGCTGGCCCGAGGCCCGCGAGTGGCTGGACGCGCACGGGTACGACGACACCCTCGCCTACGTGCGGGCGATGGCGGTGCGGGTGCTGGAGGAGACCGGTCTGCTGCCCCACCTCAACCCCGGGGTGCTGAGCTGGACCGACTTCCAGCGGCTCAAGCCGGTCGCCCCGTCCATGGGCATGATGCTGGAGACCACCGCGACCCGGCTGTGGTCCGAGCCCGGCGGCCCGCACCACGGCTCGCCGGACAAGGAGCCGGCCGTGCGGCTGCGGGTGCTGGAGGACGCGGGCCGCAGCGCCGTCCCCTTCACCACCGGGGTGCTGATCGGCATCGGCGAGACGTACGAGGAGCGGGCCGACGCGCTGTTCGCGATCCGGCGGATCTCCCGGCAGTACCACGGCGTCCAGGAAGTGATCGTGCAGAACTTCCGGGCCAAGCCGGACACCGCGATGCGCGCCATGCCGGACGCCGAACTGTCCGAGCTGGCCGCCGCCATCGCGGTGACCCGGCTGGTGCTCGGACCCGCCGCCCGGATCCAGGCGCCGCCGAACCTGGTCGACGAGGAGTACCCGCTGATCATCGGCGCCGGCATCGACGACTGGGGCGGCGTCTCCCCGCTGACCCCCGACCACGTCAACCCGGAACGCCCCTGGCCGCACATCGAGGAACTGGCCGCCCGCACCGCCGCGGAGGGCTTCGAGCTGCGCGAACGGCTCACCGTGTACCCCGAGTACCTGCTGCGCGGCGAGCCCTGGCTGGACCCGCGGATCGTGCCGCACGTCCGGGCGCTGGCCGACCCGGAGACCGGGCTGGCCCGGCCCGACGCGGTGCCCGCCGGGCTGCCCTGGCAGGAGCCGGAGGACCTGCCCGCCTCGTACGGGCGCACCGACCTGCACCGCACCATCGACACCGATGGGCGGACGGGGGACCGCCGGGCGGACTTCGAGGACGTCTACGGCGACTGGGAGGCGCTGCGCGAACAGGTCGCCGCGAGCGCCCCCGAGCGGCTGGCGGGCGACCTGCGCGAGGCGCTGTCCGTCGCCGCCGACGACCCCACCCGGCTGACCGACGAGCAGGCGCTCGCCCTGTTCCACGCCGACGGCCCGGCCCTGGACGCGCTCTGCCGGATCGCCGACGAGGTGCGCCGCTCCGCGGTCGGCGAGGAGGTCACCTACTGCGTCACCCGGAACATCAACTTCACCAACGTCTGCTACACCGGCTGCCGGTTCTGCGCCTTCGCCCAGCGCCGCACCGACGCCGACGCGTACACCCTCTCGCTGGCGCAGGTCGCCGACCGGGCCGAGCAGGCCTGGGAGGTCGGCGCCACCGAGGTCTGCATGCAGGGCGGCATCCACCCGGACCTGCCCGGCACGGCCTACTTCGACATCGCCCGCGCCGTGAAGGCCCGGGTGCCGGGCATCCACGTGCACGCCTTCTCCCCGATGGAGGTGGTCAACGGCGCGACCAGGACCGGCCTGTCGATCCGCGACTGGCTCCAGCAGGCCAAGGAGGCCGGCCTCGACAGCATCCCCGGCACGGCCGCCGAGATCCTGGACGACGAGGTCCGCTGGGTGCTCACCAAGGGCAAACTCCCGGCCGCCACCTGGGTGGAGGTGGTCTCCACCGCCCACGAGCTGGGCCTGCGCTCGTCCTCGACCATGATGTACGGCCACGTCGACACCCCGGCGCACTGGCTCGGCCACCTGCGGCTGCTGGCGGAGATCCAGCAACGCACCGGCGGCTTCACCGAGTTCGTCACGCTGCCGTTCATCCACACCAACGCCCCGGTGTACCTGGCCGGCATCGCCCGGCCGGGCCCGACCGCGCGCGACAACCGGGCCGTGGTGGCGATGGCCCGGCTGCTGCTGCACCCGTACATCCCCAACATCCAGACCAGCTGGGTGAAGCTGGGGGCCGAGGGCGCCGCCGAGATGCTCCGCTCCGGCGCCAACGACCTCGGCGGCACCCTGATGGAGGAGACCATCTCCCGGATGGCCGGCTCCCGGTACGGCAGCTACAAGTCGGTCCGGGAGCTGCAGTCGATCGCGGAGGCGGCCGGCCGCCCGCACCGCCAGCGCACCACCACCTACGGCGAGGTGCCCGCCGAACGCCGCGCCGCCGCGCTCGCCTCCGACGGACACCTGCCGGAGCTGCTGCCGGTCCTGGACTGACCGCCGGGGACCGACTACCAGGGGGCCGACCGCCGGAGGGCCGACCGCCCGGGGACCGCCCGGGCCGGCCGCCCCACGGTCCCCGGCCGGGTGGCGGCCCGCCGGGGGCCGGCGCTCAGCCGGACGGCGGCCCGTAGCGGACGTCGATGCCGAGTTCGCCGGTGTGCTGCTGCCCGGGGACGGCGGTGTTGGCCGAGACGGACAGCAGGGCGTCGGCGTGGCCGGTGAACACGCAGATCCGGGTGCCCGGGTCGAAGCCGGCCGGTGCGAACCCGCCGGCCGGCGCGAACACCGGCCGGGCGGCCCGGCAGGCCGCGTGGGTGGCGGGCTGGCCGGCGGCGAGGAAAGCAGCCGTGCCGTCCTTGAAACCGACCTGCTCGTGGCCGTCCATGCCCTTTCCGTACCAGCCGAAGAGCGTGTAGGGCGTCCACGCGGTGGTGTCGCCGTGGCCCGGTGACGGGTCGTCGAGGTCGATGGCGTGGTCGGCGGCGAGCACCCAGGAGTAGCCGCCGGTCCAGTCGTCGGGGCCGGGCCCGGCGGACGCGGGCGGCGTGGTCGCCGCGGCGACCGGGCTCGGGGACGGCGCCGCACCGGGCTTCGGTGTCGCCTGCGCCGTCGGAACGGGCGGGCAGCAGACCGGCCCGGTGGAGCTCGGGTGCGGGCTCGGGGCCGGTGACGGCGTCCCGCCGCCGGTGGGAGCCGGTCCGGCCGACGGGGGACCGGAGGAGGCGGCCACCGGGCCGCCGCCGGGACCGGCCGACGGCGAGGCGGACGCGGACGCCGACGCCACCGGGCCGCCGGGGGATCCGGGGGCACCCGCCGTCCGGTCGGCCGCGGGCGCGGCGCACAGCGCCACCGATCCGGCCACCACCCCGAGCGCCAGCAGCCGGGCGACCGGCCGGGGGAGCCGCTGGAACAGCGCCAGCTGCACCAGGACGCCCGCCTGGATCACCGGCCCGTGGAAGATCCCGCCACCGATCCGGTTGGCCACCCGCCCCACCGGCCACCACCGGCGGCCCCGCGGGGCCCGCCCGCCCCGCCCGTCCTCGCCGTCCCGTCCCATCGCCGACCCCCTGTCACCGGACCTGGCCGGATCCCGCCCCTGGGCGGTTCCTGCCCACCGGCCGGGCGCCCGCAACGCACGTCGTGCACGAAGCGGCGGCCCGGCCCCGCGGGTGGCGCGGGACCGGGCCGTCACGGACGCCGGGGGCTCAGCCGACCAGCAGGTCCCGGCGCAGGTCGCGCAGGTCGCGCCGGTCCTGGTGCAGCCCCTTGTCCAGGTAGGCGTCGAAGGAGCCGAAGTCGGCGGCGACCTGGTCGAAACCGGCGTTCAGGTACTCGGGGCGGACGTCCAGCAGCGGCTTGTAGACGGCCTGGTAGGCCGGCGGCAGCTTGGCCAGGACGGCGGCGTTGGCCTCGGCCCGGTAGGTGTTGCTGGCCAGGTAGTCGGCCTCGACGGTGCCGCGCGGCACGCCGAGCGCGGTCAGCAGGGTGGCCCCGGCCCAGCCGGTGCGGTCCTTGCCCGCCGTGCAGTGGAAGAGCACCGCACCCCGGCCGTCGCCGACCGCGTCCAGCACCGAACGGTAGGCGGCCTTCGCGCTGTCGGCGGAGACCATGGTCCGCTCCGCGTCCACCATGGCCTGGACGGCGGCCTGCGGGCTGGTCACGTTGAAGGCACCGGTGTCGGCCGCGCCGAGGACGTTGGCGGCGACCACCGTGGCACCGGCGGGGAGCCTGTCCGGCGCCGCGGTCCGCTCGGCGGGGGTGCGCAGGTCGAACACGGTCCGGATGCCGAGGCGGCGGAGCTCGGCCAGGTCGGCGTCGGTCAGCCGGCTGAGGTCGTCCGAGCGGTAGACCACGCCCAGCTTCACCCAGTGCCCGTCGGCGGTGCGGTAGCCGCCCTCGTCGCGGAAGTTGGGCGCCGAGGCCAGGTGCAGCGAGCGGTCGGCGACGGTCAGCGCCTCGCCGCGGTCCGGCACCAGGTCGAAGTACCAGCGGTCGGCGGCGGCCAGGCCCTTGACGGTGACGGTGGCCGAGCCGTTGCCGCGGGCCACCGGCACCCGGTGCGCGATGCGGTCGCGGTCGGTGCCGGCGTACACGGTGACCCTGCGGACGCCGGGGGCGGTCCAGGTGAGGGTGAAGCTGCCGTCGGCCTGCTGGGCGGCGGTGGCGGCGGTGAACGGGATCCGGGTGTGCTGCGCCTGCGCGGACAGCGGCGCGGCCGCGGCCGGGGTGGTGAGGGTGGCGGCACCGGCGGTCAGGGCGGCGGTGAGGGCCGCTGCGACGGCCGGGCGGCGGGGGATGGTGGTCATGGGCCGGGACCTTAGGCAGGCCGGGTCGGACCCCGGTGGCCTGCGGATGTCCCGACATCAACAAAATGTTGAAGATCTGGCGTCCGGGGCCGGGAGGCGGACGTCCGAGGTCGGGAGGTGAACCCGACAACCTCTTCGAATACAGTGCGGTGGCGCTCGAACGAACGCGGGCGCCCGCCGGACGAAAGGCCCCTCTGTGATGCCCCTGTGGTCACGCGCGCAGCAGCAGGACTTCCGCAGCCGGGTACGGGGCTGCCTGCTGGGCGGGGCGATCGGTGACGCACTCGGCGCCGGGATCGAGTTCGAGTCGCTGGAGAAGATCGTCGCCGCCCACGGCCCGAAGGGCGTCACCGGCTACGTCCCGGCGTACGGACGGCGCGGCGCGATCACCGACGACACCCAGATGACGCTCTACACCCTGGACGGCCTGATCCGGGCGCACATCAGCCGCGACGGCGGCAACTGGCACCCGCCCACCGACGTCCACCGCGCCTACCTGCGCTGGGCCGCCACCCAGCGCGACTGGGGCCCGGACGAGCGCCGCCCCGACCTCGGCTGGCTCGGCCGCGAGGAGTGGCTGTACGCGCAGCGCGCCCCCGGCCAGTCCTGCCTCTCCGGTCTCTCCGGCCCGGACGCCGACCGGCTCGGCACCGTCGAGCAGCCCCGCAACCCGCACTCCAAGGGGTGCGGCACCGTGATGCGGGCCGCGCCGTTCGGCCTGCTCACCGCCTGGGAACCCGGCCTGGTCTTCCAGCTCGCCGTCGAGTGCTCGGTGCTGACCCACGGCCACCCCACCGGCTACCTCTCGGCCGGCGCCTTCGCGGTGATCGTCCACACGGTGGCCCGCGGCGGCACCCTGGAGGAAGGGGTGCACCTCGCCCTCGCGCTGCTCTCCGAGCGGCCCCGGCACGAGGAGACCACCGCCGCGCTCCGGGCCGCCCTGGACGCCGTCCGGGCCGGCGCGCCCTCGCAGAAGCGGGTGGAGGCGCTCGGGGAGGGCTGGGTGGCCGAGGAGGCGCTGTCCATCGGGCTGTACTGCGCGCTGGTCGCCGAGGACGTGAAGTCCGGTCTGCTGCTGGCCGTCAACCACTCCGGGGACAGCGACTCCACCGGTTCGGTCTGCGGCAACCTGCTCGGGGTGCTGCACGGGGAGACGGCACTGCCGTCCGAGCTGGTGGTCGAACTGGAGGGCCGCGGCGCCATCCTGGAACTGGCCGACGACTTCGTCCTGGAACTCATGCACGGCCCGGAACTGCACGGCACCGAGGGCTGGCTGACCCGCTACCCGACGGGCTGACCCCCGGCCGCGCCCTCCGCCCCCGGTGCACGATGGCCCCCGGTGCACGGTCGCCCCCGGCACGCAGCGGTGGCCCGTATGCAGCGGCGCCCGGTACGCATCGCTGCCCGTACGCAGCGGTGCCCGCCGCGGGACGGCGGCGGGCACCGGGTGTGCGACGGACCGGTCAGACCTCGCCGAAGGCGCCGGCCGCGGCCGCGGCGGCGAACGCCGCCCAGCCCTCGTTGGAGAAGTGCAGCTGCGGGCCCTCGGGGTCCTTGGAGTCACGTACGGCGATCGAGACGGAGCTGGGGACCGCGATCTCCACGCATGCGCCGTTGCCGCCGCTGTGGCTGCTCTTGCGCCAGGTCAGGTTGCTCGTGGACTTGGTGCTCATGGGGCTCTGAACCTCTCTACGTAGTTGTGGATCAATGACCGGCTCTCCGCGACGCTGAGTGCTGCGGCCCGCAGGTGGTCATAGAGATTGGTATAGCGGCGGACGTCGGCGTCCTTCTCCAGGTAGAGATCGCTCGTCACCCCTTCGAAGTAGACAACTGTCGAATCCGCGGACTCGGGGAACTCCATCAGGGAGAATGTCCCGGTCATACCGGGGTGTGCCCCGTAGTCGAAGGGGATCACCTGCAGGTTGATGTTGGCCCGCTGGCTCAGCGTCAGCAGCTGGTCCAGCTGATCGGCCATCACCGCCGGGCTGCCCACCGCCCGGCGGAGCACTGCCTCGTCTATGACCACCCACAGGCTCCCGAGCTGGTCCTCGCCGTAGATCCGGTCCTGCCGCTTCAGCCGGACGTCCACCCGCCGCTTGATCGCGCCCGGATCGGTGTCGGGCTGGGTGCCCGCCACCACCGCCTCGGCGTACTCCCTGGTCTGCAACAGGCCCGGGATGAAGGAGGATTCGTAGGCCCGGATCGACGAGGCCTCCGCCTCCAGCCCGATGTACACGCTGTACGGGATGTCCCCGAAGTCGTGCCACCAGCCGCGCTGCCGGGACTCCCGGGCCATCTCCATCAGACCGGCCCGGATCCGTTCGTCCGTCACCTCGTAGACGTCGCACAGGTCGCGCACGTCCCGCTGGCTGATGCTGCGACGCCCGTTCTCCAGCCGGCTGATCTTCGACTGGGAGACCATCAGGCGGCCGGCCACCTCTTCGGCGGTCATCTGCCGCAGTTCACGCAGGCGCCGCAGCTCGGCACCGAGTCTCCGGCGCCGGACTGTGGGATTGACGCTGGTGGACACATCGACCTCCGGCCGGTCCTCTGGCGCGGCGGACGGCGCGGCGCCTCGGAAGAGTGTGGAAATTGGTACCAACCCCCTGATGTGGAGCAGCATGCCATCTCGTCTCCGGTCCGTGCCGGGGAATCACCTGAGCGCAGTAGAACAGATCATCGGAAAACCGTTCATTCCGGATCATGGGACTTGCGCTCCGACCACCCTTGGCGGTAGAGGCGTTCGCGTCGCACGGCTACGCCACCACCTGGCCGTGCACCGCCTCTGACGGCGGGTCGGGCCGAGAACCTGACGGCACGTCGGACGGCGGCCCGGTCCGGCCCGCCGGATCCGACTGTATGCCCTCGCACGGACGGTGGGGCGTGCGGCGCCGGTGCCGGTGCCGGTGCTGGTGCCTGCGCGGTGGGCGGTCCGCGGTGGGCGGCGCGCGGCGCGCGCTCGGCGGGTGGGCCGGACCCCGCCGTCCCGTCCCCTCGCGGTCCCGTCCCGTCCCGTCCCGGCCTGGAACGGCTGCGGGGCGGCCCGGCCGGCGTCTGGTGCGCCGGGCGGGACCGCCCCGAGAAGTGCCTAGCCGCCGGACACGCCCTAGCAGCGCGCGCCGGTCATCGCGCGCCCACCCGTGCTGCCACACCACGCCCCGGTGCGGGTCGGCCGGGCGGGCTCGCCGGCGCGCGGTTCTGCTGGACCGGCAGGCCGTTCTGCACGTCCATGACGGCGTGCGCGACCATCCCGCCCAGCGGGTCGTAGCGGATCAGGTCGCGCAGCCGTGACCGCGAGGACCTGCCCTCGTTACCGGGGTAGAGGTGCTTCCCCAGCCCGACCGCGTGGGCCAGCGCGGCCAGCGCCGCCGTCCGGGGGTCCGGCGGCACGCCGGTCCGGATCGCGGTGTCGAGCCGCTGCTTGATCGCGCCATTGGTGCAGTCGTCGGACGCCTGATAGCGCGTCGTCGGCAGCACCCCGCACATCTGGCCCGGCACCGCCGTCACCATCCCGCACCGTTCGAGGTGCGCGAGGTACGTCTGGCGCAGCCCCAGCCGGGGCCCACCGATCCAGTGCGCGGCACGGACCGGACTGCCACGTCGGCGCAGCAGTTCCAGTGCGTGGTCCAGGGTGGGATCACCGGTCGGCCGGGCCATCACCACGGCGATCCGATCTCCGTCCGGGACTATCCGTCCGGCCAGGGACAGCTCCACCAGCTGTGCCCCGGCAAGTCCGAGGTCGAGGGTCTGCGGCTGCGCCGTGGTACCCGTGGCCGGGTCCAGTGCGAGCAGCAACAGCTCCTCGGGAATTGTTCTGCGGCTCCTGCCCATCCAAGCCTCCCCGCGTGGATGAATGACAGAGTGACGCCTCTCACACAGGCTTGTCGAGTACGCCTCCGAATCGTGACCTTGCCGCACAAGGCCCCGTGAGCCGGGGAACCGCCGCCGAAGGGCGCAGCGTCTGAACCGGGGAGCAGCCCGGGCGGGCGCAATAACCGCCGGTCGGGCGGGGTGCGCGCGCCCCCGGGGTCTCCGGTGTCGGAGACTGTACTGCTAGCGGAGCAGGACGAGAACCTGCGCGAAAAAAGAACTCGGCGGTAACTCGACGGTCGGCCCGGGCAGGGCCGGGCGGACAAGGAGGAGTGGGTCACGTGGGCGAGTCCCCCGACGGAGTGCGCAACGACGGCGAGAGCGGGCCGGCCGAGCCCGAGCAGGCCGGGTCGGGTACCGGGTCGAGCAGCTCCACGGTGCAGCTGCGTGTCCAGGATCTGGACTCCCGCACCACCGCGCTGCGCCTGCCGGTGGACAACGCCACCACGGCCCTGCGGGTTCCGAAGGAGGTCGTGGCCGCGGCCGAGGCCGAGGTCGACGCCAGGGCCAAGGCCGGGACGGCAGCCAGGAACGACAGCCGGCCGCAGGACCGGGACGGGTCCCGGGCCGGCGCGAGCCCGGCCGGGCGGGACCCGGAGGACCGCCCGGACCAGCAGGAACCGGCCGGGGACCGGGACGGGTCGGACCGGTCCGCACGGCCGGTGCCCGAGGCGTCCGAGGCGCCCGGGGGCGGTGCGGGCCGGGCGGGCCGCGACGGATCCGTGGCCGAGTCGCGGGACGGGCAGGCGGGGCCGGGGCCGGCCGCCGCCGCTGCCGCCGCGGCCAGCGCGAGCGTCCGCCCGGCGGGTGCTGACCCGCGTCTCGCCATGCGGGACAGCCGGGAGGGTGCGGGGTCCGCGCTGAAGGGGGTCGCCCCGGCGGCGGACAAGCCGGTCGGCGGGTCCGTTCCGGAACCCCCGCCCAGCCCGCTGCCCGAGCCCGCCCCGGAGCCGGGCCCCTCTCCGGAGTCCGAGCCCACCCCCTCGCCGGAGCCGACCCCGTCACCCGAGCCGACCCCCTCGCCCGACCCGCTCCCGGGTCCCGGCCCGAAGCCGTTCCCGGTGCCCGACCCGGCCGGCTCGCGCGCGACCGCTCCGGCGGCCCCGGCGGCCGCGTCCGTCCGCACCCCGGTCCCGGCCGCCGCGGCCGCGGGTGCCCCGCCGGTGTCCCCGCCGCCGACGGCCCCGCCGTCGTTCCCTTCCGGGCCCGCGCCCCGACCGGCCCCGCAGCCGGCGCCCGGTCCGGAGAACACCGTCGAGGCGATGGAGGTGCTGGCCGCCCTCAGCCGCCGCCCGGTCACCCCGTTCCAGCGGGCGGTCAAGCGGGCCACCATCTGGACGGTCTTCGCCGCCGTGGTGCTCGGCGCCCTGGTGATCGGCCAGCTGCTGCGGCCGCTGCCGGACCCCAAGGCCAAGCTGGGCCTCGCGAACAGCTTCACCTTCACCGGCGACCAGCTGAACGTCCCCTGGCCCGCCAAGGGCCAGGCCGCGGCCGAGGTGGTCGGCGTGGGCAGCCTCGGCAGCTCCGGCCCGGACACCCCGGCGCCGATCGCCAGCGTCACCAAGGTGATGAACGCCTTCCTCATCCTCCAGGCGCACCCCCTGAAGAAGGGGGAGACCGGGCCGGTCATCACCGTCGACAAGCAGGCGGCCCAGGAGTCCAACGACGCCGACCAGTCCAAGGTGACCCTGACCGAGGGCCAGCAGCTCAACCAGTACGAGGCGCTGGAGATGCTGATGCTGCCCTCGGCCAACAACGTGGCCCGGCTGCTGGCGCGCTGGGACTCGGGTTCGGAGGAGGCCTTCGTCAAGAAGATGAACGACCAGGCCGCCCAGCTCGGCATGGCCAACACCACCTACGCGGACCCGGCCGGCTACAACAACGACACCAAGAGCACCGCGAAGGACCAGCTGAAGCTCGCCGAGCAGGTCATGAAGATCGACATCTTCCGGCAGATCGTCGCGGAGCCCGACACCAAGTTCAACGGCCAGCGGGTCTTCAACACCAACGAGATCCTCTCGCCGAAGAACGGGGTCATCGGCGTGAAGACCGGTTCCTCCACCCCGGCGGGCTCCTGCCTGATGTGGGCGGCCGTCAAGGACGTCGGCGGCGTCAAGCGGATGATCCTGGGCGTCACCCTCGGCCAGCCCGCCACCAAGGAGGAGCCCAGCCTGGTCAAGGCCGCCCAGCCGATCAGCATGAAGATCATCACCGCCGCGCAGAACGGCCTGGCCGGCCAGACCCTCGCCAAGCAGGGCGACGTCGTCGGCCACGTCGACGACGGCCTCGGCGGCAAGGTCCCGGTGGTCGCCGCCAAGGACCTGACCGTGGCCGGCTGGTCGGGCATCACCGCCAAGGTCACCCTGGACGCCACCAAGCTCGGCCACACCGCCAAGGCCGGCACCCAGGTCGGTACCGTCTCGGCGGGCGAGGGCGACGGCCGGGTCGAGGTGCCCGTCACCCTCCAGTCCGACCTCGCCCCGCCGTCGATCGCGTCCCGCCTGTTCCGGCTGCTCTGACCGGCGGAGGCTCGACACCGCACCCCTGAACCCCGGGCCCGGCGCCCCCGGCGCCCGTGCTCCCGCCGCCGTCCGTGCTCCCGTTCGCGGGAACGTCGGGCACCGCGGGAACGCCGCCCCAACTGCCCGGCTCGGTGGCGGTGCCCAGCCACCCGGCGATCACCGGCTCCTCCGCGACCACCCGGCCCAGCACCATGGCCAGCGTCAACGCCGCGAACAGCACGATCAGCCAGGACAGCGCGGTGAACACCACCCCGTACGGGCCGAACTTCTGCACACTGCGACTCATCGCCCCCGGCAGGTACACCTGTGCGGCGATCCCGACCAGCCCCTGGGTCACCCCGCACAGCAGTGCACCGGGCAGCAGGGGGTACCAGCGGACTCGGCTGAGCAGCAGCAGGTGCTGCGTCCACCACCACAGCGCCGAACCGGCCAGGAAGGCCAGCGGCAGGCCCAGCACGGGGCCGAGCCCGAAGCCCCTCCGGATCGGCACCTCGAACACCAGGAACACCAGCCAGACGGCCAGCCAGACCAGCCAACGCCAGACCGCCAGCCGGGCCCTGGCCCGGGGCATCTCCCAGCAGCGCTCGCAGACCCGCTGGAGGGCCCTGCTGAGCGCGGTGGCGGACAGCAGGGTGACCAGCGCACCGAAGACGCCGAAGCTCTGTGTCACGTCGTCGTGGCTGGCCGACAGCAACTGCTGCACCTGCTGCTGCGCGGGGCCCTGCAGCCCGAGGTGGTCGCGGAGCGAGTTGGTCACGCCGTTGCGGACCGTGGCCGGCGCGAACACGGCCACCACGAACAGTGCGGGCAGCGCGCTGAGGAAGGCCTGGGCGGCCAGGCGGGTCGCGTTGTCCAGCAGGTTCACCCGGATGAGCTGCGCCGCTGTCCGGCCGACCAGCGGGATCCGCTCGGGCGCCGTCTTCGCGTGGTCGGAGAGCCGGGCAGCGCGGCCCCTGGTCCGCGCCCAGCGCCCCGACCCGGCCTCCGGGGACGGGGAGCCGGTCGCATCGGGACCGGTGGGCTCTGCCAGGCCGGTGGGTTCTGCGGGGCCGGTGGGTTCTGCGGGGCCGGTGGGCTCTGCGGGGCCGGTGGGCTCGTGGGGGTTGGTGGGTTCTGCGGAGTCGGTGGGGTCTGCGCGCTCAGTGGGTTCCGCAGAGCCGATGGTCTCCGGGGGCCCGGCGGGCTTCCCGGTGGCGCCGGGCTCAGCGGGGGCGCCACGGTCGCCGGGGCCGCCGCGACCGCCGCTCGGCGGGTCTGTCACGGGCACCTCCCGGAGAAGGTCGATGCCTCATGGTCGCCCGCGCCCAGCACCACCGCACCCGGGCCCGCTACCTCCTACCCCCCCTGACGTCCGACTCCCTACCCCCACCCTCCCGATTCCTGACTCCCTTACTCCCGGTCTACTCCCGACCCGCTCCCCGGGCGTGTACGCGCGCAAAGCTGCGGGCCCGGGCGCCTTGCGGCGGCCCGGGCCCGTCAGTGGTCCACGTCGATGTCCACGCACACGTCCGTGCGGGGGAGTCAGCCCTTCTTGGCCGTGAGCTTCTCGACCCGCGCCTTGACGCCCCAGGCGGTGACCCGCCAGAGCGCCTCGACCACGATGTTGCGGCTCATCTTCGACGCGCCGTGCTCCCGCTCGACGAAGGTGATCGGGACCTCCGCGACCTTGAACCCGCTCTTGACGGCACGCCAGGCGAGGTCCACCTGGAAGCAGTACCCCTGGGAGGCGACCTGGTCCATGCCGAGACCGAGCAGGGTCTCCTTGCGGAACGCCCGGTACCCGCCGGTGACGTCCTTGATCGGGACGTCCAGCATCAGCCGCGAGTAGAGGGAACCGCCGCGTGAGAGCATCAGCCGGGACTTCGGCCAGTTCACCACGGCGCCGCCCGGCACCCAGCGCGAGCCGAGCACCAGGTCGGCGCCGCGCAGCGCGGTCAGCAGCCGGTGCAGCTCCTCGGGCTGGTGCGAACCGTCGGCGTCCATCTCGACCAGGACGTCGTACCCGTGGTCGATGCCCCAGCCGAAGCCCGCGAGGTAGGCGGCGCCGAGGCCCTCCTTGCCCTTGCGGTGCATCACGTGGACGTTGCCGTCCTCGGCCGCCATCTTGTCGGCGAGCTCGCCGGTGCCGTCCGGGCTGTTGTCGTCCGCCACCAGCACGTGGACCTCGGGGACGGCCTCGCGGACCCGGGAGACGATCCGCTCGACGTTCTCGGCCTCGTTGTAGGTCGGGATGATCACCAGCACCTTGCCGAGATCGGCGAAGGTGCTCTCCTGGGCGGCAGTCACGTCTGTGCCTTTCACTGTGCTGTGGCGCGTCGGCCTGTCTGGCCTGCACGTCGGCTACCGGCGGCTGCCTACCCGCAGCCACACTGTCAGTCCGCGAACACGTCGGACCTCGGTCGGGTGAATACTGCCCGGAGTGCCCTGGTTCGGTCCACCGTGGGGGTCTGCAGCGGCGTATCACCCGTGCCGATGGTAACGAGCGACACCCGGCCTCGTTTCCGTGTACCCCGCAGGCACTGTTGTGCACCTGCCGGCGGCCGGACCTCGCGGGCCGTCCGTCCGGGCGGCCGACGCATCTCGACGCGGGCGACCCCGGAGCCCGATGATAGGCGACGCCCACCCTCCCGACGGCTTGTGGCCCCAGCGGGACCACCGGGACCACCGGGATACGGCCACCACGCCCCGCCCGCGGACGCTCCCCGACCGCAGTCCCAACGGGGGAGATCTTCGGAGGCGGCATCCGCTAGTCTGTCATGGTCGGTCGCCCAACCTGGTTGGCGGCCTTCTTCAGCCTCAGTAGCTCAGGGGATAGAGCACGGCTCTCCTAAAGCCGGTGTCGCAGGTTCGAATCCTGCCTGGGGCACAACGCCGCTCGCGGCGCAGAACGTCGGAAGGGCCAGCTCACGAGGATGATCCTCGGAAGCTGGCCCTTTGTCATGGGTACGGCCGGCGGGCTGCTCAGCCCTGCTGTGCCACACCCGTGCCAGATGGACCCGGCGGAGGCTGCTCGCCGAGCGCCTGTCGGACGGCCTCACCCATCCTGTCGGCGAGGAGCCGATCCCGCTCACTGGTCATGTGCTGATAGATCAACGCGGCCCGGGTGGTGCTGTGCCCCATCCTGGTCATCAGCTCCCGGGTACTGGCCCCGCTCTGCGAGGCGAGGGTGTTGCCGGTGTGCCGAAGATCGTGGAAGTGCACGTTCTCGGTGATTCCGGCCTTGGTGCGTGCGGACACCCAGTCGTCCCGGAAGTTGCTCCGGCGGAGCTTGCCGCCCCGGGGGCCGACGAAGACGTGCCCGTCCGGACCCTTCTCGGCGAAGTGCTCCAGGTGGTGCCCGAGCGCGGGGACGATCTCAGCGGGAAAGGCCACCGGACGGAATCCCGCGGCGCTCTTCGGTGCCTTGTCGAGCAGCTTGCCGCTGTTCAGCTCGGCCTGATTCCGGCGGACGCGGACGAGGCGCGCTCCCAGGTCGACATCCCGCCGGCGGAGCGCGGCCAGTTCGCCGAACCGGAGCGTGGTGAAGGCGGTCACCAGGACGAGGGCCCGCCACCGGGGACCGATCGCGTCCGCGACGGCGAAGACCTCGGGCACGGTGAGCACCGGGCGCTCCGGCACGTCGTAGGCGTCGGCCCCCTTGATCCGGCACGGATTGCGCTGGATCAGCCCGTCGTCCACCGCAGTGTTCATGATCGCCCGGAGCATTTGGTACGCCTTGACCACGCTCGGCTCACCCACCCCGGCGTCCAGAAGCGCGGAGCGCCAGGAGCGGACCCGAGGCGGGGTGATCTCGGCGATGGTCCGGCTGCCCAGCTTCGGCGCGATGTGCAGCCGGAGGATGGTCGCGTACCGCTCGCGGGTGCTCTCCTCCAGTTTCCGATCCTTGAGCCAGGTCGAGGCGAAGTCCCCGAAGTTCACGGCGCCCGCGTCCGGGTCGGTCCACTTGTTGGTGACGATGGACGCCTCGATCACCGTGAGGGCCACTTCGGCGTCCGTCTTGGTCGCGTAGGTCTCCTCGGCCGGGCGGAGCTGTCCCGTGAGCGGATCGCGGTACCGGACCTGCCAGCGGCCGGAGGCGAGCCGGCGGACCGAGCCGAAGCGCCGGCGGGTGCTCTTGCCGTTCGCCATCAGGCCGCCGCCCGCAGCCGACGCGGCCGGGTGATCGGCTGCACGGTGTTCGACTCGATGAAGGCGGCCAGGACGCTCTCCCTGATACGGACGTGGCGTCCGACCTTCACGAAGGCGATGCGACGCTCCTCGATGAGTCGCCGAGGGAAGCGCTCCTTGCTGGTCTCCCAGGTGCCGAGCAGCCTGGCGGATTCCTGGACGGTCAACAGTCGGTCCATGCGGGGTTCTCCTGTTCGGCGAGCTGGGCGAGCAGTTCCTGTCGGTCGGTGGTGCGGCGTTCGTGCAGTTCGCGGGCGATGGTCGCGGCGAGCAGGGATTCGCCCGGGGAGTTCCCGGCACCGGCAAAGGCCCAGTGGGCGAGGACGAGGGTGTCGGTGTCCGGAAGCTCGTCCAGGTCGGGGAAGCCGGCTTCCAGGAGGCGTTCGCGCAGACCGCGGCGGGCCTCATCGGCGCGGAAGTCGGCCCGGACCTGGCGGAGCGCGCCGAGGGTGGTCGAGTACGTCGGGGACTTGCTGGAGAAGTGGCCGCGGAAGCCGAGCATGTGGGACCAGTGGGCGAGCAGCCGATCCGGGTAGAGCGGATCGAGGTCCCAGCAGGTTTCGATCAGGCGGCGGGTGTGGCCGGGGAGGTCATGCCGGTCCAGCTCCTGGCGCTCCAGGACCCGGCGGTCGACGGTCTCGGTCGTCTCCGCGCTCTTGGTGGCGTACTTGGCGACGTAGGAGGCGACGGCCTGTTCGGAGATCTCGCCGGAGCCGAAGGCGCCGATGGGCCGGACGTCCACCTGCTTGCCCCAGTCGAGGACCCGGGCGGGAAGGTGGCCGACGGCCGGGATCGGGACACCGGCCCGACGGGCTGCCGCGCGGATCGCGTCGTCCAGCAGAGCGACCGAGGCCCAGGACGGCGGAGGCGAGTCGGGACCGGCCGGGCCGTCGATGCGGATCACGGCGTGGAAGTGGACGGCGCCCCGGCGCTGGTACTCCGCGACCTTGCCGAACGAGATCTTCGCCTGTTCCTTGAACTCCCACTGGTAGAGCCCGGCCATCTTGGCCATCACCCGGAAGAGGTAGATCGTGAAGCGGCGCCACAGGTCGGGTGCGTGGTTGTTCCACAGCACGGCGTGCGCGTAGTCGTACGTGTCCGGGTCGAGGGGCGTGCCGATGATCGGTGAGCCGTCGGGGTGGTCGGTGCCGCAGCGGCAGCGGCCGGTGTCCGGGCGGTTGTGGACCGGGCCGAACGAGGGCGCGGTGAGGGTGGCGAACACCCGCGGGTGTTCGCGGACGGTGGTGGGGATCCCCTTGGTCTCGTCCCCGGCGAGGCCGGCGCGGATCAGGTGGAAGGTGTCGGCCGAGTAGGTGCGGGCGCACGAGGTGCAGCGGGAGGCCCGGCGGTTGCCGCAGGCGACCTTGAGCCGGTGGCCGGGTTCGTGCTCGGTCGAGTACCGGTGCAGGACGTTGCCGGTAGGCGTGTGGATCAGGCTGCGGAACCCCGTGAGATGGATCGGGTTCGAGCAGCCGCCGGTGCGGAGGATCTGGTCCTGGAGCCGGGGCAGGTCACCTCGGGCGGCGAGCCTGCCGAGGTCGTTCACGGCGATGTGGTCGGGCACTCCCGGGGCGAACGTGGCGGCGGTCAAGCGGCCACCTTCGTCCCGATGGTGGCGAGGAAGCCAGCGGCGATGTGGGCGGTGTAGGCCGGGGGGATGGCTTCGGCGATCTCCCGGCGGACGCTGGTCCAGTGGATGCCCATGGCGTCCTGCCACTGCGGCACCGTTCCTTTGCCGCCGCCCTCGCCGTAGACCGCGAAGTACGGACCCTCGTACCAGCGACCGTGCCGCATGCCGGCGACGCGGCCCCGGTGCGGACGGTGGACGGGGGCGGGCGCGGTGAAGCCGTGAAGTTCGAAGTAGCGGTGCCGGATGACGCCGAGGTCGAACATCTCCCCGCACAGCGTCAGGTCCCGGCGGAGCGGGGAGCCCTGGACGTTCTCCAGGACGAAGGGGACTCGGGCGGCGGTGAGGACCTGGCGGAGCGGGTCGACGAGGTCTGGATAGGTGCGGCCCTTGTTGGTGCCCTTGGTCAGCGCGGTGTGGGTCTGGCAGGGCGGCGAGGCGTGGACCAGGTCGAACAGGTGGGCGTTCGCCGCGGCGTAGGCGACGGCGTCGGCACGGTGGAACTCGAACGGGTAGTTGGGCTGCGGGTCGATGTCGATTCCCACGACCTCGAAGCCCTGGGAGTGGTAGCCGACCGCAGCACCGCCGGCACAGCAGCAGAGGTCGAGGACGCGCAAGCCGTTCGCGGGTCGAGCGGGGAGCAGGTGGTTCACAGGGATCACCTCCGGGTGGCCCCGGGACCGGAGCGTGGGCGGCCCCGGGGCGGTTGGGTCAGGACTGGTCGGGCGCGGGCTTGGCGTGCTGCTCGGTCCAGGTCTCGGCGCAGACCTTGTGGGCGGGTTTGCCTCGGTCCGAGCGGAGGTTGGTGGGCTGCTCGCAGACGCCGCAGGGGGCGGGCTTGTTGTCCCAGTGGCGGGAGTCGCGCCAGTCGAGGAGGGCCATCTCAGACGGCCTTGGCGGTGGCCAGCGGACGGAGGGCGAGGCCGAGGCCGCGGCAGGTCCGGCAGTTGACCAGGACGGTGGCACGGGACCCGTCGCGCAGGCGGGTGCCGGTGGCGATGGCGGCGCGGGCGAAGCCGTCGCAGTCGGGGCAGATACGGCCCGGGGTGTGGGCGTGCTGGGGCATCATGAAGGTCTCCTTCGTGGGCTTCGGTTCGTGGAGGGGTTGCGGTCCCCGGGTCGGTGGGATGCTTGGCGGCTTTTGCCGGCCCGGGGATCGGTCTTTCAGCGACGGCGGGAGGTGCGGCCGTCGGGCTTCTGGGCGTACATGGCGCGGTCGGCGGCGGACAGCGCCTCGGTCAACAGCAGGGCCGCGGGGTGCGAGGCGCCGACGGACGCGCCGACGTCGAGCAGCAGGACGCCGTGCGGGACGGGTTCGTGAAGCGCGGCGTACAGCGCCGGGAGCCGGTCGGCCGAGTCGAGGACGACCGCGGCGAACTCGTCGCCGCCGAGGCGGGCGGCCAGGCCGTGAGTGCCGCACCAGTCGGTGATCCGGCGCGCGGTGGCCGACAGAACGGTGTCCCCGGCGGCGTGGCCGTGGGTGTCGTTGACGGCCTTGAAGTCGTCCAGGTCGATGAGCAGGACCG
This sequence comes from Kitasatospora sp. NEAU-CNBT7, assembly GCF_057220535.1. Taxonomy (NCBI): domain Bacteria; kingdom Bacillati; phylum Actinomycetota; class Actinomycetes; order Kitasatosporales; family Streptomycetaceae; genus Kitasatospora; species Kitasatospora sp. NEAU-CNBT7. Next base: position 132,107 of record NZ_JBXQQB010000006.1, on the reverse strand, counting down.
TGACGCGGTCGGGGTGGGAGCGGATCAGCCGCTCGGCCCGGGCGGTGAAGCCGTCGCGGGTGAGCAGTCCGGTGAGCGGGTCGCGGCGGGCGGTGGCCAGGCGGCGGGCGAGCCAGGTGCTGTGGGTGGTCCAGCCGAGGATCGGGACGCCGGCGGCCAGGAGCGGGGCGAGGTCCATGGTGCGAGTCCTTCCGGAGCGGGTTGCGGAGCTCCGGGGCGGCGGGATGCTTGGCGGCTCGGCCGCCCCGGGACCGGTCAGATGCCGAGGGACAGTGCGCGGGCGGACGCCCGGTCGAGAAGGTGGTGCACGTCGGCCTGCCGGGTCGTCGGGGCGTCGTTGTAGACGTCCGGGGAGGTGACGGGGCGGCCGGTGGAGTGGAGGACTTCCATCACCTGGATCCGGGCCCGGACGACGGTCTCCGGGAGTCCGTAGCCGTTGGCCAGCACGGCGGCTTGGGCACCGAGTAGGCAGACCCGGCCGGCGGTGTCCCAGAGCGCCCCCTGCGTCCAGCCGAAGGCCGAGATGTAGCGCGAGGCGAGCCGCAGGTGGTCGGCGACGGTCACCGGCACGGGCCGGGCCGGACGGTTGGCGAGCCGGTCGAGGAGCGTCGGCCGAGGGAGCGGGTGACCGGCGTTCCAGGGCTGGAGGGTGCTGCCGAGCGGGCAGACGTACGGCACGGTGGGCCGGGCCGCGGCGGGGATCGTGGCAAGGTACGCCTCGATCTCGGCGACGAGGGCGGAACCCTCGGGGGTGAGCGCGAGCGGCCCCCAGGCCAGGACGGCGGTGGTCACGGCCGGTCCTGTTGGGTGCCGTTGACGACCTGGACGCCGGTGCGGGTGGTCCCGTCGATGACCGGGGCGAGGAAGGAGTGGGCGAGGTAGAAGCCGAACAGCCCGATCACGACGGCCACCCAGAGGCGGATGCCGAGGAAGCGGACGACGGCCCAGGTGACGATGCCGAGCACGAGGACCAGGGGCAGGGTGATGGTCACGGTCGATCTCCTGTCAGCGGACGGTGCAGCGGTGGGTGCGGGCGGCGATCTCGGCGGCGGCACGGCCGGTGTACTCGGCGGAGAAGCCGCAGCGCGGGGCGGTGCAGACCGCGGTGTGCATCTCTCGGCCGCGGCCGTCGTAGTAGGTGGCGACCTGGACGGGGCCGAGGCGGACGACGTTGCGGGGGCGAATCGGGCGGGGCATGGGATGAACTCCTGTCAGGCGAGTTGTGCGGCGATGGCGTCGGCGAAGTGCGGCGGGACGCCCAGGCGGGCCCGGAGGGTGTCGGTGTCGATCGGCCGGCCGGTACGGGCCCGGTGGTCGTCGGCGACCTTGCGGGCGTGGTCGATCAGGGCGGCGGGCACGGCCACGGCCGGCGGAGCCGGGGCGGCCGCGGTCGGCAGGGCGGGCAGCGGTTCCGGTGCGGCGACGGGCTCGGGAACGGGGTCGGCGGCGGCCTGGTCGACCGGCTCGGCGGTGGCTTCGTAGAGCGGGAGGTCGGCTTCCTCGTCGGCGGACTCGCCGTGGCCGGCAGGGCTGTGGGCGAGGAGCGTCCCGCCGAAGAAGGCGAGCGCGGGCCAGCCGGCCACGAGGATCCGCAGCCAGGCCGGGACGTCGACCAGGTCGAGGAGTCCGGCGGTGGCGACGTTGGCGCCGAGCGAGGCGGCGAGGGCGATGCCGAACCACGTCCAGGCCGACCGGGCCGAGTGACCGGCGGCGCGGAGGATCCGCATCCGGCGCCAGGCGGCGACCAGGAGCAGATCGACGGAGACCGGGTAGGCCCACGCCTTCCATCCGTGCTGCCCCGCCGCTTCGGCGATGTCGTGGAGGTGGGCGAAGGACAGGGCTCCGGCGATGGCCGCCTGGATCAGGACGGCGTCCGGGCGGGGCAGGCGCATCGGTCAGTCGGCCTTCACCTGGGTGGCGGCGAAATGCTCCAGCGCGGCCAGGTAGGCGGTGGTCTCCCGCACCAGGGATCGGGCGAAGGCGAGGTGGTCGGGCAGCGAGGTCGTCTCGCGGGCGGAGAGCGTCAGGTGCACACCGCCGCCCCAGATGGCCAGGATCGGGGTGCGCTCCTCGCGGTAGTCGTGGCAGCTCACCCGGGACTCACCGTCGGCGGAGAAGGACATGGACGCGGTCATTTCGGGTCCTCTCGGATCCAGTTCGGGCATGGCGGGGGTAGGGACTTGGCGCGGGGCGGCCGCGCCGGCCGGAGGGCGGGCTCCTACTCGGTGGCCGGGTTCGCGGAGAACCGGGGCGGCATCGAGGGCTTGGGCGGGATGACGGCCGCCGGTACCACCGGGCGGAAGGCGGCCAACGTCGCCAGGTCGGGCACGAGGTGCGCCGTCTGCTGGCAGATCGCGGCGGCGTCGGCGAGGGACAGGTTCGGTGTCCGGATCCGGGACCAGCCGCCGGAGGTGTCACCGGCCACGGCGGTGCCCGGCATGTCGGGGGCGATCTGCGTTGCGGTGAGTACGGCTTCGGGCGAGATGTCGGCGAGGCCCATTTCGGCGGTCGGCTTGTCGTTGACGCGGTGGACGACGCGGCCGGTGAGCTGGGCACGGAGCATCGTTGCGCCCCGGCCGAGCTCGGCCCCGAACCGCTGGCCGCAGATCTCCATGAACATCCCGGCGGCCCGGCCGAGCTGGGCGAGGCGGATCAACTGCGTGACCATGTGGTCGCGCCGTTCCTCCTCCTTGCGGGTGGGCACCAGGAACAGCTCCGCGACCTCGTCCACGATCACCACGACGGGCACCGGCCGCAGCTTCGCTGGCAGGCCCCAGATGTCCGAGGCGATCTCTTCGGCCGGGACCGCCCGGGTGATCCCCTGGTACTGGCGGATCAGGTCGTACCGGTCCTCCATCTCGCGGACCAGTGCGTCCAGCAGCGCCCGGGCCATGTCCGGATCGGTGGCGAGCGCGGACAGCCGCGGGGCGAACGGGGCCTGTTCGACTCCCCTCTTGCAGTCGATCCCCACGAGCGCCACGTCCTGCCGGGCCAGCTCGGTGATCAGGTTGCGCAGGTACACCGACTTGCCGGTCAGCGTCGCGCCGAGCGTCATGCAGTGCGGCACCGCCCGGTAGTCCCGGGTGTACGCCGTGCCGTCCTCCCGCATGGCCACGGGCACCACCAGGTGAGCGGACGGCGGTCGGCGCGGCATCCGGACCTTCCGCAGGACGTCGAAGCCCGTCATCCGCAGCTCGACGACGCCGGGCTTGATCTCGGCGACGTGGACGGCGTGGACGCCCCAGGCGTGCCGCAGTCGCTCGGCCGAGGCCGCGACGTCGGCCGGTTCCTGTCCGGGCGCCAGCCGGAGCCGGACCCGGAGGCCGGTCGTGGTCGGCCGGACCCGGCGGATCCGCGGCGGCACCGGGCGGATCTCCCGCCGGGTCGTGGCCCGGGTGACCAGCACCCGCAGCCGCGACGGAGCGACAGTCAGCCCGCACGCGTCCATCGTGCTGCCGTACGTGGTCGAGAACCGCAGGGCCGTCACGGGCAGACCGACCGTCGACCAGAACACGGCCGGAGCCTTGGCCCGGGCGTACGCGGCACCACCGGTGACGGCAGCGAGCGAGCCGCCGAGCCCGGCCAGCATCAGACCCCCCGACACGGCGGTCAGCCCTGGGCCGTGGCCGGGACGAGCGAGGTCACCGCGGCCGCGCGGAACGAGATCCCGTGCCGCTTCTGGCCGTTGAACTCGTTCTCCCAGTCGCGCGCCTTGAGCCCGGTCACGGCGACCGGCATACCGATGCCGAGCCCCTCCGAGATGCCGGTCTCCGGGACGGAGACGGTGTACAGGTTGGCCTCGCCCTCATCGGCGATCGTCAGACCGACGGTCATCATCCTGGCGCCGGTCTCCCGGTCGGTGGCGATCTCGCCGGTCTGACGGTTCGCCACCTTGAGCGCCGGCGGAACGGCCACGAAGACGAAGGCGGTGGAGGTGTCGACCTTGAACACAGCCATGGCTGCTCTCCTCTAGATGAGGCTTACTCCTGCACTCATGCACAGGAGTGATGAGTAGAAGAGTGCCCGACTCCTGTACATGAGTCAACCCGCCGCGAGAAAGAATCTTGCGGCGGGTCGAGTGGGTGAGCGTCCGTCAGTCCTTGGCGGCGAAGCGGTAGTCGAGAACGAACTGGTCAGCGGCCATGACGGTGTCACAGACCTCCACCACGCGGCCTTCCGAGGTGATCGCGTCGCGGACGAGATGGATCACAGGTGACCCCGGGCTCAGCGCGAGCGCGGCGGTCTCGGGCTTCGTCGCCAGGCGGGCCCGTACGGTCTCGGTGAACTCGGCGAGCTGGTAGCCGCGCTCCTCCAGCCGGGCATAGATCCCGCCACCGCCCGGGTTCTCCGCGAACATCTCGGGGATGTCCTTGACCACGTCCCACGGCAGGTAGGAGGTGGCTTCCTCGGTCGGGACCCCGTCCCGGAAGTACCGCCGCTTGCGGGCGAGCACCTGAGTGCCGGCGCGGACGCTCAGCCGGTCGGCGATCTCCGCGGGCGCCTCGGTCGGACCGACGAACAGCACGGTGACGGATGGCGTCCCGCCGGAGACCTCCGCCTCAGCGAGGTACGCGGCCTTGCCGGCGTTCCGGTGGGCCCGGCGGAAGCGGTCCGAGGACTTGCGCTGCACCGGGGGACGGGAGCGGACGAAGGACCCGCGGCCGTGGTGCGTCTCGATCAGCTGTGAGGTCCGCAGCTCGGCGATGGCCTTGCGCACCGTGCCGGAGGCGACGGAGTACCGCTGCATCAGCTCGGCCTCACTGGGCACCGCGGAGCCAGGGGCGAGAGCACCCGACTTGATCTGTGCGGCGAGATCATCGGCAATCTGCAGATACTTCGCCTTGGCCGAAGAGGCCACGTCATCACTCGCCATAGTCCTTCAGGGCTCCTATTCTCCTGTACATGAGTAACAGCGCCCCGAAGCCCCAGTCAACGCCGCTCCACTCCGTGTCGGTGGCCGGCGCTGTCGTGCGCGAGGATGGACGGGTCCTGGCCATCCGGCGAGCCGACAACGGGACCTGGGAGCCGCCCGGCGGCGTTCTCGAACTGACCGAGACCGTCGAGGACGGCGTCCGCCGCGAGATCTTCGAGGAGACCGGGCTCAAGGTCAGCGTCGAACGGCTCACCGGCGTGTACAAGAACGTGACCCGCGGAGTCGTCGCCCTGGTCTTCCGCTGCCACCCCGAAGGCGGGACCGAGCAGCTGTCCGACGAGTCGACCGCGGTCGACTGGCTGACCCCGGCCGAGGTATCCGACCGGATGGGCGAGGTCTACGCCGTGCGCATGCTCGACGCACTCCGCGACGAGGCAGCCCCGAGCATCCGCACCCACGACGGCCGGCAGTGGATCGGCGACCAGGCCGCCGGCTGACTCAGGAGCGCGGGGTCCGACGCCCCACCTGAGCCCAGACGCTCCGGCGGCGGGCCACGGTGAAGACAGCATCGACGCGGGCGGGCGTCAGCACCGGAGGCCGAGCCGCTAGCTCCGCGGCGATCTGCTCACCGGCGAGCACGTTCACCGCCGACTGTCCGTTGTGGATCAGCTTCCGTGCTCCCACGACCGCCACCACCGGCTGAACCGGCACGTCGAAGCCGCACCACCGGGCCAGCAGAGCGGCCGTCCGCCGTGCCTCGAACTCCGCGTTCTCGATGTACGGGAAGCTGTTCCGGTTGACCGTGACCCGCTTGTCGCCCACCCACACGGAGGCGCCGGGGTGGTGCTTGGTGTTCACGGTGAACACGCCCGGCGGCCCGATGACCACATGGTCGATGTCCGCCCCGCTCGGGAGCGGCACCCCGTGCAGCACGTACCAGCCGGATCCCCGGAGGCCGTTCAGCACGTTGCCGACAAGCTGTTCACCGTGGAGGCCGGTCACCAACTCCGGGCGGGCGAGGTTCGAACGGGTCAGCTTCACTGCGGCCCTGACCAACCAGTTCTGTCGGCTCTCTTCTGCTCGGATCATGCTCTGGACGCCGGTTCCAGGGAGGTTCCGGGCGAGATCGTCAGCATCGGACAGCGGTGCCAGCGGCGGAATCGACGTCGGCGGCCTGGTCGGCGGCGGAGGGGAGGTCGGCGAGGCCGGCGGCTTCAGAGGCAGGCGCTTCACGGAGGAGGGTGCCCCATGGCGCGGTGCGATCGTCAGCGGCGGGATCGGGCGCCCGCACGAGCTGACCCATTCTCTGATCTTCGCCATCGCAGCAGTCTCGAAGGCATCGTCGGTGATCTCGACAACCCCGGTCAGGCAGTCCAGCCAAGCAACGCTCTTCCCGCGGACACCGGCCAGGTTGACGTACAGCCGGTCCTTCCCGGGCACCCGCCACGGCCTGACCGTCAGTTCCTGCACGCTTCCCCCTCTGCACTGGCCCTGACACGAGATCAGCACGGGAGCCCAGCCCCTGACAAGAACGCGATCAGCCAAGCCCGGCGCCAGCGCCCGGCGGGGAGGGGGAGGGAAGGAGATGGGAGGAGGTTGTTACGAGTTTCGCTACTTAATCAAGGCGCGCACGGCGCGCCAGCGCGCGGCCCTGGCCGCTCGCCGCCGCCCCTGTCTTCGCCGGGCGGTCGGCGGCGGCCCGGCCGCGCCGGCGGCCAGGCGCCAGAGTGGGCAGAAGGTCAGAACCCGCCGGGGCTGGGGCGGGCGCCTCCGCGGTTTTACCCACCTGCCAGGCCCGGGACCCGCACCGAGCAAGACCGGGGGGCCACTCGGCCAAATTGCGGTCAGGCCCAAAGAGCCCTGACCGAGTCGCAACAGCTTACGGCCCCCCGATCATGCTCGGACCCAGACCAGACAGGACACCGGCCAAAACCGCTCCACCGCCCGTGCGCTATGCCTGGACTATCGAATTCTGACCGCTCCGGTCGCTTACTTTGGGGGCAGTTTGGTGATATTTTCATGGGCGAACCAAAGGCGCTTCAGGGCCATTAGGACGGCCATTATCAGGTGGGTGAATAGGAAAGTGAGTGCGCCGACCCATGGAGCTTCAAGCGAATCGGACGGCTGGTGTGTGGCGGCGGCAGTAACGATTGTCGCGATCAGGGCCAAGCCAACGGCCACGGACCATCCAACATTAGCAAATAGCTCGCGGACCTGTCGGATTACAATATGCTCGGGCTCCAAGCCTTCATCTCGCCCAACCTTCAGGCTCAATGTGAAGACATTGGTGAGGAGGCCGAACAGGAGGCCCGTGAAGATCCCTACCCCGCCGATGAATTGCGACACGTTCTTGAGGTGGAAATGCCCGGTTCTGGTCGCAAAGAAACTGGCCAGTGCCAATGCGAGAGGAACGCCGAGGAAGGCCAGGAAGTCCGATGGCATGGCCTTGCCCGTCTTGGCGTTCCTATACGTGTCAAAGTTTGCGCGAGCGACGTCCCACACGCTCCACTTGGCGCTCACTACGTGCCCTCCATTTTAGGCCGCGGCTACGCCTGCCAGTCCCCCCGGCCGACGCCCATGAGGTCCAGTGAAGCACCTACCTCTGACAGCACATCCCGGCGGAAGTGATCGTCGCTGGGTGGAGAGCCGGCTGTAGTCTCGATTTGATACATGAAGCGTGGGAAATCACGCCCGACGACCAGAGTGCGGGACTTTCCATCTCTTTCAATTTCAAGGTGAACTTCGGACGGGTCGGGTATGCCATCCACATGAAATACCGTACTTGCCGGGAGTTTCTTGTCGAAGGCGCTCGCGATCCAGTGCTTAGGGAGTCGCATCCCGCGACCGCTCTTGGCGGTGAACTCCTGAATTCGAATCCCTACGGCGTTATCGGTGTCTTGCACGTGCGCAACAAACTTGATCTCTTGAAGCTGCGCCTGGTCGATGAATTCGTTCCATGCGTCAGTGTTTTGCAAGGGGAGTCTTTGGAGAATTAGCCCCTCATCGTCGTATTCGTCGCGAAACCAATCGCTGAGGGAATTCCAGAGGGCGGTCATGGCGGATGTGTGGCCCACTACTTCCGTGGCCCAAATTGCGGAGTTCCCTGCACGGGGAACAACGATGCATTGCCTCAGTGGGTAGGCAGGTGCGTCGTCGTTTTTGATTGAGTATGCATCGTGGCCGGTCGCCGTGGAGATTACCTTTCCTGCGGTTCCGAATCTCCCGGACTCAACAGTTGGCCAGAGTGCGCGACCATTTGAGTCCATATCCATGAGTCGAATGTAGTGCTCGCCGCGGTCGATGGTGATTCCAGTCCCGCGCATTTCGTTATTCATGAATTTCTGAATCGCGTCGAGCAGGTCGTGCTTGCGGGGATTGAACTCTGAGGCGAGCCGATAGGAGTCTTTCTTGCGAAGCTGCCGAATCTTGATCTCATAGAGACAGAATTGATAGGACGGCATACTTCCTCCGCTCGCTGAACCGTGGGCAGATTATAGGGGTGTGGCAAGCGTTCGCATAGCCTAAGCGACATTCGCGCATCTCCCTTGAGGCATGCCCATGACTAAGTGGGGGTATTTGTCGTGAATTTGTCCTTTTGGACTCTGCTTGACCGTGGTCGGCCGCCTCGACCCTGGGATGGCGCTGTGGCTTTGCAGGCCATCCAGAGGAGCAGGTGGTAGGCCGAGGGCAGGACGGGTTTCGCTGTGCCACGGTCGTGCCATGTCGAGCGGGGAACCGCAGGGAGTGGCGGCTCGTGGCGAGGAAGAAGGCACGAACTGCCCATCGTGGCAATGCCGCAGGTCAGGCCGTAGGCCTGACGCCCGTTCTCCTAAAGCCGGTGTCGCAGGTTCGAATCCTGCCTGGGGCACAGAGAAGTACCCAGGCCGCTGGCCCCTCCGCGCCCCACAAGGCCGAGGGGCCAGCGGCGTTCTGGTGGGCCGTCGGGCTCCGGCGGTGCGGCGGGGTGAGGCCCGTCAGTTCCCGTCGGGCCGGTGGAGGGCCCGGGCCTGGGACAGCCAGTCGGCGAAGAGCGCGGGGTCGATGTCGGACGGCGTGCGGAGCTTGAGGCCGGCCATTCGCTGGGCGCCCGGTTCGAGCCGGCCCGAGGCGTCGGTGAGCTCTTGGCCGCGCCAGAAGCCGAAGGTCACGTGAGCGGCGTACGCCTTGAGGTAGCAGACGGGATCCTTTCCGGGGGCGCCGCCCAGGCTCCAGACCGGGTGGCCGTGCCAGAGACCGCCTGTGCCGGGCACGGTGGCCTCGATGAGCGGCAGGAGCGCGTCGGTGATCTCGCGCTGCGCGGTCGGCAGGGCGGCGAGGTACTCGTCGAGGGTGGCGAACTTGGCCATGGTGGGACGTCCTCCGCAGGTGCTGTGATCGGTGTGCTGTTCTCACCGGTACGTCGATCCGCATGATGTGACAGGGAACGCCCTCCTTCCACGCCGTGAGGCGGGACCGCCTGGCACGGCGTCGGCGTCGGCGTCGGCTGCGGCCTGGCAGGCTTGCGGGCCGACCAGTGGTGCTGCCTAAGGGGGACGCGATGGGAACGGCTGGGGAGTTGCGGGGGACGGGCGGCTGGAAGCCCGTGGAACTGGTGATCTTCGACTGTGACGGTGTGCTGGTCGACAGCGAGCCCATCGCGGTCCGGGTGCACGTCACACTGGGCGCGGAGTTCGGCTGGCCGCTGACCGAGGGGGAGGTGATCGAGGAGTTCGTGGGGCGTTCCTCCGCCTCGATAGGGGAGAAGATCCGGGCCCGGCTCGGCGCCGCCTCGGCCTTGGCCTGGGACGCGCGCTTCCGTGATCTCCACCGCGAGGCCGTGGACACGGAGTTGCGGGCGGTCGACGGCATCGCGGAGGCGTTGGACGGACTCGCGGTGCCGTACTGCGTGGCCTCCAGCGGCGACCACGAGAAGATGCGGCACACGCTCGGCCGGACCGGCCTGTACCAGCGGTTCGCCGGCCGGATCTTCAGCGCCACCGAGGTGGCCAGGGGCAAGCCGGCCCCCGACCTGTTCCTGCACGCCGCCGAGCGGTTCGGGGTGGCGGCGGAGCGGTGCGCGGTCGTCGAGGACAGTGAGCCCGGCGTCCGGGCCGCCCGGGCCGCGGGGATGCGGTCCTTCGGCTATGCGGGTGGCGTCACGCCCGCCCATCGGCTGGCGGGGCCGGGGACGGTGGTCTTCCAGGACAGGCGGGCGCTCCCGGCCCTGTTGGCCGGCTCGTAGCGACACCCGAGGCCGCGGCTGCCGCCGGCGTCCGCCGGTGCGCGGCAGTGGGCGGCAGTGGGCGGCCGTGGGCCGGTGGCGGAGGGGCAGTCGCGGTGGTGCAGTCGCGGTGGGCCGGTCAGCGGCGGTGGCGGCCGCTGGTGCCGGAGGCGGCGGGTGCGGGTGCGGGGTAGGGGATCCGCAGCTTGCGGGCGAGCGGGGCCACGGCCTCGCCCGCGCCGAGCGGCCGGGCGAAGAGGAAGAGCGAGACCAGTACGGCCGCCGATCCGGCCATCATGCCCAGCACGTTGCCGAACAGCCCGGCGCCGAACCACCCGGCGATCCAGTGCGCGGCGACGGCACCCGGGACGCACGCGAGCAGGATCGCCAGGTGCAGACCGATCACCCGGCCGCCCTCCAGGCCGCTGGTGGCCTTCCCCCGGCGGGTGTTCAGGACGAGTGTCGCCTCCGGCGCGGCCTCGGGCTCGGCCGCTGCCGGTGCGGACCGCAGTCGGCGGCCCAGCGCCCAGCCGGTGATGGCCACGCTCAGCAGGCAGGCGATGGTCTGCGCGGTGGCCATCCCGATGATGATCCAGCGCGGGTCGAGCAGCCAGAACGCCACGCAGGACAGGCCGGCGTTGGTACCGGTGCTCACCACCGTCAGCCAGAACGGCGTCCGGGCGTCGCCCAGTGCGTAGAACCCGCGGGCCAGCGCGTACTGGGCGCAGAAGGCGGGCAGGCCGATCGCGAAGGCGATCAGCACCTGGGCGATCACCCAGGTGTCGGCCGGACCGGCCTTGCCGTGGCCGTACGCGATGGCCGTGATCTGCGAGGCCAGCACCACGAACAGCACGGTGATCGGGATGATCATCGCGGCGGACGAGCGCAGCATGCCGGACAGGTCGGAACCCACCCGGCTGTACTGCCCGGCGGTCGCGGCCCGGGTCATGCCGGGGAGCAGCGCGGTCACCAGCGAGATGGTGATCACGCCCTGCGGGACGACGAACAGCTGATAGGCGTTGGTGTAGGCGATGTTGCCGAGGCCGACATGGAGTCCGGCCTTCCCGGCGAGGTCGCCGGCCCGCGCCGTCAGCTGGCTGATCACCGCGAACGACAGCTGGGTGACGACGACCAGCAGCAGGGCCCAGCCGGCCGAGCGCAGGGGCTTGCCGAGGCCGGCGCCGCGCCAGTCGAAGCGGGGGTGCCAGCGGAAGCCCGAACTGCGCAGGGACGGCAGCAGGCCGACGGCCTGGATCACGATGCCCAGCGTGCTGCCGAGCCCGAGCAGCATGGTGTCGGCCGAGGTGACGGCACCGACGTCGCGGGCGTTGCTGCCGACCACCATGTAGAGGCCGAAGACGCCGATGGCGACCAGGTTGTTCAGGACCGGGGTCCACATCATCGCGCCGAACCGGTCGCGGGAGTTGAGCACCTGGCCGAACAGGGTGAAGACCCCGTAGAAGAAGATCTGCGGCAGGCAGTAGCGGGCGAAGGTGATGGTCAGGTCGCGCTTCACGCCGGGCGGGTAGCCGGAGTACGCGTCGGCGATGACCGGAGCGGCGAACCAGGCGGCGACGGTCAGGACGCCGAGGGCGACCGCGCAGATCGTGAGCAGCCGGTCGGTGTAGGCGACGCCGCCGTCCTTGTGGGTCTGCGCGGCGTGCACCAGCTCCGGGACGAACACCGATGCCAGCACACCGCCCATGAGCATCATGTAGACGACGTTCGGCAGGGAGTTCGCGATGTTGAACGAGTCGCCGAGCTCACCCACGCCGAGGGCGGCGACGATCATCGCGCTGCGGACGAACCCGAGCGCCCGCGAGGCCATGGTGCCCAGGGCCATGATCAGACCGTTGCGGCCCGCGGAGGCCGCGGGCTTCGCCGGGGCCTGGGCCGGGGGCGCGGTCTGTGGCGGGATCGACGGTGCGCCGGGCGGCGCGGCGGGCATCGGCGGCACGGGCGCGGAGTACTGCGCCGGGATCCGCAGGGCCATGGTGGGCGGGTCGATGTACGCGTTCGGGTCGGAGGACCCGTCCGTCGTGTGCATGGTCATCAGACCCCCGTCACTCGGTGCCTGGGTGGTGGTGCCGCGATGCGGCTCCGCGACACCCGTCCGGCGAAACGTCGGTGTACGGAGTCGACCTGTCGGACAAGGCCGGCCAGGTCCACCTCGGACCAGGCCTCCCCGTGTCGGGCGCTGATATGCACCCCAGCCGGAGAAGTCTGCCTCACATCGGCACCCTCTGGGGAGCCGGGTGCATGTGGCGATACCCGCCACGGGCCCGGTGACCCTGCGGAGTTGAACCCCACGTGGTCGGGATTGCGGGCGATTGGTCCGATTTGAGGGGGTATTGACGGCAGGGTCTTCGGCCTGTTTGTCGGGTGAAGCACCGTTTCGCCCCCTGTGGGCATCCCTCGTTCGAGGGTGTGATCTTCCTCACTGGGTGTCAGGGGTCCCCCTCCCAGGGGTCCTCCCCCTCCGGGTCCGTGACGTCGCGGGAGGTCGGCGCCGCTGCCCGGGCCGACCGGACCCGCGGCCTGGTCTGCCACTCCACCCGGTGGGAGTCCCGGAGCAGGCCGCCGGGGTGCAGGAGTTCCAGTGCCGCCGTGACAGCTCCCAGGGCCACCGCGGCGCCGAGCCAGCCGGCCAGCACGTCGCTCGGCCGGTGCGTGCCGAGCGCGACCCCGGTGAAACCGGTCGTGGCGACCGCCAGCGCTGCGGCCGAGCCGGCCGCCACCCGCCCGGCCCGGGTCGCCCGGGGCCACAGCAGCGCGGCCAGGGCGGTGCAGGTGATCAGCGCAGCCATCGCCTGGGCGGACGGGTAGCCGGGGCCGGTGGCCTGCGCGACCGGGTCGCCGAAGTGCGGGCGGGGCCGGGCGATCGCCCACTGTGCCGTCCGGCCGGCGGCCCAGCCGACCAGCGCCAGCGCCACCGCCCATCCGGCCAGGGTCCGCGCCCCGAGCCGGAGCAGCCGGACGGCGGCCAGGCCGAGCAGGATCTGCATGGTGACGGGACCGCCCAGAACGTCCATGGTCCGGAGGGAGGCCGTCCACACGGTGTGCCGACGGGCGTACGAGTGCAGCGCATTGACCGGCGCGCGGTCCAATCCGGCGAGCGGACCCCCGTGGGGGGCGGTGAGGACGGTCAGGAGGGCGAACAGCGCGGCAGCTCCGACGGCCACCCCGGCACAACGGGCGAGGTTCCGACGTTGTGTCTGGTGGAGGAGGTCGGCCGGCTGCAGCTGCATGTCCGTCCCTTTCCCTCCCGGGCGGGTGGATCCGGCGCCGGGTGAGTAGCGATTCGGCATCATTTGCCCGCAGTTGGCGTCGGCGCCGGTGGGATCCGGCCCCACGGCCGGGCGCACCGATCGATCGCAATAGGTGTTCAACTCGTCACCCTGGGTGCGGGATCGAGGGAAAAACGGGCAGCATACTGCATGTCGGGGGAAAATCTGAGTGAGTTGGGAATGTTGTCCGATTTCTGTGCGTTGGATCGTTACGTGTGAGCCTCGGTGAGGCCCGCACCTCTTTGAGCCCGTGGATCTTCCCCGTGGGATCTCCAGAGGATCTCGCTGCACCGATCCGCCCATGACCGGCGCAGTCGCAGGCAGACCCGGCAACACCAGCAAGGGAGCAAGCATGGCCACCCGTGCCGTCGTTCGCGACAGGGCCGACCGGACTCGCTCGGCCCGCCCGACCAATTTCGAGGCCGACCGCGACCTTGTCGGCATGTACCTGGACGAGATCGCCAGGACGCCCCTGCTCGACGCCGCAGAAGAGGTCGAGCTCTCGCTCCGGATCGAGGCCGGGGTGTACGCCCAGCACCTGCTGGAGGAAGACCTGCTCCCCAAGGGCGTGACCCGGGAGGAGCTGGAGTTCATAGCCGAGGACGCCGAGCGCGCCAAGGACGTCTTCATCCGTTCCAATCTCCGTCTGGTGGTCGCGGTGGCCCGCCGCTACCCGCGCAGCGGCCTGCCGCTGCTGGACCTCATCCAGGAGGGCAACGCGGGGCTCGTCCGGGCCGTCGAGAAGTTCGACTACTCGAAGGGGTTCAAGTTCTCCACGTACGCGACGTGGTGGATCCGGCAGGCGATCACACGGTCGATCGCCGACCAGTCCCGGACCATCCGGCTCCCCGTCCACCTGGTCGAGGAACTCGGCCGGATCCGCCGGGTCCAGCGCGAGAAGGCCAAGGAGCTCGGGCGCGAGCCGGAGCCGGCCGAGGTCGCCGTCGAGCTGGACATCAGCGAGCAGCGGGTCAAGGACGTGCTCGACTGGGCCCGTGACCCGGTGAGTCTGAACATGTCGGTCGACGACGAGGGTGAGACCCAGTTCGGCGACCTGGTGGAGGACACCGGCGCGGTCTCGCCGGAGGACGCCGTGATGGTGATGCTCCGCCGCGAGGAGCTGGACACCCTGATCGACCGGCTGGACGACCGGACGGCGTCGATCATCCGGTCCCGGTACGGCATGGAGGACGGCCGCGAGCGGACGCTCACGGAGGTGGGCAAGCAGCACGGGCTGACCCGCGAGCGGATCCGGCAGATCGAGAAGCACGCGCTGGCCGAGCTCAAGAAGATCGCGGACCACGCGGGCTTCGAAGCCGCCTGACCGAAAAGGCAGGCAGGGAAGCAGGCGAGCAGCGAAGCGGTAGCGGGGGGCAGGGAAGCGGGGTTGAGGGCCCCGGTACGGCCACGGCTGTACCGGGGCCGACTGCTGCGCTGCCTGACCCGGCCGGGGCGAGCCGGCACGGCCTAGGCTTGAAGGCGCAGGGACATCACGGGAGGCAGCGGACGATGGGCGAGCAGGACAAGGATCGGGCGGGCGCCCGGGACGGCGGCCGGGGACAGGAACCGCAGACCCCGGCGGCCAGGGCGAAGCTGGTCTTCGCGGACCCGCTGGAGCGGCAGACCAGCGACGACACGGATCAGGGCTGGGGAGAGCGTCCCGGCGGCGGAGAGGGCAGCGGGCGCGGGCTCGACTGGTACCTGAGCCAGCGGCCGCCCCACCACGGGGACTGACCGGCGGAGTCGGGCGCCCGGCGACGTCGCGGTGCGGGGGGCGACGGTCGCGGACGGTACGGGCTCGGAGCGCGGACGGTAAGGAGTTGGCGTGGGCGGGCCCCCGGAGCAGCGGTGGCGCCGCCGGAGGTCAGCGCCGATTGACCAGGGCGTCCCGGATCTCGGTGAGCAGGGCGACCTCCTTGACCTCGGCCTCGGCCGAGACCTCCTCGACGGTCTTCCGCTTGGCGAGGAAGTGGTTCATCGGGAGGATCAGCGCGAAGTAGACGACTGCGGCGACGATCACGAACTGCAGGGCGGCGCTGAGCACCGAGCCCCAGAGGATGAAGATGCCCGAGGTCACGTTGCCCGCGGCATCGACCGTGCACGGGCCCTTCAGGCAGGAGCTGTAGGAAGCCAGATCCTCCGTTCCGAAGAGCCCGACGAGGGGGTTGATGACGCCCTTCACGAAGGCGTTGACCACCGAGGTGAATGCGGCGCCGATCACCACGGCGACGGCGAGGTCCACGACATTGCCGCGGAGCAGGAATTCCTTGAAGCCCTTCATGCTGCGCTGAACGGCGACCGGAGTGCTCGGTTACGGGTGAATGCCCTGCTGCCTGGTTGACGGACGGGTCACCCCGTCGGCGCGTCACCCCGGGTGCAGATCGCCGGACCCGCCGCTGCCGGCCCCGGGGGCGGGCCGTGCCGCAGTGGCCCGACGGTCAGAGCCGTGGCCGCCGCGAGCAGTCCGACGGCCAGGACGCCCGGCCGGAGCCGTACCGCCTGCCGGAGCCGGTGACGGCCGCCGACGCCGCGCCGGATCGGCGGGAAGTCGGGGACCTCCTGCCGCGGCGGCACCTCGGGCGAGGGCGGCGGGGGAGGGGAGTGCCGGGCCGACTGCGGGGTGAGGTGGGTGTGGAGCTCGGTGGTGAGGTGGGCTGCCGTGGTCATGGTCGGGCACCGCCTTCGAGGCTGGATCGGCACCGGCCCGGGGCCGGGCCTGCGGAACTCAGCCTGCGTCCACGCCGGACCCCTGGGAATGCCCGGGCGAATTCCTGTGGACAACCCCGCCCTGTGGATAACTTCCATCCCCCGCAGGGGTGAGTCGAAGGGATGCGTTGACGCCCCTGGCGGCACCGGATCCGGCTCCCGCTCCGGCTGTGGCTCCCGGCTCCGGCGCCCCGCCTCGCGCCCCGTGGCGCCCGGCCCCTCCCCGCCCCGCCGTACGAACGGCGACGGCCCGGTGCCGCCGCATCGCCGCGGCGGCACCGGGCCGTCCTACGTCTTGCGTCACCTCATCCGGACGCGGCGCGCTACCGCAGTCCGCGCTACCGCAGTCTCAGCTCGCGGCCGGCGCGGACGCCGCCGACGAGGACGAGCTCGACGACGACGAGGCGGACGAGCCGCCGACGGCCGGTGCCGAGGAGGTGGAGGAGCCGCTGGTGGACGAGGAGCCGGAGGCCCCGGACGTCACCGAGCTGCTGGACGAGGAGCGGCTGTCGGTCCGGTAGAAACCCGAGCCCTTGAAGACCACACCCACGGCCGAGAAGACCTTGCGGAGCTTCCCCTGGCACTCGGGGCACGTGGTCAGGGCCTCGTCGGTGAACTTCTGCACCGCCTCCAGGCCGGTCCCGCACTCGGTGCACTGGTACTGGTACGTGGGCACTTGCTCTTCCTCCTGCACTTCCCCCTGGCACTCTGGCCTGATGAGTGCTAACGATGGTCAATGATGCGGTATTCCGTTGACTGAGTCCAGCGCTCCGGGCGTGATCCGGGTGTGATCCCGGTCGGATCAGCTCTCCGCCGTGGCGATCTTGGCGGTCTTCGCGGTGAGGCCGCCGCCGCGTGCGACGGTCCGGCTCCGGGTGCCGGGGGCGACCAGCAGCTGCCGCAGGGTGACCAGGCCGACCAGGCCGAGTCCGGCCCCGGCGACCGGGACCAGGAAGCCGGCCGACGGCCCGTGCAGGTCGATCAGCTGGCCGGCCGCGGTCGAGCCGATCGCCAGGCCGAGGCCGATGGCGCCGGTGAGCCAGGTGAACGCCTCGGTCTTGGCGCCGTCCGCGACCAGCGTCTCCACCAGGGTGTACCCGGTGATCAGCGTGGGTGCGATGGCGAGGCCGCAGAACAGTCCGGCGACCGCGAGCGCGGTCAGGCTGGGCATCGCCCACAGCGTGGAGCAGCCGAGGACCAGCAGCGCGTAGCAGATCAGCATCCGCTGCCGGGCCGAGCGCTTCCAGCCGACCAGGCCGTAGAGCACGCCCGCGATCATCGAGCCGCCGGCGAAGATCCCGTAGACGGTGCCGTTGGCGCCGGCCTGTCCGGCCGACTCGGCGAAGGCCGTGACCGAGACCTGCATGGCGCCGAAGACGGTGCCGACGCCCAGGAACGAGGCGGCCAGCAGCCGTACGCCGGGGGAGGCCAGGGCGGAGACCCGCTGGACGCCCTCGACCCGGGGGTGCCGGGCCGGGGCGGTGCGCCGCTGGGCGGCGAAGGCGAGTCCGCCGGCCACGGTCAGCGCGGCCTCCGCGATCAGGCCGGCGGCGGGGGACGCCTGGGTGGCGATCGCGGTGGCCAGGACCGGGCCGATCACGAACGTGAACTCGTCGGTGACCGACTCGAAGGCGAAGGCTGTGTTGAGCATGGCCGGCCGGTCGGACAGGCGGCCGACCCAGCGGGCCCGGACCATCGCGCCGATCTGCGGCACGCTGGCACCGGCCGGCGCGGCGGCCAGGAACAGCGTCCAGACCGGGGCGTGCCCGAGGGCCAGTGCGATCAGGGCGCCGACCGAGACCGCGTGCACGGCGATGCTGGGCAGCAGGACCGCGGCCTGGCCGTAGCGGTCGGCCAGCCGGCCGGTCTGCGGGCCGACGAGGGCCTGCGCGACGGCGGAGACCGCCGCGACGGCGCCGGCCGTGCCGTACGAGCCGTGGGTCTGGAAGACCAGCAGCACGATGCCCAGGCTGAGCATCGCGTAGGGCAGCCGGGCGGCGAAGGCCGGGGTCAGGAACGTCCAGGCGCCGGGGGTGCGGAGCAGCGCTCCGTAGCCCGCCCGGGCGGGGGTGTCGGGGCTTTCGACCGTTCGGCGGGCCGTCACGGTCGGTCCTTCCTGCTGCCTGGTAGCGCGGAACAGGGCAGGGAAGAGCCCCGACGGCGCCGAGAGTCGTCCTCTCGCGCGTCGACCGGGGTAGATACCGGGTCCGGCTGGCCAGATCGTGGAAGCGGGGGCCAGAGAAGCTCAGTTCAACTGCGGACCGCGGCCGCCGAGCGGTCGCGCCAACTCTGCTTCAGGCAGATGTTGCGGGTGGTTCAGTCTTGAAAACGAAAACGCTGATAACGCCTATATACCTTCATCCTAGCGGGTCATGGCAAGCCCCAGCTGGTAACGGAAGGTGAACAGCGGCACACCCCTGCCGTTCCGACCCGTACGGCCCCCGCGCCCGTTGGGTCCCCCGCCGCACCACGGCCCCCGCGCCCCTTGGGTCCCCCGCCGCACCACGGCCCCCGCGCCCCTTGGCTCCCCCGCCGCACCACGGCCCCCGCGCCCCTTGGGCCGCCCGCCGCATCACGGCCCCCGGGCTACCCGTCCGCCTGCCGCCCGCGCAGCCAGCCGGCCAGTTTGCCGCCCTTGTCCACGGCCCGCAGCCGCCGTTCCGCGGCCTCGCTGACCTCCTCGGTGGTGACCACCAGCAGCTCGTCCCCGGCGCGCAGCACGGTGGCCCGCTCCGGTACGAAGCTGGCGCCGTCGCGCACCACCAGGGTCACGGCGGCGCCCTTGGGCAGCCGCAGTTCGCCTACCTCGACGCCGGAGATCCGCGAGCCGGCCGCGAGCGAGACCGACAGCAGGTGGCCGTGGAGCTTCTCCAGCGGCGCGGACTCGATGCCGAGGTCCTGGCCGATCGAGCCCTCGCCGATCCGCAGGCGCTTGGCGACCAGCGGCAGGGTCGGCCCCTGGAGCAGGGTGAAGACCACGACCAGGATGAAGACGACGTTGAACAGCTCCTGGGCCCTCGGCACCTCCGCCACCAGCGGGATGGTGGCCAGCACGATGGGCACCGCGCCGCGCAGGCCGGCCCAGCTGAGTAGGGCCTGCTCGCGCCAGGGCAGCCGGAACGGCGTCATGGTGGCCAGCACCGAGGCGGGCCGGGCGACGAACACCAGGACCGCGCCGACGACCAGGGCGGGGACTATCGCGGAGCGCATGGTCTCGGGGGTGACCAGCAGGCCGAGCACGACGAACATGCCGATCTGCCCGATCCAGGCGAGTCCGTCGGCGAAGCCGCGGACGGCCGGGCCGTGCGGCAGTTTGCTGTTGCCCAGCACCACCGAGGCGATGTAGACGGCGAGGAAGCCGGAGCCGTGCAGCAGCGCGCCGCCCGCGTAGGCGAGCACGACCAGGGCCAGCACGGCGATCGGGTAGAGGCCGGAGGACGGCAGCGCGACGTGCTTGACCCCGTACGCGCCGATCCGGCCGACGGCGTAGCCGACCGCGGCGCCGATGGCCAGTTCGGCGATGATCGTGCCGACCAGCATGTACCAGGGGTCGAGCGGTCCGGCGGTGGCGAAGGCCACCACCAGGATCACCACGGGGGCGTCGTTGAAGCCGGACTCGGCCTCCAGCAGGCCGGTGAGGCGCTCGGGCAGCGGGACCATCCGCAGCACCGAGAAGACCGCGGCGGCGTCGGTGGAGGAGACGATCGCGCCGAGCAGCATCGAGCTGCGCCAGTCCAGGCCGACCAGCAGGTGGGCGCCGGCGGCGGTGACGAAGACGCTGACCGCGACGCCGACGGTGGCCAGCACGGTGGCGGCCGGCATCACCGGCCGTATCGCCTTCCAGCTGGTCTTGAGGCCGCCCTCGGCGAGGATGACCACCAGTGCCGCGTAGCCGAGGACCTGGGTCAGCTCGGCGTTGTTGAAGCTGATCCCCAGGCCGTTCTGGCCCAGGGCGACGCCGATGCCGAGGTAGATCAGGAGGCTGGGCAGGCCCGACCGGGTGGAGATGCGCACGGCGACCACCGCGACCAGCAGGATCACGGAGAACTCGAGCAGGAACTGGTTCAGCTGGTCGACGGTCACGCAGGAGCACCTCGGTGGTGTGAGGGGGCAGCTGATGAATCGTTACTCAGTCTAACATTTTACCTGATCTTTGATGTCCGCTGCCAGTCGCCCTGCCCAGGTATCGTCCCCCTGATCCAACCGTGGGCGTCCCCCGTGTTCGCCCGCCACTTGAGTCGCCCTAATGTGGTGACCTGTCACGGCCGCAAAAAGTCTCTCCAGCCAAGGATCCGGATGTCCCGCTCGAAGAAGTTCCGGCGCGCTCGCCTGATCGTGATCGTGCTGGCCGTGCTGCTGGTGGCCGGCGTGGCCGGCGGCGCCTACTGGGGGGTGCGCACCGTCCAGGCCTCGTTCCCCGTGGTCGAGGGCACCGTCAAGGTGGCCGGCATGTCCGCCCCGGTCGACGTCAAGCGCGACGCCAACGGCATCCCGCAGCTGTACGCCGACACCGACGCCGACCTGTTCCGGGCCCAGGGCTACGTGCAGGCCCAGGACCGGTTCTGGGAGATGGACGTCCGGCGGCACATCACCTCCGGCCGGCTGTCCGAAATGTTCGGTTCCGGGCAGGTCGAGACCGACGGCTTCCTGCGCACCATGGGCTGGCGCCAGGTCGCGCAGCAGGAGTACGACACCAGGCTCTCCGACGACACCAAGAAGAACCTGCAGGCCTACGCGGACGGCGTGAACGCCTGGCTGGACGAGCACCCGGGCGGGTCGAGCGCCTCGCTGGAGTACACCCTGCTCGGGGCCGTCAACGGCGACTACAAGCCGGAGAAGTGGGACCCGGTCGACTCGGTGGCCTGGCTCAAGGCGATGGCCTGGAACCTCTCCGGCAACATGCAGGACGAGATCGACCGGGCCCTGCTCGCGCAGGACTTCGACCCGGACCAGATCGCCCAGCTCTACCCGGAGTACCCGTACGCCCGCAACGGCACGATCGTGAAGACCGGGACGGTCGCCGCCGACGGCGGCTACAAGCCCGCCGACGGCCAGAGCCCGGCGGCCCCGGCCGCGGGTGCCACCACGCAGAGCCGGGCCGTCACCGACGCCCTGCTGCAGGACGTCTCGAACAAGATCACCGCGATGCCGCAGCTGCTCGGCCCGCAGGGCCAGGGCATCGGCTCCAACTCCTGGGTGGTCGACGGCAAGCACACCACCACCGGCAAGCCGCTGCTGGCCAACGACCCGCACCTCGGCCCCGGCCTGCCGTCCGTCTGGTACCAGATGGGCCTGCACTGCCGCGCGGTGAGCAAGACCTGCAACTACGACACGGCGGGCTTCACCTTCTCCGGCATGCCCGGCGTGGTCATCGGCCACAACAAGGACATCACCTGGGGCTTCACCAACCTCGGCGCCGACGTCACCGACCTGTACCTGGAGAAGGTCACCGGACCGGACACCTACCTGGTCGACGGCAAGGAGATGAAGTTCCAGTCCCGCAAGGAGACCATCAAGGTCGCCGGCGGCGAGGACCGGACCATCACCGTCCGCAGCACCCAGGACGGGCTGCCGCTGATCTCCGACCAGAGCACCGAGCAGCAGCACGTCGGCCAGAACGCGCCGGTCGGCAACGCCGCCCCGGACCGCGCGGCCGGCTACGGCGTCGCCCTGCAGTGGACCGCGCTGACCCCCGGCAGGACCATGGACGCCGTCTTCAAGCTCGACCGGGCGGCCGGCTGGGACGACTTCCGCTCCGCGGCCGAGGACTTCGCGGTCCCCGCGCAGAACCTGATCTACGCCGACACCAAGGGCAACATCGGCTACCAGGCCCCCGGCACGATCCCGCAGCGCACCAAGGGCGACGGCACCTACCCGGCGCCCGGCTGGGACTCCTCCTACGGCTGGAAGAAGGACTGGATCCCCTTCAAGTCGCTGCCCTACAGCTACAACCCCCCGGCCGGCTACCTCGTCACCGCCAACCAGGCCGTGGTCGACCCCGGCTACAAGTACCTGCTCACCAAGGACTGGGAGTACGGCACCCGCGCCAAGGAGATCACCGACCAGATCGAGTCCCGGCTCAAGAACGGCGGCAAGATCTCCCCGGACGACATGCAGGCCATCCAGCTGGACAACACCAGCGTGATGGCCCAGACCCTGGTGCCGCTGCTGCTCAAGGTGCAGGTCGACGACCCGTACGTGCGCGAGGCCCAGGACCTGCTGCGCACCTGGAACTTCCACCAGGACGCCGACTCCGCCGCCGCCGCGTACTACAACGGCGTCTGGCGCCAGCTGCTCACCCTGGCCTTCGGGCAGAAGTTCCCGGCCGGTCTGCGGGCCGAGGGCGACTGCCTGCTGGTGCGGCAGAAGCGCGACGCCACCCTGCCCGAGGGGGCGGTCGGCAACACCACCCAGGCCGTCACCGAGTGCGGCACCCGCAAGGCCGGCTCCGCCCAGCCGGACGGCGGCGACCGCTGGACCGAGGTGGTCCGCCAGCAGCTCACCCGGCCCGACAGCACGTGGTGGAACTACATCGACTCCAACCACCGCTCGCAGCACGGGCTGGAGTCCCTGCTGGCGGAGGCCATGAAGGACGCCCGGCAGGACCTCACCGCCCAGCTCGGCAAGGACATAAAGACCTGGAACTGGGGCCGGCTGCACACGCTGACCCTCAAGGAGCAGACCCTCGGCAGCGACGACTCGTCGATCGCCTCCGGCCTGGTCCACCGGCTGCTCAACCGGGGTCCGTACCAGCTCTCCGGCGGCACCGCCGCGGTCGACGCGGCCGGCTGGAACGCGGCGGCCGGGTACCAGGTCGACTGGATCCCCTCGATGCGAATGGTGGTCGACCTGAGCGACTTCGACGCCTCCCGGTGGATCAACGTCGGCGGCGAATCCGGCCACGCCTTCCACGACAACTACAACGACCAGACCCAGCTCTGGGCGGACGGGAAGCTGCTGTCCTGGTCCTACTCGCCGGAGGCGGTGGACAAGTCCACCAAGCACACCATGACGCTGCTGGCCGGCTGAGCCGCCGGTCCGGCCGCACTGCGCGGGCCGTCCGGCCGCCCCTCGGGGAGCGGCCCGGGCGGCCCGCGCGCCGTTGCGGGAGCGCCGCCGGGCGGCTCAGAACCGGACCACCCCGGACGGCGTGACCGCCGCGTCCACCGGCAGGTCGTGCGGCTCGGCCGGCACCTCGGCCAGCAGCTCCGCGTCGTAGAGCAGGGTCGCCAGGTACGGGCGCGCACCGGCCGCCGCCAGCCGGGCCAGCACCCGGTCGTACGAGCCGCCGCCGCGGCCGAGCCGCACCCCCCGCCGGTCGACCGCCAGGCCCGGCAGCAGCACCAGCCGGGCCGCGCACACCGCGGCCGGCCCGAGCCGGTCGCCGGTCGGCTCCAGCAGGCCGCGGGAGGCGGGGGCGAGTCGGCCGGGGCCCTGGTAGGCGGCCCAGTCCAGGTCGTTGTCGGGCAGCAGCACCGGGAGCAGCACCCGCACCCCGCGGGCCAGCAGGGCGTCCAGCAGCGGACCGGTGCCCGGTTCGGCGCCGACCGAGACGTACGCGGCCACCGTCGGCGCGCCCTCCCCGGATCCCTCGGGCGCCCCGAGATCCCCGGCCGCCGCGGCCCGTGCCAGCGCCCCGGCGTGGCCGGCCAGCGCCTCGGCGGCCGCCACCCGTTCGGCGCTGCTCAGCGCCCGCCGCGCGGCCAGCAGCCGTGACCTCAGCGCGGCCTTGTCGTTGGACAACGGATTGGCAGTCAAGGGATCTCCACAGCTCGGCACCGGCACGGTGTGCAGAGCCTGACACGAGGAAGGGCGCCGATGTCCACCCCGCTCCTGGTGCACGCGCTGGCCCCGATCGGCGGCGCCGCGCTGGCCGCCGCCGGCTGGTGCGGACTGCGGCTGCGGCGGACGGTCGCCCGGACCTCGGCGCGCGAGGCCGAACTGCTCCAGCGGGTCGCCGAACTTGAACAGGAGTGCGAGGAGCTGCAGCGCACGGCGGCCTGCGACCCGCTCACCGGCGTGTGGAACTACCGCCACCTGCAGCTCACCCTCGACCGGGAGATCGAACGCTCCCGGCGGGCCGAGCAGACCGAGGGCCGCCCCCGCCAGCTCGCCCTGCTGATGCTGGAGATCGCCGGCTTCGACGCGATCGTCGCCGAGCACGGCCGCGGCCGGGGCAACGCGATCCTGCGGGACCTGGTGCAGCGGCTCAGCATCGAGATCCGCCGCTCGGACACCTTCGGCCGCTACGGCGGCGAGGAGTTCCTGGTGCTGCTGCCGGACACCGGCGCCGAGGGCGCAGCCCAGGTCGCCGAGCGGCTCTGCTGGGCCGTGCGCCGCCACCAGTTGCTGGACTGGTCGCCGGCCGGCCCCGCCCCGCGCCGTTCCACCGGCAACGGGCTGACCGCCGCGGTCGGCGTCGCGGTGCTGCCCCGGGACGGCGGGCACGCGGCGCTGCTGCTGCGCGCCGCCGACCGGGCACTGGCCGAGGCCCGGGCGGCCGGCGGCGACCGCTGGTGCGGCGGCGCCGGGCCGGACGACCCGCCGCCGGCCGTCCGCGCGGTGGCGGTGGCCGCCGGTGAGGACGCCGCCCACGAGCGGAGCGCTCCCGCGCCCGGCGTCAACGGGGCGATCGTCCACGAAGGGGTTGCCGGTGAACGGGCCGCCCGGGTACGGGAACTGCCCGCCGAACCCGGCGGTACACCGACCGTCGACGCGACGGTCGCACAACCGCCCCGCAGCCCTCACCCGAACGTTCCGGACCGGCCCGACGGGCCCGGTAGTGTGGCCACCTGCGCGGACGAGGTCTCCCTCACGTCCGCCGGAGCATCCCGGGCCACCGCAACGGGGGCCGCGCGGGATACGGTTTCATAGTCGGTTCATATCACTCTCAGTTGGGCGCCAGCACGCCTTAGTAAGGTCACCGCATGACTCAGACGAACGCCCGCCCCCCCGTCACCAAGGCTGTCGTGCCCGCAGCCGGACTGGGGACGCGGTTCCTGCCGGCGACCAAGGCCACTCCCAAGGAGATGCTGCCGGTCGTCGACAAGCCGGCCATCCAGTACGTCGTCGAAGAGGCGTCCGCCGCCGGGCTCTCCGACATACTGATGGTCACCGGGCGTAACAAGCGGGCCCTGGAGGACCACTTCGACCGCGCGTACGAGCTGGAGGAGCTGCTCACCCGCAAGGGCGACCACGACCGCCTGCGCCGCGTCCAGGAGTCCGTCCAGCTCGCCAACATGCACTACGTCCGCCAGGGCGACCCCAAGGGCCTCGGCCACGCCGTGCTGGTGGCCGAACAGCACGTGGCCGGCCAGCCGTTCGCGGTCCTGCTCGGCGACGACCTGATCGACCCGCGCGACCCGCTGCTCTCCCGCATGATCGAGGTCCAGCAGGAGCTCGGCGGCTCCGTGGTCGCGCTGATGGAGGTCGACCCCTCCCAGATCCACCTCTACGGCTGCGCCGCCGTCAAGCCCAACGGCCTCGGCGACGACGTCTTCCGGATCACCGACCTGGTCGAGAAGCCCGACACCGCCGACGCGCCGTCCAACTACGCGGTGATCGGCCGGTACGTGCTCGACCCGGCCGTCTTCGACGTGCTGCGCAACACGCCCCCCGGCCGCGGCGGCGAGATCCAGCTGACCGACGCGCTGCGCGAACTGGCCGACCGCGGCGAGTCCGAGGGCGGCCCGGTGCACGGCGTGCTCTTCAAGGGCCGCCGCTACGACACCGGCGACCGCGCCGACTACCTGCGCGCTATCGTCCGTCTGGCGTGCGAACGCGAGGACCTCGGCCCGGAGTTCCGGTCCTGGCTCACCGAGTTCGTCGCCACCGAGATGCAGAGCTGAACCTAGCGGGCCGAACCGTGGAGAAGTGGGCGTGAGGCGATGACCGGGACCGACAACCCTTGCTGCGAGGAGCCCTCGGGCCCGGCGCCCCGGCTGTGGAGCGTCGACGAGCACCTCGCCGACGTCCTCGCCGGGGTCGCCCCGCTGCCGTCGATCGAGCTGCAACTGCTCGACGCCCAGGGCTGCCGGCTGGCCGAGGACATCCGGTCCGAGGTCGACCTGCCGCCCTTCGACAACAGCTCGATGGACGGCTACGCCGTCCGCACCGCCGACACCGCCCGCGCCACCGGCGAGTACCCCTCGGTGCTCGCCGTGGTCGGGGACATCGCCGCCGGCACCGGCGAGCTGCCCAAGGTCGGACCCGGGCAGGCCGCCCGGATCATGACCGGTGCCCCGCTGCCGCCCGGCGCCGAGGCCGTCGCCCCGGTCGAGTGGACCGACGGCGGCACCGGCACCGGGCGGGCCGCCGACGCGATGGGCGCGGCCACCGCCGACGAGGAGGTCCGGGTGCTGCGCCCGGTCGGCGAGGGCGACCACGTCCGCCGCCGCGGCAGCGACCTCGCCCGCGGCGACCAGGTGCTCGACGCCGGGACCGTGCTCGGCCCCACCCAGCTCGGCCTGCTGGCCGCGATCGGCCGCGGCACCGTCCGGGTCCGCCCGCGCCCGCGCGTGGTGGTGCTCTCCACCGGCAGCGAGCTGGTCCAGCCCGGCGAGCCCACCGGCCCCGGCCGGATCTGGGACTCCAACAGCTTCACCCTCACCGCGGCCGCCCGGGACGCCGGCGCCATCGCCTACCGGGTCGGCGGCGTCCCCGACGACGCCGCCGTGCTGCGCTCCGTGCTCGAGGACCAGCTCGGCCGGGCCGACCTGATCGTCACCAGCGGCGGCGTCAGCGTCGGCGCGTACGACGTGGTCAAGGAGGTCTTCGAGAGCTACGGCGGGATGGACTTCCGCCGGCTGCGGATGCAGCCCGGCAAGCCGCAGGGCTTCGGCCGGATCGGCGAGGGCACCGGCGTGCCGCTGCTCGCCCTGCCCGGCAACCCGGTCAGCGCCTACATCTCCTTCGAGCTGTTCGTCCGCCCGGTCATCCGCACCATGCTCGGCGCCCCCGACGTCCACCGACCGGTGGTCACCGCCGTCTGCACCGCCGACCTGCGCTCCCCGGCCGGCCGCCGGCAGTTCCTGCGCGGACGGTACGCCGACGGACGGGTCGCCCCGGTCGGCGGCGAGGGCTCGCACCTGGTCGGCGCGCTCGCCCGGGCCAACTGCCTGATCACCGTCCCCGAGGACACCACCGCGATGCCCGCCGGGAGCACCGTCGACGTCGTGCTGCTCACGGAGCAGTCGGGGTGAGCCCGGCGCCGGGCTTGGTTGTACGGTAGCGCGGTATTCGACCCGCGCTCCTGGAGTGACCCCGTGACCGACAACCCCAGCGCCGACCGCCTCACCCACGTCGACGACACCGGCGCGGCCCGGATGGTCGACGTCTCCGAGAAGGCCACCACCGTGCGCACTGCGGTGGCCGCCGGACGGGTCCGGGTCTCGGCCCGCGTGGTCGAACTGCTCCGCGGCGAGGGCGTCCCCAAGGGCGACGCCCTCGCGGTCGCCCGGATCGCCGGGATCATGGGGGCCAAGAAGACCCCCGACCTGATCCCGCTCTGCCACCCGATCGCCATCTCCGGGGTCAAGGTCGACCTCGCCGTCGCCGACGACGCCGTCGAGATCACCGCCACCGTGCGGACCGCCGACCGCACCGGGGTCGAGATGGAGGCGCTGACCGCCGTCGCCGTCGCCGGCCTCACCGTCATCGACATGGTCAAGGCCGTCGACAAGGCCGCCGCGATCGAGGACGTCCGGGTGCTCACCAAGACCGGCGGCAAGAGCGGCGACTGGACCCGCGAGGACGCCCGGTGAAGGCCCTCGCGCTCACCGTCTCCAACCGGGCCTCGGCCGGCGTGTACCAGGACAAGGGCGGCCCGCTGCTGGTCGCCGGCCTGCAGCGGATGGGCTTCGAGGCCGACGGCCCGCAGGTGGTCCCGGACGGCGAACCCGTCGAGGCCGCCCTGCGCGCCGCCGTCGCGGCCGGGTACGACGTCGTCCTGACCACCGGCGGCACCGGCATCTCCCCGATGGACCTCACCCCCGAGATGACCGCCCGGGTGATCGACCGCGAGATCCCCGGCATCCCCGAGGCCATCCGGGCGTACGGCCGCGAGAAGGTGCCGACCTCCGCGCTCTCCCGGGGGCTGGCGGGCCTGGCCGGACGTACGCTGATCGTCAACCTGCCGGGCTCGGCCGGCGGTGTCCGGGACGGCCTCGCCGTCCTCGCCCCGCTGCTCCCGCACGCGGTCGACCAGCTGGCCGGCGGGGACCACCCGAGGCCCGACGCCGCCGGGTCCGGGCCGTCCGAGGGGAGCACGAGCTGAACGCGGGCTGGCCGGTCGAACTGCGCGAGGGGGACATCACCCTGCGCCCGATCCGGGTCCGCGACCAGCGCCCCTGGCAGGAGATCAGCCGCCGCAACCGGGACTGGCTGCGGCGCTGGGAGGCCACCGTCCCGCCCGCCCCGTCGGGCAGCACCGCCGGGTCGCGGCCGACCTACCGCCAGATGGTGCGCTACCTGCGCGGCGAGGCGGCCGCCGGGCGGATGCTGCCGTTCGTGGTGCTGTACCGGGACCAGCTGGTCGGCCAGCTCACCGTGGGCGGCATCACCTGGGGCTCGATGTGCTCGGCCAACGTCGGCTACTGGGTGGACGAGACCGCGGCCGGCCGCGGCATCATGCCGACCGCGGTGGCGCTCGCCGTCGACCACTGCTTCCGCACCATGGGCCTGCACCGGGTCGAGGTCTGCATCAGACCGGAGAACCGGCCCAGCCGGCGGGTCGCCGAGAAGCTCGGGTTCCGCGAGGAGGGCCTGCGGCCCCGGTACCTCCACATCGACGGCGACTGGCGCGACCACCTCGTGTACGCACTGACGGCGGAGGAGGTTCCGGAGGGCATGCTGACCCGCTGGCGCTCGGTCAGAAGTGGCCTCCGGCCCGGTAATTGAATGTATGTTCGAAATAGATATCGATATGGCATCGCGTCCGGGTCGAGCCGTCACAAATACCGGCAAAATAGTCGGAGAATCAGCTTGATCACACGACACGCCGCGCCAAATTGCTGCCAGGCCTTCCCCCACGCCCGTACCGTGTGAAACGTGAGCAGTAGCGGCCTTATCTACGCGGTCATCGTAGGGGCCTGGGCTGCCTATCTGGTGCCGATGTGGCTCCGCAGGCAGGACGAGCTCAACGAGTCACGTCCGACGGAACGCTTCAGCACCGCGATCCGCCTGCTGGCCGGACGTTCGGCCATGGAGCGGCGAGCGGCCAGGACCCTGGGTGACCAGACCGACAGCGACGACGGCACGGCCGGCGTCGCCCCCGACCTCGACCCCGGTTCCGGCCTCGGCCCCGACGAGGGGTCCGACGCCGACGCCGGAGCCGGTTTCGACGCGGCCCCGGACCTCGCGCGGCGGCCCGACCCGGCGCGCCCGTACGAGCCGGCGGCCGAGCCGTCGCGTGAGTCCGGGTCCGAGTCCGCGTCCGGGCCTGCGTCCGAGGCCGATCCCGTCGCGGTGCAGACGCGCCACGACGGGACGCCGCACGGCCAGGGCGGGCACGGTCACGGCTCGCACGCGTCCGGTCATCCGCAGGGTGCGGCCTCCGTCGAGCGGCGGGCCAGGCTGCTGGCCCGGCGGCGGCGGATGGTCACCGCGCTCTTCCTCGCCTTCGCACTGGGCGCCGTCGCGGCCGCGGTCGCGGGCGTGGCGTTCATCTGGCTGCCGATGATCCCGGCCCTCCTGCTCACCCTCTACATCGGCCACCTGCGCCGGCTGGAGCGCCAGCGGTACGAGGTCAAGTTCGACCGGGTGCGCGCCGCCCAGGCCGCCGAACGCCTGCGGGCCCGCGAGCGGGAACGCGCCGCGGCCGACCGGGACCGCGCCGCCGCACCGCACGACGCGGCGCACGCCACCGACCCGGACCGCGTCCACCTGCGGCTGGCCGCCGAACCCGGCGGACATGACGCAGGCCGCGCGGGCGAGCCCGAGGGCGAGGACGACGGCGATCGGCGGGGCCGCGGCGCCCGGCCGCAGGCCGCGACCACCGCCGTCGCGGAGGCGACCGAGCACGAGGAGTGGGTGGACGGCATGCGGGAGCGCGGTGCAGCCGGCCCCGACTCCTGGGAGCCGGTCCCCGTCCCGCTGCCCACCTACGTCACCGCGCCGGTCGCCCCCCGGGTCACTCGCAGCCTCGACCTGAACGCACCCGGCACCTGGGACTCCGGCCGCACGGCCGGCGCCCCGCCCCGCGCCAACACCCCGCTCTTCGACCAGTACGCCGAGCACGTCCCGCCCCCGGCCGAGGCCGACTGCCGGCCGCGCCTGCGCGCGGCCAACGAGTGACCCGACCGCCCCGCCGCAGGCCACCGCCACCGCGGCGGGGCGGTCCGTCTCCCGGGGCGGTCATGAGTGGCCCCGCGGAGGTGATAGAGTTTCTTCTCGTTGGGGCTGTGGCGCAGTCCGGTAGCGCACCTCGTTCGCATCGAGGGGGTCAGGGGTTCGAATCCCCTCAGCTCCACCCAACAACTGTTCGCGAGTTGGCTCGTGAATGGTTGACGAGATCCCGTCCGATCCTTGCGATCGGGCGGGATCTCTGCGTTGTGGGGGCCTGTTCGAGGCGGTGGCCGAGCCCGGCGGGCCCTGGCGGGTGCATTCGGGGTCGGACTCCTGTGGTCGGACTCTTCGGGGCGCGGGCGGACGGCTCGTCAGCCGGGCGGTGGGGGAGATCCGTTGGCGGGGGCTGGATGGGCGTGAGTCCGTCGTGGTCCTGACCGAGGCCGACACCGGGCCTCCTGGCCGTCGAAGGGGGAGGGGCGGACTCGTCCCCGCCCCGCGGTCATGGAGCCGCCACCGGGCCGAGGGAAGGCCTCGCCCGGGCGCCCACCGCCACCGGGCCCGCCGCTGACGCTCACACTCGACGGTCACTCTTCGTGCGGCTCGGCGAACGGCTCGGGGTGGCCCGTGCCGAGCCGCGGGGTCGCCCGTTCCCCGACCGCTTCGGCCTCGGCGGGCCCGTCCGATGCGATCCACGTCCTCGCCGAGTCCGGGCCGGCGCGGCCGGACCGATCGCCCGGGTCCGCGCCGCCGAACACTCCGGTGCGGGCCGCTCCCGCCGGCCCCGCGGCAAGGGCGCCCACGACGCCGCTTCGGCGCGCGTTACGCCCGGGTCCGACCGTCGGCGGGCGGGCGGGCGGTCAGAGCCAGCCCTTGTGGGCGGCCTTGATCCCGGCCTCGAAACGGCTGCTGGCGTCCAGCCGCTCCATGATCGACGCCATGTGGCGGCCGACGGTGCGTGAGGAGATGCCGAGGCGCTGACCGACGGCGTCGTCGGTGAGGCCGTTTCCGAGCAGGCGCAGGAGCTCGCGCTCGGTCGGGGTGAGCCCGGTCACCGGGTCGTCCGGCTGGGCCGCGCCGAGCGGGACGGCGGTGCTCCACGCCTGCTCGAAGAGGTCGAGCAGGGCGCCGATGATGCCGGGCTCGGTGACGTGGAGCGCGCCCTTGCGGCTGTCGGCGGGGTCGATCGGGACCAGCGCCTGGGCCCGGTCGACGATGATCACCCGCTGGGGAACCGCGGGCGCGGTCCGGACCTCGCCGCCCCGGCTGAGCAGCCAGTGCGCGTACGCGGTGACGTGCGGCTGGCGGCGGGTGGCGTCCTGGTAGAGCGTCCGCATGGTGACACCGCGGGCGAGCGCCTCGCCGTCGGCGGGCCGGCCGGCGTCCAGGTCCTCGGCGCGCTGGGCGCGGGGCTGGGTGCAGAGGACCTCGGTACTGGTCTGGCGGGCCATCCGCTCCAGGCGGCTGTGGATGGCGTCCATCCCGAGCAGGCGTTCCCCGTGCGAGGAGCGGTGCTCGGCGCGGTCGGCGACCATCCGGGTGACGGCGGCCCGCGAGGCGGCCAACTGGGCCTGGCGGGCGGCGAGTTCGGCTTCGTGGCGGGCGAGCATGTCGGCCAGCCCGATCTCGGGGTCCACCGCCCGCAGCTGTCCCGGGTGTTCCGCGGAAGCCCTGACGAGCATCAGCGCGCCGAGTTCGTCCAGGCATCCGTGCACCTGGACGGGCGTCAGGCCGCTCCGGTCCGCGAGTCCGTCCACACCGTGCAGCGGGTGGTCGAGCATCGCCCGGTAGACGGCGGCAGCCTCGGCCGACAACCCGAGTGCCTCCAGCATCGCGTCCCCCCAGGACTCGACAGTCGCGCCACCATGATCGATGGCGTGCGAATCCTCGCAGGTCGGAAACCCTTCTTCAACGATGATCAAAAGGGCTTTTCTGTGCGGCGGGGGACAAATGTGCCGGAAATTCGTTCGATGAGGGGCCTGGGTGAAGGCACTTTCATGACATGTGCATGCCCCTATGTCCGGAAGCGGACTGTCGGGTTGGGGACACCGGCAAGTCCTTCCGCCCAGGTCAGCGGCGAGGAAAGCTGGTCATCGCCGCCAGGGAAACCGGGCGGAACGCCGGTCCGGTGTCTACCGCGGGACGTGTGACCGGAAGCAGTCAACCCCTCGTCAGAAAAGGTCACTCTCATGTTCCGCACCCGCATCGCCCAGGCCGCCGCGGTCCTCGCCGTCACCGTCGCCGCCCTCGCCGCCGCCCCCGCCGCCTCCGCCGCCACGGCCACCACCCCGGTCGCCGCGTCCTTCACCTGGGGCGACTGACCTCCCGTGGACATCGTCTACGCCACCCTGCGCCGCAGGTCCCCGGCGGAGGCGGCAGCCGGTGAGGCTGAGGAAGTCCTCGGCGCCCTGTGGGCCCACGCACGGCCCGCCGACGGACTCCAGCACGTCACCGCCCGCAACGAGGGCGACCGCACCGACCTCCTGATCTACCTGCTCACCGTCCCCGATCCGGGCGCCCGGCCGGCCGCCCGACGGGCCCACGACTTGATCACCCGCAGCCACCAGGCCTCGCCGCTGCTCCACCGGCGCTACCTGCCCCCGGCCCCGCCGCCGGGCGCCACCTGCGCCACTCGCTGAACCCGCGCCGCCCCTGACGGGGCGCTGCGCCACCCCACGGTCTTCGCTGCCTCGCCATGCCCGAGGCGCACCTCATCCACTCCTCCAGAAGGAAGCCTTGCCATGCCCTCCTCCAAGATCTCCAAGATCACCCGCACCACCCTCGCCACCGCCATCGCCGCCTCCGCCGCGGTCGCCGGCACCGCCCTCACCACCGGCACCGCCCACGCCGCTTC
This sequence comes from Kitasatospora sp. NEAU-CNBT7, assembly GCF_057220535.1. NCBI lineage: Bacteria > Bacillati > Actinomycetota > Actinomycetes > Kitasatosporales > Streptomycetaceae > Kitasatospora > Kitasatospora sp. NEAU-CNBT7. The sequence goes on along the minus strand of NZ_JBXQQB010000006.1, from coordinate 98,904 downwards.
GTCGGTGGGCGGACAGATCACCCGCAGCGAGGTGATCGCCCGGGCCAACGACTGGTACAACCGCGACGTCCCCTACAACCAGAGCGCCTCCGCCACCGACGTCGGCGGCAAGTACTACCGCACCGACTGCTCCGGCTTCGTCTCGATGGCCTGGCACCTGAGCGGCAGCGAGAACACCGACTCCATCGACGTGCGGTCGCTGACGACCCGGGTGTCACTGGACGACCTCCAGCCCGGTGACGCGCTCGACAACGATCCCCACGACGGCTCCATCATGGGCTCGGGCCACATCGTCCTGTTCGACCACTGGATCGACAAGGCGAACCACCTCTTTGCGTACACCGCCGAGGCGAGCACCAAAGCCGACATGGTCAAGTCGACCGCGTACACCAACAGCGGCAACATCGGTGGCCACCCGGCGAGCGGCTACTTCGGCCTGCGCTACAACAACATCATCAACGACTCGCAGGGCCTCCCGGACCCGCAGTCCCTGCCGGCCGGCACGCTGGTCAAGTCGCCGAGCAGCGCTGCGGTGAAGGTGATGATCGGCGGCGCCGGCCTGTACGTCAACGCCTCGGACGTGGCGCCGGACGGCTACGACCTCTCGAAGGTCGTCACCGTCGACGACGCGAAGTTCTGGGCCCTGCCGAGTTCGGTGCCGTCCGGCACCGTCGTGCACGACCAGGGCGGCGGCGCGGACCGCTTCGTGATGGTCGCCGGTGCGGCGCTGCCGATCGCGGGTTCGGAGTGGAACGCGGACGGCTACAACCTCCGGTCGGACATGGGGGTTCCGTCCTCGTGGCTGGCCTCGGCCCGGCAGACCTCGCCCGCCGCGGGCACGGTGGTGCACGACGAGGCGGGCGGTGCGGACCGCTACGTGGTCGTCAGCGGTGTGGCGCTGCCGATCGCGGGTTCGGAGTGGAACGCGGACGGCTACAACCTGCGGGCGGACATGGGCGTCCCCGGTGCGTGGCTCGCCGCGGCGAAGCAGGGCACCCTGCCGGCGGGCACCGTGGTGCAGGGCCAGAAGGGCACCGACCCGTCGATCTACGTGATGATCAACGGCACGGCGCTGCCGATCTCCGGCACCGAGTGGACCGCCAACGGCTACGACAAGCAGTCGCTGATGGGCGTGCCCGAGGCCTGGCTGAGCGGGGCGGTCGCCAAGCAGATCCAGAACGGCACCGTGGTCAAGGACATCTCCGGTGCCAACGCGACCGTCTATGTGACCGCCGGCGGCATGGCCGTGCCGCTCACCAACGCGGACTTCACCGGCTTCGGCTACGACAAGCAGTCCCTGATGGGTGTTCCCGGCACCTGGCTGAACGGCGCTGCCGCCAAGGCCGCGCCGAGCGACGGCACCCTGCTGAAGTCCCCCGACAGCAGCACGGTCTGGCAGGTCGTCAACGGCGGCAGCAAGAAGGCCGCCGCCGCGGGCTCCTACAACGCGGCCGACGTGGTCCTCGTCCCCACCGCCCTCACCACCAAGCTCCCCACCGTCCAGTAACCGCGCCTCCAGCCAGGGCAGCCCGGGACCACCGCCCGGGCTGCCCGGCCATCGCCGACCGAACCGACGCACCGCCGACCGACACCCACGGGGGGAACCCACCATGACCGCGAACATCCACCGGAAGTCCGTCCTCGCCCTCACCGGCGCCGCCCTGCTCGCCCTCGCCGCCCCGCTGGTGCTCGGCGGACAGGCGTCCGCAGCCTCGGTCTCCAACTGGGACAAGGTCGCCCAGTGCGAGAGCAGCGGCCGATGGGACATCGTGCACACGACCGGCGGCGTCACCTACTACGGCGGCCTGCAGTTCGACTCGCACACCTGGAACGCGTACGGCGGCAACGCCTACGCCTCGTACGCCAACCAGGCGACCAAGCAGCAGCAGATTTTGATCGCCGAGAAGGTGCTGAACGGTCCCCAGGGCGCCGGCGCCTGGCCCAGCTGCGGCGGCCCGCTGGTCGGCGACCACAGCAACCCGTACCCGAGCTCGCCGACCTACCCGGCGCCGTCCTCGCTGCCCGCCGGTTCGCTGGTCAAGTCGCCGAACGGCCCGTCGGTGAAGGTGCTGATCAACGGCGCCGGCCTGTACGTCAACGGTTCGGACGTGGCGCCGGACGGCTACGACCTGTCCAAGGTCGTGACGGTCGATGACGCGGCCTTCAACGCGCTGGCGGCCACCCTGCCGTCGGGGACGGTGGTGCACGACCAGGCCGGTGGTGCGGCGCGGTATGTGATGGTGGCCGGTGCGGCGCTGCCGATCGCGGGTTCGGAGTGGAACGCGGACGGTTACAACCTTCGGTCGGACATGGGGGTTCCGTCGTCGTGGCTGGCCTCGGCGAGGCAGTCCTCGCCCGCCGCGGGCACGGTGGTGCACGACGAGGCGGGCGGTTCGGACCGCTTCGTGATGGTGGCCGGTGTGGCGCTGCCGATCGCGGGTTCGGAGTGGAACGCGGACGGTTACAACCTTCGGTCGGACATGGGTGTCCCCGGTGCGTGGCTGGCCGCGGCGAAGCAGGGCACCCTGCCGGCGGGCACCGTGGTGCAGGGCCAGAAGGGCACCGACCCGTCGATCTACGTGATGATCAACGGCACGGCGCTGCCGATCTCCGGCACCGAGTGGACCGCCAACGGCTATGACAAGCAGTCGCTGATGGGCGTGCCCGAGGCCTGGCTGAGCGGGGCGGTCGCCAAGCAGATCCAGAACGGCACCGTGGTCAAGGACGTCTCGGGTGCCAACGCGACCGTCTATGTGACCGCCGGCGGCATGGCCGTGCCGCTCACCAACGCGGACTTCACCGGCTTCGGCTATGACAAGCAGTCCCTGATGGGTGTTCCCGGCACCTGGCTGAACGGCGCTGCCGCCAAGGCCGCGCCGAGCGACGGCACCCTGCTGAAGTCCCCCGACAGCGCGACGGTCTGGCAGGTCGTCGGCGGTGGCAGCAAGAAGGCCGCCGCCGCGGGGTCCTACAACGCGGCCGACGTGGTCCTCGTTCCCACCGCCCTCACCACCAAGCTCCCCACCGTGACCGGCTGACCCTGCCGACCGCTCTCCCGCCGCAGCCGCCCGCTTCCCCCGGAACGGGCGGCTCCGGCGCGCGGATCGGCAGGCCGCGGGCATTTCGCGTCTGCCCCGACAAGGTCCGGCAGGTGACTACTCGATGGAGATCCACACATCGTGGCGAGGGTCCTGCCTGCAGACGAAGAAGAGCAGTTCGTCGCGGGCACCGCTGAAGCCCGTCGGATCGTGGAACTCCGCGTCGTAGCCGCGCTCGGAGGCCCGGAATCGCTCCTCCGACGGGGTCCAGCTCGGTGCGCCGCGTTCCCCGTGGGGCATCGTCAGGAGCAGGCTCATCTCCGAGCCGCAGCTGCACCGGACCGGCCTGGGACAGTGCGGCCAGTACGGCCATCCACCGGTCTTGAGCCCGGGTGCCACGGCAAGATCGTTGCGATAGTCGTGGCCCGGCTCCTCGCCGAGGCTCTCCTGCCAGGCGTGCACACGCGACTGCAACGGGTCGGGGAGATCCTCGAGGTCGGGGTACTCGGTGATGCGCTCGGGATGCAGAACGCACGGCTCCAGGACGTAGCCGCTGTCCGCCGGGGCGCCGCGGGCCGGGAAGACCGTGTCCGCGAGCGGCCCGGCGGCCCGCCAGATGACCTTCGGGGCCGGCCCGCGGTAGTGCTCGTGCATCCCTGGGACATCAGGATGCTGATACGGGCACCACAGGATCTGGAGCAGGTCCGTCCCGGCCGGGAACCGGACCTCGGAGATGTCGGCAGCGTGCAGCTGAACGACGGGAAGCATGACGACCGGTTCGGCGGGAGTGGCCGGTGCCCAGGTCTTCAGGGTCGCCCCACGAGGGGGCCGGGCCCCGGCCTCGCGCAGGAATTCCTGCCGCTTGGCCAGCATCCTGCTCAGGGGCGAGTCCGGGTCGGCAACCTGATCGGGGAACTGGGAGATCAGCTGTGCGAACCGCTGGTCGCCGACCTCGTCGGAGTGCCGGAACCTCTCCAGTTCCTCCGCGGTGGCCTCCCGCTCGACCTGCACCATGTGGGGCAGTCGGCAGGTCGGCCACGGCTCACCCGTAGGCCACAGCATCGGCCCGGCCACGGAACTCGCAGCCGGCGCCGGTACCCCGCGCCGCGGGTGCAGGCGGGTCGCACTCTTCGCGTGGACCGCGAGCTCGGGCAGGACAGCGAGGATGTCGACCGGCCGGGCAGGTGTGGTGAACATGCGGCAACGATCTCAGGCCGCCGTCCGACGCCGTCAAGATCCGACGGCGGGCAGAGCCGGTGCGTCGCCGGGACGGGAAACGACCATCGCGTCGACGGGCCGCCTCCGGCGGTACCCGGGCGCGGCTCGAGGAGCTGACGCCGGATCCGCTGCGGGCGGGGACGTCACGGCGTGGCTCCGATCGGGACGGCCACGGCCGCCGCCTCGGTGGCGTCGACCGGTACCGCGGCCTCCGGGCGGCGCAGGTCGAGCACGATCAGGACGGCCGCTGCGACGCCCAGGTAGATGAGCAGGGTGGTCAGCGCCCGGCCGGTTCCGTGGCCGTCGAAGTAGATCGTGTGGTGCAGCAGGAGGTAGCCGTTGCGGGGTGGCAGGTAGGGGCCGAGGTCGCGCCAGAAGGCGGGCAGGTAGGGCACGCCGGTCGCGCCGCCGGAGGACGGGTTGCCGAAGAGGATCATCACGACGACCGTCACCAGGGTGCCCACCGGCCCGAGCAGCTTCTGCAGGATCGCGGCGACGAACGCCACCACGGCGACGATCAGCGTGCAGATGGGCCAGGTGATCCAGAACCTGCTGCTGGGGAACCCCCGCAGCCAGTAGCAGACGATCACATCGATGACGAGTCCGCTCACGACGGCGAATCCGGCCAGCTGGGCGGCGCGCCAGCGGCCGGCCGCCCGCCCGGTCGCGGCCATGAGCAGGGTCGAGCTCATGTATCCGCCGATGAGCAGCGGGACCAGCATGAGTGCTTGGACCAGGCCGAACGGGTCCTTGGGCACCAGCGGCGTCGGGGCGTACTGCTGCACCTGCAGGGTCTGGCCGGTGGCCTTGGCGGCGTCCTCGAACCTGGCGGCGAGGTCGAGCGGCGCCAGGTCGCTCATGGACGGCACCACGATCAGGGTGTTCGAGCCGCCCGAGGAGATCAGCGCGCCGAACAGCCGGGCTTCGTCGATCGCGGTCCTGACGGCGGCTTCGTCCGGGTACGGGGTGACCTTCAGGGAGATGTGCTGCTCGGCCGCGGCCAGCACGGGCGAGCTGCCGACGGCGCCGAACGGCAGGTCGGTGGCCTTGGGGGCGTGCGAGGCGCTCATGTAGGTGGTGGCGAACAGGCACTGCATGACGGCGCAGATGCCCAGGGCCACGAGGATTCCGGTCAGGCCGCGCCGGCCGTTGGACGGGCTCGCCGCCGGGGACGCGGGCGCTGCTGCGCCGGCTGTCCGGGCCGCCGCCCTGGCCGGGCGGATGCGGCCGTACCAGGCGATGACGGCCGTTCCGGCGAAGGCGTAGAGGAACAGGACGACGAGCGGGGTGCTGATGTCGCTCCCGCCGAAGTAGAGCACGTGGTTGATCAGGGTGACCGCGCTCTGGGGTGGGAAGAGCACCCCGATGTTGCGCCAGTAGACCGGCAGCAGGTAGGTGCCCAGCCCGCCCGCGGGCGGGCCGCCGATGACGATGAAGAGCACCGCCACGAGCAGGGTGCCCATCCGGCCCACCAGGGCCTGCAGCGCCGCGGCCGCCAGGGCCACCGCCGAGGTGACGAGCCAGAAGCAGGGCAGCAGCGGCCAGAAGTGGCTGCTGGAGTACGCGCCGATCCCCAGGCCGGCGATCAGGTCGGTCAGCACGGCGCCGACCAGCGCGTACCCGGCCAGGATGAGCGCGCGCCACGGCGCGGCGGCGGTGCCGTGGGCGGCTTTGTAGACCAGGACGGCGGCCAGGTACCCGCCGATCAGCAGCGGCAGCAGCAGGAGCGAGGTCACGGCGCCGACCGGGTCGGTGGGGGCGAGCGGTCTGACCGTCTGCACGGTCACCGGCCGGCCCAGCTTGTGCGCCGCCGCCACGAACGCCGGCTCCAGCTCGGTCTGGGCGAAGAAGCTCTTCGACGGAACGACGATCAACGTGTCGGCCGCATCGCCGCTGAGGTACGCGCCGTACAGCTCGCCCCGGTCGGCCGCGTCCGTCACCGCCGACGGGCTCGGGTAGGCGGTCAGGGCCAGTCCCGTCCTCGACGCGACCTCGGCGACCACGGGGGAGGGCGGCCCGGTCACACCGAAGGGCATGTTCCGCGGTACGAGCAGCTGCTGGGCGCTGACGAGGCACAGCGCGAGCAGGGCCTGTGCGAACAGCACCAGGCCGAGCGCGAGGGCGACCTTCGCTGCGGCGCGACGTGCGCCCGTGGCCGAAGCGGTCTGCTCCGCCATCCCTGACCTCCGGTCGGCTGTCGTCGCGGGTGCCCGGGACGTCCGTGCGGGTCCGAGCGAACGGGGTCCCTATGCCTGGTGATCGGGCCCCTCGGGCTCGCCCCAGGCCTTCGGTGCGAGCCCGAGGGGCCCGCACCGTTCCGTAAGCCATCACGACACGGGCCCGCCTGCCCGGCAACCCGGAGGCGCCCGTGGGTCGTACGATCGCGGCACGCCCGCCCGGCGCCCGGGCCGGGGGAGGGTCGGGTCCGGGTCCGCTCAGGTCCGGGAGAGTCAGGGGAGTGTGCCGTGCTGGAGGACTTCGCCGAGTTGTCGACGCCGCTGGTGGCGGATGCGTGTGTCCGGGCCGGGGTGCCGTTGCGGGTGGCGCCGGCCGGGATCGGGGCGGTGGTGGCCGGGCAGCGGGTCGCCGGGCGGGTGCTGCCGGCGCGGCACTACGGCAGCGTGGACGTGTTCCTGGAGGCGTACGGGACGGCCCGGCCGGGCGATGTGCTGGTGATCGACAACGGCGGCCGTACGGACGAGGCCTGCGTCGGTGACCTCGCCGTACTGGAGGCGGAGGCAGCGGGCGTGGCCGGCCTGGTGGTGTGGGGACTGCACCGGGACACGCCCGAGCTGGTGGAGATCGGCCTGCCGGTGTTCAGCTACGGCAGCCACCCGCCGGGCCCGGTGCGGCTGGCGGAGCGGGAGCCCGAGGCGCTGCTGACCGCCCGGTTCGGCCCGCACCTGGTCAGCTCCGAGGACCTGGTGTTCGGGGACGAGGACGGTGTGCTGTTCGTCGCGGCCGACCGGGTGCCGGAGGTGCTCGCCACGGCGCGGCGGATCCGGGAGACCGAGCGCGAGCAGGCCCGCGCCATCCGGGACGGCCGGACGCTGCGGCAGCAGACCGCCTTCGACGACTTCCTGGCCCGCCGGGCCGCCGACCCCTCGTACAGCTTCCGGCAGCACCTGCGCCGGATCGGCGGGGCGATCGAGGAGTAGAACCCGCCACCGACGCACCGGGATCCCTTGGTTGGCAAGGAGTTTCACCCGATCGGGCGAGATTGGGGGCGCTCGCCGGGGTCGGCCGCGCCGGGCGCCTAGCCTCGTGACGGATCATCGGGGGACCGGCCTGTGCGACGGTGCCGGAATTCCGGGCCCGGCGCTGTCCGCCCTCGTTGATGTCATGGTGCCGCCATCGTCGACGAAGGGCCGACGCACGTGTCGCAGCCGTTTGAACTGCCGGATTTCTACCTGCCGTATCCGGCCCGGCTCAATCCCCGTCTGGAGGAGGCCCGCGAGCACACCAAGAGGTGGGCCCGTGAGATGGGGATGCTGGAGGGGTCGGGCGTCTGGGACGAGCACGACCTCGACTCGCACGACTACGCCCTGCTCTGCGCGTACACCCATCCCGACTGCGACGGCCCGGCGCTCTCGCTGGTGACGGACTGGTACGTCTGGGTCTTCTTCTTCGACGACCACTTCCTGGAGTTCTTCAAGCGGACCCGGGACCGCAAGGGCGGCAAGGCGTACCTGGACCGGCTGCCGGCGTTCATGCCGATGGACCTGGCGGACGGCTTCCCGGAGCCGACCAACCCGGTCGAGGCGGGGCTGGCCGACCTGTGGGCGCGGACCGTGCCGAGCATGTCGGCGGAGTGGCGGCAGCGCTTCGCGGAGAGCACCCGCAACCTGCTCGACGAGTCGGACTGGGAGCTCGCCAACATCGACATCCACCGGATCGCCAACCCGGTGGAGTACATCGAGATGCGCCGCAAGGTCGGCGGCGCGCCCTGGTCGGCCGGTCTGATCGAGTACGCGGCGCAGGCCGAGGTGCCCGCCTCGGTGGCCGGCTCGCGTCCGCTGCGGGTGCTCAGGGACGCCTTCTCGGACGGCGTGCACCTGCGCAACGACCTGTTCTCGTACGAGCGGGAGATCCTGGACGAGGGCGAGCTCAGCAACGGCGTCCTGGTCCTGGAGACCTTCCTCGACTGCACCACCCAGCAGGCCGCGGACGCCGTCAACGAACTGCTCACCTCGCGGCTCCAGCAGTTCGAGAACACCGTCTTCACCGAACTGCCGCCGCTCTTCGCCGAGACCGGCCTGGACCTGCTGGGCACGGCCCGGGTGATGGCGTACGTCAAGGGCCTGCAGGACTGGCAGGCCGGCGGCCACGAGTGGCACCTGCGGTCCAGCCGGTACATGAACGGCAGTGCGGACGGCGCCGCGGCGGCCACCCACTGGGAGCCGTACCGGATCGGCGGGATCGGCACCTCGGCCGCCGACCTGGGCCGGGCGGCCGGGCTGCTGGACGCGGGCAGCCGGCGGCGCAGCCACAGCCATCTGCCGTACCGGGCGGTCGGGCCGTCGCGGCTGCCGGAGTTCTTCATGCCGTTCGAGGTCAGGCTGAGCCCGCACCTGGACGCCGCCCGCGGGAACGTGGTCGGGTGGGCGCGGGAGACGGGTCTGCTGGACGTGCAGCCGGGGGACCCGGGTTCGCACATCTGGAGCGAGGAGAAGCTGGTCGACTACGACTTCCCGCTCTGCGCGGCCGGCATCCACCCCGACGCCTCGCCCGAGCAGCTGGACCTGAGCTCGGCCTGGCTGACCTGGGGGACCTACGCCGACGACTACTACCCGGTGGTGTTCGGCCGCTCCCGCGACCTGGCCGGCGCGAAGGCCTGCACCGAGCGGCTGGCCGCCTTCATGCCGGTGGACACCGAGGCCGTGCCGGTGCCGGCGACGCCGTTGGAGCGCGCGCTCGCCGACCTCTGGCGGCGCACCGCCGGGCCGATGACGGTGGAGGCGCGGCGCAGGTTCCGTACGACGGTCGAGTCCATGACCGACAGCTGGCTCTGGGAGCTGGCCAACCAGGCGCAGAACCGTATCCCCGACCCGGTCGACTACCTGGAGATGCGGCGGGCGACCTTCGGCTCGGACCTGACCATGAGCCTGTGCCGGCTCGGGCACGGCCAGGATGTCCCGCCGGAGGTCTACCGGAGCGGCCCGCTGCGCTCGCTGGAGAACGCGGCCGCCGACTACGCCTGCCTGGTGAACGACGTGTTCTCGTACCAGAAGGAGATCGAGTACGAGGGCGAGATCCACAACGGTGTGCTGGTGGTGCAGAACTTCTTCGACTGCGACCAGCCGGCCGCGCTGGCGGTGGTGCACGATCTGATGACCTCGCGGATGCGGCAGTTCCAGCACGTCGCCGAGGTCGAACTGCCCCTGCTGTACGAGGGGTTCGGCCTGGGACCGGAGGCGCGGGACGTTCTCGACGGCTATGTGGCGGAGTTGCAGGACTGGCTCGCCGGGATCCTGAAATGGCACCGGGACTGCCGTCGTTACGGTGAGGCCGACCTGGTTCGGCACTTCGGCGGCGGGCTGCCGCAGCCGGCGGCGGAGGTATCCGGCGCCGGGGCCGGGTTCGGCCGGCCGAGCGGGCTCGGTACCTCGGCGGCCCGGATCCTCGAACTCCTCGACGCGGGCGGCTGATCCGCGCCGCCGGACCGCCGCCCGTTCCCCCTGGACGGGTGGCGGCCCGGCGGCCGGGGCCGGTCCGGCCGGCCGGGTGGGTCGACCGGGGTGGGTCAGCCGACCGGTGCGGGCTCGGGGCGGGTGGCCGCGGGGGAGCGGTCGCGGGAGCGGCGCTCCAGGGTGACCGAGACGACGGCCAGGACCAGGGCGGAGGCGGCCAGCAGGGCGCCGACCCAGTTGGGGGCGGTCGCCCCGAGTCCCGCGGTGAGGGCCAGGCCGCCGAGCCAGGCGGCGAGCGCGTTGCCGAGGTTGAAGGCGCCGATGTTGACGGCGGAGGCGAGGGTGGGGGCGTCGGCGGTCTGGTCCAGGACGCGCTTCTGCAGCGGCGGGACGGTGGCGAAGCCGAAGGCGCCGATCAGCGGGATGGTGAGGGCGGCCAGCGGCTTGCTGTGCGCGGTGAACGCGAACAGGGCGAGGATCACGGCGAGCGAGCCGAGGGCGACGAAGAGCATCGGCATCAGCCGACGGTCGGCGTAGCGGCCGCCGACCAGGTTGCCCGCGACCATGCCCAGCCCGAACAGCACCAGCAGCCAGGTCACCGAGCCGTCCGCGTAGCCCGCGGCCTCGGTCATCATCGGGCTGATGTAGGTGATCGCCGCGAACACGCCGCCGAAGCCGAGCACGGTCATCGCCATCGCGAGCACCACCTGGACGTTGCGGAAGGCCGCCAGCTCCCGGCGGATCCGGGCCTCGCCGCGGCGGGGGCGTTCGTCCTGGGGGATCAGGGCGGCGACCCCGAGCAGGCCGAGCACGCCGAGCGCGGCGACCAGGACGAAGGTGATCCGCCAGCCGAGCTGCTGGCCGATCAGGGTGCCGAGCGGGACGCCGACCACGTTGGCGACGGTCAGGCCGGTGAACATCATGGCGATGGCGCCGGCCTGCTTCTGCGGGGCGACCAGGCGGGCGGCGACGATCGAGCCGATCCCGAAGAAGGCGCCGTGGGCCAGCGAGGCGATCACCCGGCCGGTGAGCATCACGCCGAAGGTGGGGGCGGCCGCGGAGACCAGGTTCCCGACGATGAACAGGCCCATCAGGGCCATCAGCATGCGCTTGCGGCTGATCCGGGTGCCGAGCACGGCGAGGACCGGCGCGCCTACCACCACACCGAGCGCGTAGCCGGTGGTGAGCAGGCCTGCGGTGGGGATCGGGACGCCGTAGGACGCGGCGACGTCCGGCAGCAGTCCCATGATCACGAATTCGGTGGTGCCGATGCCGAAGGCGCCGATGGTGAGCGCGAGCAGGGCGAGTGGCATGGGGAGGCCTCTCGGTGGTTGCGAACGGGGGTTACAGGCTCCGACAGTAATTGCACACGCCGATACTTGCAAACGCTTGATATTGCCCACGCCGGATGTTGCGCGCGTCGACTACCCTGGCGGTACGACCCGGAGGGAGTCCCGATGAGCCGACCCGAACCCGCGCTCGCCCAGGGCTGGTGCGCGCTGTCCGCGCTGCACGGCCGGATCGAGACGCACGTCGAACGGGCCCTGCAGGCCGCGCACGAGCTGAGCGTCCGCGAGTTCTCCGTGCTCGACGTGCTCAGCGCGCAGCACGACGGCGAGGGCGGCCACTTCCGGATGCACGAGCTCTCGGAGGCCGTGGTGCTCAGCCAGAGCGCGACCACCCGGCTGGTGAGCCGGCTGGAGGAGCGCGGCCTGCTCACCCGCTACCTGTGCGCCACCGACCGCCGGGGCATCTACACCGATGTCACCCCGGCCGGCCTGGCCCTGCTGGAACTGGCCCGCCCGGTCAACGACACCGCCCTGCGCGAAGCGCTGGACGCCGCCGGGCAGCGCGCCGAGTTCGCCCCGCTGGTCGCGGCCGTCCGGGCCACCGTCCCCGCCGGCGGCTGAGCGGGCGGCCCGGGCGCGGCGAACGGGCGAGGAGAACGGCCCCGGCAACGCCGAAGGCCCGGCCGGAGCGGACTCCGGCCGGGCCTTCGGTGTCGTACGGGCGGCTCCCGTCAGCTGCGGTACGGGTCCGGCTGCGGGGCGTGCGGCTGGCGCTGGGCGGGGACCGGCCCGGCCGGGCGGCGCCCGCGCGGGTGGCGGGTCAGCGTGTAGCCCGCGACACCGGCCAGCGCGGCGAGCGCCCCGCCGGCGATGGTCCAGAACCAGCGGGTGTTCCAGCCGGAGAACACGTCCGAGTACCAGTGCGACTCGGGCTCCGCCGGGGCGGCCGCCCGGGAGGCCGTCGCGTTCGGTGCGGCGCTGCCGGTCGCCGCGGCGCCGGGGGCGGCGGTGGAACCGGCGTTGACCGGCGGCACCAGCGGCGCCTTCAGCGAACCGCCCTCCGGCTGGGCGTCGTCCGCCCCGCCCTTGGCGGTGATGTGCACCTGCACCTGGGCGGCCAGGCCCAGGTCGGGCTGCGGCACGTCGCCGACCGACAGCCGGACGTAGTACGTCCCCGGCAGCGGGTCGCCCGACCACGGCTCGGCCCAGGACCGGATCTGCCGGAGCGTGCAGCTCAGGCTCACCGAGGCGGCGCTCTGCTGGGCGGTGGCGTTCTGCGGGCCGGCCGTGCAGGACTGCCGGCGGCGCAGGCCGTCGAACAGCTCCACCGACCAGGTCTGCGGGCCGGTCCGGTCCGCCGAGGGCGGCAGTGTGACGGTGACCTGCACGGTGTCGGTCTGGCCCTCGGACGCGGCGAACGCCCAGTACAGGTAGTCACCGGTGGAGGCCGCCACGGTGGCGTCCTGGCCGGGCGCCAGGGTGGCGGCGGTCAGGAAGGTGGTCCCCGCGGTGGTCACCGGGCCGGCCGAGGCCGAGGCCGACCCGGACGGGGACGGGGACGGCGCGGCGGAGGGTGAGGCGGCCGAGGCCACCGGAGCCGCGAGCGCGGTCAGGCCGAGCGCGAGCAGCCCGGTCCGCAGGGCCTTCAGCGGGGTACGCATCGTGGTACGCATCGTCAGTTCTCCCGCCAGACGGCGATTCGCCAGCGTGCCACCCAGCCGAAGACCAGTCCGGTGAGCAGACCGGCCAGGGTCAGGGTGAGCAGCAGGATCCAGCCGCGGCCCAGGCCCATGGCCGGACCGTCGGGGGCGGGCGAGGCGGCCGCCACGTCCACCGTGAGCTCCAGCGGCAGGCCGGGGTCGGCCTGCACGCCGGGCTGCGCGGCGAAGGAGTTGCTGACGATCAGGCAGACCGTGCCGTCGGCCGAGGGCCGGCCGGTCGCCGAGGCCGCCGCCGAGGACGTGCCGGAGGGGGCGGACGGGCTGTCGGAGGCGTCCGGCGCGTCGGGGGCAGACCAGCGCACGCCGGTCGAGGCGACGTCGGTGCGGCCGCTGCCCGCGTCGCTGCCGCGGACCAGTTCCTGGCCCGCGGTGTCGGTGGCCTGCAGCAGCACCCCGTAGTCCCGGGCGACCGCCCGGTCCGGGGTGACGCTGACCGAGGCGCGCAGCTCCTGGCCGGGCTTGACCGGCACCCGGTAGACCCGGTGCTCGGAGAACTTCTCCCGGTCGGTGTAGACGCCGGGGGTGAGCACCGGCGCGGTCTCGCACTTGTCGGTGCCGGCGGCCTTGGCGGGCGTCACGTTGTGGGTGTCGGCGGCGCGGCCGACCAGCTGCTTGACCTTCTGGGTCAGCTGCTCCTGGGTGCGCACGTCGGTGTAGGTGCCGCCGGTCGCGTTGGCGATGCAGAGCAGCTGCTGGCGGGTCTTGTCGTCGTGCGCGAGGCCCAGGGTGTCGACCACCAGCGGGATGCCCCGGGCGGCGAGCTCGCGGGCCACGTCGCAGGGGTCCGGCGGGGCGCAGGAGTCCTCGCCGTCGGTGATCAGCACCACCCGGCGGGTGGTCGGGCCGTCGCCGAGGTCCTGGGCGGCGCCGCGCAGGGCCAGGCCGATCGGGGTCCAGCCGGTGGGCCGCAGGGTGGCCACCGCGGTCTTGGCCTCGACCTTGTCGGTCTTGCCGACCGGGAAGAGCTGCTTGGTGTCCTTGCAGCCCTCGGTCTTGTCGTTGCCGGGGTAGGTGGCACCCAGGGTGCGGATGCCGAAGTCGGCCTCCGGCGGGAGCGCGTCGATGACGTCGCTCAGCGACTTCTGGGCGACCGAGATCCGGCTCTTGCCCTGGATGTCCTCGGCCCGCATGGAGCCGCTGACGTCGAGGACGAGGTCGACCTTGGGGGCCTCGCGGGTGGCGGCGGGTGCGCCGCCGCTGGGTTCGTCGGCGTGGGCCGGGAGGCCGCTGAGCACCGCACCGGCGGTTATCGCCAGTGCGGCCAGCAGGCCTGCCGGCCGGGCCGGCCGTCGGGAACTGGTGGTCGTCACGGCCCGATCCTATGGATCATCAACTGCGAACACCCAATGTGCACCGGATCCGCGAACTTCCCTTGCCGGGGAGGGGATCGGGCGCCGCCGAGGGGGGAGCCGGACGGCACGGCGGGCGGATGCGGTGGTCCGGCAATATCGGACACACCGACAGGAAGCCCTATAAATATGGCTAATCCTCGTTAGGGTGCTCGAAGAGCCGGACCGGCGCCCGACCGAAGGCCCGGCCCCCGCACCCGCCGGAAGGACCCCGCCCGTGAGCAACCTCTTCGCCATCGCCTACCCGGACCTCGCCACCGCCCAGAAGGTCCGGGACGAGACGGTCGGCCTGCAGAAGCAGAAGCTGATCGAGCTGGAGGACATCGTGGTCGTGGAGCGCCGCGAGGACGGGAAGATCAAGCTGCACCAGATGGTCTCCACCACCGGCGCGGGCGCCGCCACCGGCGCACTGTGGGGCGGGGTGATCGGGCTGCTGTTCTTCATGCCGTTCCTGGGCGCGGCGCTCGGCGGGGCCACCGGCGCCGCGGTCGGGGCGTCCGCCGACGTCGGGGTGGACGACACCTTCATGCGCCAGGTCGGCCAGCACCTCCAGCCGGGCAGCGCCGCCGTCTTCATGCTGGTCCGCAAGGCGACCGCGGACAAGGTGGTCCCGGCGCTGGCGCCGTTCGGCGGCAAGATCATCCAGACCTCGCTGACCACCGAGGAGGAGGAGCACCTGCGCGAGGCCGTCAAGGCCGCGCAGGGCACCGCGGTCTGAGCCGGCCGGCCCGCCGGCCGGACCAGGGGCGGACCGGGTCGCGACCCGGTCCGCCCCTGGTCCGCATCCCCGGAGCAGCCCACCAGCAGGGACCGGAAGCAGGACCGGAAGCAGGATCAGAGGCAGGACAGGACGGCCCGTGGCCACACCCTCGGCGACCGCCCGGGCCGGCGCCCCCGCCGGACGGCCGGTCCGCACCCGGCGCAACACCGAACTCGCCCTGCTCGTCGCGGCCGTGCTGATCCCGGTCTTCGGCTACGCCGAGGTGGGCGCCAACCTGGACGGCCGGGTGCCCTCCGACGCCGCCGGGTACGGCACCGCGCTCGGCGTCCTGGCGCTGCTCGCCCACGCGGTGGTGCGCTGGAAGGCCCGGTACGCGGACCCGCTGCTGCTGCCGATCGGGATCCTGCTGAACGGGATCGGACTGGTCGTCATCTACCGGCTGGACCGGGCCACCCCGGGCAGCGCGGCCGCACCGACCCAGCTGCTGTGGTCCGCCCTCGGGGTGGCGCTGTTCATCGCGGTCGTCCTGCTGCTGCGCGACCACCGGATCCTGCAGCGCTACGCCTACGTGGGCGCGCTGGCGGCCCTGGTACTGCTGGTCCTGCCGATCTTCTTCCCGCCGGTGTACGGCTCGCGGATCTGGATCACCATCGGCCCGCTCTCCTTCCAGCCGGGCGAGTTCGCCAAGATCCTGCTGGCGGTGTTCTTCGCCGCCTACCTGGCCGTGCACCGGGACGCGCTCGCCCTGACCGGCCGCACGGTGCTGTGGTTCCAGCTGCCGCGCGGGCGGGTGATCGGCCCGGTGCTGCTGATCTGGGCGGCCTTCGTGGCCGTCCTGGTGCTGGAGACGGACCTGGGCACCTCGCTGCTCTTCTTCGGCCTGTTCGTGGTGATGCTGTACGTGGCCACCGCCCGCAGCGGCTGGATCGCGATCGGCCTGTTCCTGGCCGCGGTCGGGGCGGCGGGGGTCGGCTGGCTCTCGCCGCACGTGCACAGCCGGGTCACCGACTGGCTGGACCCGCTCGGCTCGATCGCCGCCGGCCAGGGGCCCAACCAGATCGCCCAGTCGCTGTTCGCCTTCGCCTGGGGCGGGCTGCTGGGCACCGGACTCGGGGTCGGCCGGTCGATCCTGATCGGCTTCGCGGCCAAGTCGGACTTCATCCTCGCCACCATCGGCGAGGAACTCGGCCTGGCCGGCCTGACGGCGGTCTTCCTGCTGTACGCGCTGCTGATCTCCCGGGGCTTCAGCACCGGCATCGCGCTGCGGGACCCGTTCGGCCGGCTGCTGGCGATCGGTCTGGCCGCCATCGTCGGGCTGCAGGTGTTCGTGGTGGCGGGCGGGGTGCTGGCGCTGATCCCGCTGACCGGGATGACGCTGCCGTTCATCGCGCAGGGCGGCTCCTCGGTGGTCACCAACTGGGTGATCGTGGCGCTGCTGGTGCGGATGAGCGACCTGGCCCGCCGGCCGCCGCCCGCCGGGGCGGCCTGATGCGCCGCCGCGGCCGGTCCCGGGGCGAACCCGGCGCCCCGGGCGGCGGCCCGCAGGGACTGCCGGGCATCTCCACCACCGGCCGGCGGGCCGGGACCTTCTGCGTGCTGCTGATCGTCGCGCTGATCGCACAGGCCACCCGGGTCCAGGTGTTCCGCAAGGACGAGCTGGACCACAACCCGGCCAACCAGCGGCTCACCGTGCAGCGCTACGACCAGCCGCGCGGCAACATCCTGGTGGCCGGGCAGCCGGTGACCGGCTCCACCCCGACCGGCGGGCGGTTCGACTACGAGCGCACCTACACCGACGGCCCGCGCTACGCCGCGGTCACCGGCTTCTCCTCCCAGACCTACGGCAACACCCAGCTCGAGGGCGTCTACGACGACCTGCTCTCCGGCACCGACAGCCGCCTCGCCGGGTGGGCGCTGTGGGACGCGGTCAGCCGCCGGCAGAACCCCGGCGGGGACGTGGTCACCACCATCGACCGGGCGGCGCAGGACGCCGCGGTCAAGGGGCTCGGCCGTCAGCAGGGCGCGGTCGTCGCGATCGAGCCGGCCACCGGCCGGATCCTCGCGCTGGCCAGCACCCCCTCGTACGACCCGGGCAGCTTCGCGGGCTCCGGCGCCGCCGACCGGCAGGCCTGGGACCGGCTGCAGGCCGACCCGGACCAGCCGATGCTCAACCGGGCGCTGCGTCAGATCTACCCGCCCGGCTCGACCTTCAAGGTGGTCACCGCCGCCGCCGCGCTCCAGGACGGCGTGGTGAGCGACCCGGCCGCGCCCACCGGGGCGCCCTCGCCGTACGTGCTGCCCGGGACCACCACCACCCTGGTCAACGACACCGCGGCGTGCGACCGGCCCGGTCTGCCGCTGGACACCGCGATGGTGCTGTCCTGCAACAGCGTGCTGGGCTACCTCGGGGTGCAGGTGGGCCAGCAGGGGATGGTGTCGATGGCCGAGAACTTCGGCTTCAACGACGCGTCGCTGGACGTCCCGGTACGGGCCGCGCGCAGCAACTTCGACACCGAGATGGAGCCCTCGCAGCTGGCGCTCTCCTCGATCGGCCAGTTCGACACCGCGGCCACCCCGCTGGTGATGGCGATGGTCGCGGCGGGCGTCGCCAACGGCGGCCGGGTGATGTATCCACAGCTTGTGGACAGGCTGACGAAGTCCGACGGGACCGCCGTCCAGATCATGCGGCCCGAGCTCTACAAGGAGGCGATGGGCGCGGCGGTGGCCGGGCAGGTGCAGGGGCTGATGACGGACGTGGTCGAGCAGGGCACCGGGCGGGCCGCCCGGATCCCCGGCGCCACCGTCGGCGGCAAGACCGGCACCGCCCAGCACGGGGTCGGCAACTCCGGCGTGCCCTACGCCTGGTTCATCTCCTGGGCCCGCCCGGCGGGGTCGGCGGACCCGCCGCCGGTCGCGGTGGCGGTGGTGGTCGCCGACAGCGACGCCACCGATGTGACGGGCGGCAGGCTGGCCGCCCCGATCGCCCGGTCCGTCATGCAGGCGGTCCTGGACGAGGGCTGACTTCGCGGCGATGTGTCCGTAAATGTCCGTCGACATGCGACGATCCGTACAAGCCGGACCCTGCCGGGTGCCGATTGCACCACTGGTGCTTTCGCGGGGTACTGTCCCATCTTTGTTCGGTTG
The DNA here is from genome assembly GCF_057220535.1 of Kitasatospora sp. NEAU-CNBT7. Taxonomy (NCBI): domain Bacteria; kingdom Bacillati; phylum Actinomycetota; class Actinomycetes; order Kitasatosporales; family Streptomycetaceae; genus Kitasatospora; species Kitasatospora sp. NEAU-CNBT7. Next base: position 80,794 of record NZ_JBXQQB010000006.1, on the reverse strand, counting down.
GTCCCGTCTGTGGCACCCCCAGGCCGCCGGGTGACCGGCCGCGCGATCCACCCTCCCCCCGACCGGAAAGATCCGTGCTTTGGCCAGCAACACCGCCCTCAGCCGGCAAGTCCTCAGACGCAAGCCCGTCGCCACCCTGATCGCCGAGAGCGAGGGGCGCGAGGCCCCGGCCGCCGGCGCCCCCGAGGGCGGCGGCCGCTCCGGCATCCACCTGCGGCGCTCGATCGGACTCTGGCAGCTCTCCGCGATCGGCATCGGCGCGACCGTCGGCACCGGCATCTTCTTCGTGCTCAGCGACGCGGTGCCGCAGGCCGGACCGGCCGTCGTGGTGTCCTTCCTGCTCGCCGCGGTCACGGCCGGGCTGACCGCGCTGTGCTACGCCGAGATGGCGTCCGCGATCCCGGTCTCCGGCTCCTCGTACTCCTACGCCTACGCCACCATGGGCGAGCTGGTCGCCTTCGGCGTCGGCGTCTGCCTGCTGCTGGAGTACGGCGTGTCGGCGTCGGCCATCGCGGTCAGCTGGGGCGAGTACCTGAACAAGTTCTTCGACCTGGTGTTCGGCTTCCGGATCCCGGCCGCGCTGGCCGACCCGCCGGGCGGCGGCGGGTACTTCAACCTGCCCGCGGTGATCCTGGTCGCGATGGTGGTCACGCTGCTGATCCGCGGGGTGAGCGAGTCGGTCAAGGTCAACACCGTCATGGTGGGGATCAAGATCGCGATCCTGGTGCTCTTCGTGGCGATCGGCCTGACCGGCTTCCAGGCCGACAACCTCAGCAACTTCGCCCCGCACGGGTGGAGCGGCATCAGTGCGGCCGCCTCCAGCATCTTCTTCTCCTTCATCGGCCTGGACGCCGTGTCCACCGCCGGTGAGGAGGTCAGGAACCCGCGCCGCACCCTCCCGCTGGCGATCATCATCGCCCTGGTGGTGGTCACCCTCCTGTACGTCGCGGTCGCGGTCACCGCGGTCGGCGCGCAGCCCTGGCAGGACTTCGAGGGCCAGCAGGCCGGGCTCGCGCAGATCCTCCAGGACGTCACCGGGCAGAGCTGGCCGGCCACCCTGTTCGCGCTCGGTGCGATCGTGTCGATCTTCAGCATCACCCTGGTGGTGATCTACGGCCAGACCCGGATCCTGTACTCGATGGGCCGCGACGGCATGCTGCCCCCGCGCTTCGCCCAGGTCTCCCCGCGGACCGGCACCCCGGTGTGGAACACCCTGGTGGTCGGCGTCGCGGTGGCCCTGCTGGCCGCCTTCGTCCCGCTGGACGTGCTGACCGACCTCACCAGCCTGGGCACCCTGGTCGCCTTCTCGGTGGTGTCCGTCGGCGTGATGGTGCTCCGCCGCACCCAGCCCGACCTGCCGCGCGGCTTCAAGGTGCCGCTCTTCCCGGTCGTGCCGCTGGCCAGCCTGGGCTTCTGCATCTACCTGATCAAGGGCCTGCACGGCACCACCTTCGCCGCCTTCGGCGTGGCGCTGGCGGTCGCCGCCGTCGTGTACTTCGGGTACAGCGTCAAGCACTCGAAGCTCGCCCTAACCCGTTCCGGGACGGACCGGGCAGCGGACCGCTGAGCCGGTCCGGGGCCGCCGGCGAAGGCCGGCGGCCCCCACCCGGGCCGAAGCTCCACAGAACAAGCGCGCCGAGTGCGGGGACAGCGCACACGCAACCGCCTAATCTTCCTGCCATGGTGAGCACACGTCCGCAGTCCCCCGCCGGGCAGGCCGACTGCGCCGTGCGCGGGAGCCGCGGCTCAGGCGGCGACGGGAAGGTCCCCCGGCAGCGCGCCCCACGCGACCGCGACCCGGGCCGGTGGGCCGGCCACCGGGGCGTCCAGGCCTTCGGCTGCCTGGTCGCGGCCGGCTGGGCCGAGGCGTTCCCGCTCGTCTCCGACCTCTCCAACCAGGTCTTCTGGGGCACCGTCGCCGCCCCGACCTACGCGCTGGCCGCCGTCCTGTGCCTCACCCTGCCGCCGCGCCTGGGCCCCCGGGCCGCCGCCCTGGTGGCGCTGGCCGGCGCGGTGCTGGCCCCGCTGATCCTGCTCGCGGTCCAGGGCCGGCACCAGTCCGAGGTGATGGTGGTCGAACGCTCCGCCCACCTGCTGCTGCACACCGGCAGCCCGTACCTGGCCGACCCGGTCCAGGTCACCGACTACAACCCGTACCTGCCGGCGATGGCCCTGTTCGGGATGCCCCGGGCGGCCCTCGGCTCCGGCAACCCGGTCACCCTGGTGCTCGGCGACGCCCGGATCTGGTTCGCCGCCACCCTGCTGGTCTGCCTGCTGGCCTGCTGGCGGCTGCTGCGCCCGGCCACCCCCGACCGGGCCCCGCTGCTCCCGCTCGCCGCGCTGACCGCCTCCCCGCTGATCGCGCTGGCCCTCGCCGTCGGCGGGGTCGACCTGCCGCTGATCGGCGTCTGCTGCCTGGCGATGGCGCTCGCCGCCCGCGGCCGCCCGGTCTCCGCCGGGCTGGTCCTGGCGCTGGCCTGCACCCTCAAGTGGACGGCCTGGCCCGCCCTGCCGGTCGCGGTGCTGCTGCTGTGGCGGCTGTACGGCCGCCGGCCCGCCGCCCGCGCCGCCGCGGTGGCGCTCTCGGTCACCGTCGCGGTGATCCTGCCGACCGCGCTGAGCGCCGGCCGCGAGCTGCGCGAACAGGTGGTCCGCTTCCCGCTCGGGCTGACCGCCGTGCACACCCCGGCCGGCAGCCCGCTGCCCGGCAAGGTCCTGGCCGGGCTCGGCCCGACCGGGCACACCATCTCGCTCACCCTGCTCTGCCTGGCGGGCCTGGCCGTCGCGCTGTGGCTGCTGGCCTACCCGCCGACCTCCGCGGTCGCCGCCTGCGACCTGCTGGCCGCCGGGCTGGCGGTCGCCTTCATGCTCGCCCCGGCGGGCCGCTTCGGGTATCTCGCGCTGCCGACCGTCCTGGTGATCTGGCCGCGGCTGGCCACCCACAGCTGGGGCTGGCGCGGCGGACGGGGACGGCGTCACACCCCGGCGGTGCTGGCCGGGGTGTGACGGCGGGTGTGACGGCTGGGTTTGACGGCCGGGCGTGACGGCGGGCGGACGGCTCGGCCGCCGGGCTCAGCCGTTGCCGATCTGCAGCAGCTTCACGGCGGCCGGACCGGCCGCGTCGGCGCCGTGCCCGCCGGCCTCGACCTCGGCGGCGACGGCCAGGTTGCCCCGGAAGGCGGTGAACCAGCTGTTGGCGGCGGCCTGGTTGCCGACCTCCGCCGTGCCGGTCTTGGCGCCGGAGCCGGACGCCATGCCGGACATCAGCTTGGCCGCGGTGCCGGTGCGCACGGTCTCGTTCATCACCGTCCGCAGGCCGGTCAGCACGTCCGCGGACAGCTGGCGCTTGGCCGGGGTCTGCGGCAGGCCCGCGATCAGGACCGGCTGGCGGAACGTTCCGCTCTGCACGGTGGCCGAGACCGAGGCCATGGCCAGCGAGTTGGTCTGGATCCGGCCCTGGCCGATGAACTCGGCCACCATCTCGTTGGCACCCTTGGGGGCGGGGACGGCGGTGTCGAAGTTGGACAGGCCGGTCTGCCACACCAGGCCGAGCCCGAACACGTCCTTGGCCATCGCGGGCAGCGTGTCGTTCTTCAGCCGCGCCTTGCCCTCGTTGATGAAGGCGGTGTTGCACGACTGGGCGAAGTCCTGGCGGAACTTGTAGTCCAGGTGCGCGTCGGGGAAGTCGTTCTTGAAGTCCTGGCCGCCGACGTTGGTGCCGTCCGGGCAGGCCACCGGGGTGTCCGGGGTGACCCCGGCCTCCATCAGGGCCGCCGAAGTGATGATCTTCATGGTGGAACCGGGGGCGATGGAGGCGCCGAAGGCCCGGTTCTGGCCGGTGGTCGGGGCGTTGGCGAACGCCAGGATGTTCCCGGTGCTCGGCTCGACCGCCACGATCGAGGACTTCAGCGTGCCGCCCTTGGAGGCCTCCTGGACGGCCGCCTCGGCGGCCTTCTGCAGGTCGGCGTCGATGGTGAGCTTCAGCGGCGGGGCGGGCTTGGGCTCGACGATGGTGAACACCGTCTCCGGCTTCGCCTTGCCGGTGTCGTCGCTGATCACCACGGCACTGCCGGCGGTGGCCGAGCCGTCCGGCGCCGGCGCCTTGATCTGGCCCAGCTGCGCCGTGATCGAGGGGAAGTTCAGCGCCTTGTTGTGGCGGTCGACCACCGAGGTGGTCGGCGCGGTGACCGGCTTGACCGCGATCGACTCGCCCGGGCCCAGCTTCGGGTGGATCACGCCCGGGATCCAGTGCACGGCCGCCTTGCCGTCGCTCATCTTCACCATGCCGAGCACGCCGTCGTAGCTCCAGGCGGTGCCGGTCTGGGCGAACTCGACCTTGGCCTTGAACGAGAGCGGCACCTGGTGGTCCGGCACCGGGGCGGCCGACGCCGTACCCGCCGGGGCGGACGGCGCCGAGGAGGCCGCCGGGGAGGCGGCCGGGGCGGCCGCGGCCGGGCCGCCGGGGGTGAGCGTGATCGCGGTCGGCGCCACCTTCTGCTGGAAGGCCCCCAGGGTGGTGACCGCATCCCCGGGGGCGTCGGTCAGCGCCGCCGCCGTCTCCAGGTCGCCCTTGGCCCACGCCTCGAGGAAGGCCTTGGCACCGGCCGCCGCCGCGTCCGCGCCGGGCGCCTCGGCGACCACCGTGCGGGGGCCCGCCTTGTTGCCGCCGCCGACCGCCGTGGCGATGTTGTACGCCCCGTAGCCGGCCACCGCCAGCATGGCCGTGGCGACCGCGCTGATGCCGATCTTGGCGCCCTTGTTCATGGTGTGTGTCCCCCGTGTGATCAGGCCGATGGACGGCCCTGACACCCTATGCACACACCTCGCGTCCACCCGGACAACACACGTCACCTGTGACACAGCTGGTACAGACGATCGGGCCCCGGCCGGGTCAGATCCAGCTGGTGAACCACATCCGGCCGCGCCAGTCGTCCATCGGGATCGTCTGCCCGGTGTACAGCGGGTGGAAGTACAGGAAGTTCCACATCACCGCGAGCACCAGCAGACCCGCCGCCGCGCCGCCGACCAGCCGGCGGTCCGGCGAGGCGCCGGCCGGGCCGATCATCGCACCGATCATCATGGTCACCGCGAGCACCACGAACGGCACGAAGGCGACCGCGTAGAACAGGAAGATCGTCCGCTGCTGGAAGAACATCCACGGCAGGTAGCTCGCGGCCAGCCCGCACAGCACCGCCCCGGCCCGCCAGTCCCGCCGCAGCAGCCACCGGTACAGGCAGTACGCCAGCGCCACCACACCCGCCCACCACAGGATCGGCGTGCCGATGCCCAGCACCTCGCGGGCGCACTCGTTGGCGGTGCAGCCGGACTCGCCGAACTTCGGCGACTCGTAGAAGAAGGACACCGGCCGGCCGACCACCAGCCAGCTCCACGGGTTCGACTGGTAGGTGTGCGGGCTGACCAGGCCGACGTGGAAGTCGTACATGGTCTGGTGGTAGTGCCACAGGCTGCGCAGCGCCTCGAACTGCGGCATCGGCACGCCGAGCAGGTGGTCCGGCAGGACGTGCGGCTGGGTGGCCGCCCAGTCCCGGCCGTAGCCGCCCTTGCCGGGCTCGGTGCTGCTCAGGAACCAGCCGGTCCACGACGCCAGGTAGACCCCGACGGTGATCACCAGCATCAGCGGGCCGGCCACCAACGCGTCCCACAGCCCCCACACGGCCCAGTAGCGGCTGCCGGCCACCTTCCGGGTGCCCATGTCCCACGCGACGCTCAGCAGGCAGAACGCGACCAGCACGTACAGACCGCTCCACTTGGTCGCGGTCATCAGGCCGAGGCTGACCGCCGCGGCCAGCCGGTACGGGCGCCAGCCGGTGAACAGCCAGTCACCGCCCGGGCGCTCGGCCAGCCGCCGGGCCACCAGCCCCCTGGTCCGGTCCCGGTCCAGCAGCAGGAAGCCGAACGCGGCCAGACCCCAGAACATCACCACCAGGTCCAGCAGCGCCGAGCGGCTCAGCACGAAGTGCAGCCCGTCCACCGACAGCAGCAGCCCGGCCACGCAGCCCAGCAGGGTCGAGCGGAACAGCCGGCGGGCGATCCTGGCCAGCATCAGGATCGACAGCGTCCCGAGCACCGCGGTCATGAACCGCCACCCGAACGGATGCATGCCGAACAGCTGCTCGCCGATCCCGATGATCCACTTACCGACCGGCGGGTGGACGATGTACGCCGGGTCCGCCCGGTACGGGACGGTCTGGTGCGGCGCCATGATCTGGGAGTTGGCGTCGTCCGCCCAGCTGGTCTCGTAGCCGCCGTGCCAGAGCGAGTAGGCGTCCTTTGCGTAGTACGTCTCGTCGAAGATCAGCGCGTTCGGGTTGCCCAGGCCGGCGAACCGCAGCACCCCGCCGAACGCCGCCACCAGCAGCGGGCCCAGCCAGCCCGACCAGCGGCACAGCCAGGACCACAGCGGATCCGGCAGCTGCAGACCGAGCCGCAGCAGCAAGGGGGAGGGCGGCACCCGCCGCGGCGTCACGCCCGGGCCGTCCGGCATCGGCGGCACCAGGAACTCCGCCGGATCCGGGCGCCGGGGCGCCCGGTAGCCGAAACCGGCCAGCCGCCCGGCCCAGCCCGAGGGCGCCGTGCGCGCGGCCGGGACCCCGGCCGCGTCGAGCACGGCCACGCCGGCCTGCTCGGGGTGGTCCACGCCCACGGGCGTCGGGGGTGCGATGTCGCCGCTCACGCGCCACATCGTAGGGGCGCGGGGTGAGAGCGGTACCCCTACCTCCGCAGCTGCCCGATTGCTCCCCGAATCGGCCACAGGTCCGCACCGGCCCCCGCGCCTGCGAGGATGGCCGGGTGACAGGAGTACTGGTACTTGCGGGCACCCCCATCGGCGACGTCGCGGACGCGCCGCCCCGGCTGCTCACCGAGCTCGCCTCGGCGGACGTGATCGCGGCCGAGGACACCCGGCGGCTGCGCCGCCTCACCCAGGCGCTCGGGGTGACCCCGGCCGGGCGGGTGGTCTCCTACTTCGAGGGCAACGAGGTGGCCCGCACCCCCGAACTGGTCGAGGCGCTGCTCGGCGGCGCCCGGGTGCTGCTGGTCACCGACGCGGGCATGCCCTCGGTCTCCGACCCCGGCTACCGGCTGGTCGACGCGGCGGTCACCGCGGACATCAAGGTCACCGCCGTGCCCGGCCCGTCCGCGGTGCTCACCGCGCTCGCGCTGTCCGGCCTGCCGGTCGACCGCTTCACCTTCGAGGGCTTCCTGCCGCGCAAGGCGGGCGACCGCTCCCGGCAGCTGGCCGAGGTCGCCGCCGAGCCCCGCACCATGGTGTTCTTCGAGGCCCCGCACCGGATCGCCGAGACCCTCGCCGCGATGGCCGAGGCCTTCGGCGCCGAACGCCCGGCCGCCGTCTGCCGCGAACTCACCAAGACCTACGAGGAGGTCAAGCGCGGGCCGCTGGCCGAGCTGGCCGCCTGGGCCGCCGACGGTGTCCGCGGGGAGATCACCGTCGTGGTGGCGGGCGCCCCGCCGGCCGCCCCGGATCAGTTCGGGCCCGAAGAGCTGGCCCGCCGGGTCGCCGTCCGGGAAGAGGCCGGGGAACGCCGCAAGGAGGCCATCGCGGCCGTCGCCGTCGAACTCGGACTGCCCAAGCGCGAGGTCTTCGACGCCGTGGTCGCTGCCAAGAACAGCGCCTGAGCGCGCGCTGCACCGGCGCTGCGCCCGCGCTGCGCCGGGCGGAAAACCGCAGCTCGGCGCGGGTGCCCGCGGGCACGGCGACGCGTACCTTGGAGGGAAGCACCCCGCAAACGTCCGGCTCGCGAAGCTTTGGCCGCGAGTTGGTACAACGCTCGCCAATTCGGGCCCAAGAGTTGACAAGCCGGGTAGCGGGCGGGGCCGTCCGGGCATTTCCTGGGATGGAAAGACCCGAGCCGGGCGCCCCGCCCGGCGGGCACTGGGAGACGGCTATGAGCGACACGATCGGTAGCCCTCTGAGTGGGAACGCACCGAGCGGCCCCGGACTGACCACCCGGACCCGCACCCCGGTCGAGACCGTCCGGGAGGCCTACTCCTTCGCCTGCCTGAGCTGCGGCTACGGCTGGGAGCAGGCCTACGACATCGAGCACCACGTGGCCCAGGACGGCCACATCGTCTTCGAGTACCACGCCAACGGCGTGCGGGTGCCGTCCCCGCTGCGCCAGCCGAGCTGCCCGGGCTGCGGCGGACACACCGTGCGGATCATGCGCGAGGGCCGGGTGGCCAGCGCCGAGCACCAGGAGCACACCGCGCCGGGCTACCCCTCGCACGCCGGGCCGGCCACCCCGGCGCCCGCCCTGCTGCCGCACACCGAGCCCCGGCGGCGCTGGTTCCGGCGCGCGGCCCGGCACACCGACCAGGGGTCCTGACCACGACGGCCGCGCGCGGGAGCAGCCCCCCGGATAACCGGTCGAGGGTGGTTCCTTCGCGCGGCTAAGATTTCTGACCATGGCGGCCACTGCAGACGACACCACCACCGACGCCCCGCGCTCGGCGTACTACGTCACGACCCCGATCTACTACGTGAACGACCGCCCGCACCTGGGCCACGCGTACACCACGGTGGCGGGCGACGTGCTGACCCGCTGGCACCGCCAGCGCGGCGAGCGGACCTGGTACCTGACCGGCACCGACGAGCACGGTCAGAAGATCCTGCGCACCGCGGAGGCCAACGGCGTCTCCCCGCAGGAGTGGTGCGACAAGCTGGTGGAAGAGGCCTGGAAGCCGCTCTGGCAGCACCTCAACATCGCCAACGACGACTTCATCCGGACCACCCAGGAGCGGCACACCGCGCGGGTGCAGGAGTTCGTCCAGGACCTGCACGACAAGGGCGAGATCTACAAGGGCGGCTACTCCGGCCCGTACTGCGTCGGCTGCGAGGAGTACAAGCTCCCCGGTGAGCTGCTGCCCGGTGCGACCGAGGACGAGAAGCTCTGCCCGATCCACAAGAAGCCGGTCGAGTGGCTGGAGGAGGAGAACTACTTCTTCCGGCTCTCCGCCTACGGGCCGAAGCTGCTGGAGTTCTACGCCGCCAACCCGGACTTCATCCAGCCCGCCTCCGCCCGCAACGAGGTGCTGCGCTTCGTCGAGCAGGACCTCAAGGACCTCTCGATCTCCCGCTCCACCTTCAACTGGGGCGTCCCGCTGCCCTGGGACGAGAAGCACGTGCTGTACGTGTGGGTGGACGCGCTGCAGAACTACATCACCGCGGCCGGCTACGGCTCCGACCCCGAGCGCTTCGCCGAGCTGTGGCCCGCCTCGGTGCACCTGGTCGGCAAGGACATCCTGCGCTTCCACGCGGTGATCTGGCCCGCCATGCTGATGGCGGCCGGCCTGCCGCTGCCCAAGCGGGTGGTGGCCAACGGCTGGCTGATGGTCGGCGGCGAGAAGATGAGCAAGTCCAACCTGACCGGCATCGCGCCGCAGGACCTCACCTCGCACTTCGGCGTGGACGCCTACCGGTACTACTTCCTGCGGGCCATCCCGTTCGGCACCGACGGCTCGTTCTCCTGGGAGGACTTCACCGCCCGGTACACCTCCGAACTGGCCAACGACTACGGCAACCTGGCCTCCCGGGTGGCGGCCATGGTCGGCAAGTACTTCGACGGGGTGCTGCCGGCCGCGACCGCCGCGGGCGCCGCGGAGCAGGCCGTGGTCGAGGGCCTCGCCGCCGCGGTGGCGACCGCCGACCGGAAGATCGGCGAGGAGCTGGACTTCGCCGGCGGCATCGCCGCGGTCTTCGAGTTCGTGAAGCTGGTCAACGGCTACCTCACCGAGCAGGAGCCGTGGAAGGTCGCCAAGGACACCTCCGAGGAGGGGCAGGCCCGGCTGGCCACCATCCTCTACACGGCGGCCGAGGCACTGCGGGCCACCGCCGTCCTGCTCAACCCGGTGATGCCGGAGAGCTCCGCCAAGCTCTGGGAGTCGCTGGGCGCCGAGGCCTCGCTCGGCGAGCTGGCCGCGCAGACCATCGGCACCGTCGCCGACTGGGGCCGGCTGCCCGCCGGGTCGCAGGTCACCAAGGGCGACATCCTCTTCCCCCGCCTCGAAGAGAAGCCTGCTGCCTGACATGCCGAAGAAGGACGCGGACCGGACCACCCCGCCGCCCCTGCCCGCCCCGCTGGCGGTGGCGGTGGCCGACTCGCACACCCACCTGGACATGCAGTCCGGCACCCCGGCCGAGGGGCTGGCCAAGGCCGCCTCGGTCGGGGTGACCGCGGTCGTCCAGGTCGGCTGCGACGTGGCCGGTTCGCGCTGGGCCGCGGACCTGGCCGGGGAGTTCGAGCAGGTGCACGCCGCCGTGGCGCTGCACCCCAACGAGGCTCCCCGGCTGGTGCTCGGCGACGGCGACGGCTGGTCCCGGCAGCACCGCGGCGCCGGTGGTGACGACGCCCTCCAGGAGGCGCTCGCCGAGATCGACCGGCTGGCGGCCCTGCCGCAGGTCAAGGCGGTCGGCGAGACCGGCCTCGACTACTTCCGCACCGGGCCGGAGGGGGTGGACATCCAGAAGGAGTCCTTCCGCCGGCACATCGAGATCGCCAAGCGGCACGGCAAGGCCCTGGTGATCCACGACCGGGACGCCCACCAGGACGTCATCGACCTGCTGCTGGCCGAGGGCGCGCCGGAGCGCACCGTCTTCCACTGCTACTCCGGCGACGCCGCGATGACCAAGGTCTGCGCCGAGCACGGCTGGTACCTCTCCTTCGCCGGCCCGGTCACCTTCAAGGCCAACCAGGAACTGCGGGACGCCCTCGCCGCCACCCCGCTCGACCGGATCCTGGTGGAGACCGACGCCCCGTACCTGACCCCGCACCCCTACCGGGGCCGCCCCAACGCGCCGTACCTGATCCCGGTCACCCTGCGCTCGATGGCCGACACGCTGTCGCTGCACGAGGACGAGCTCGCCACCGCGATCGCGGCGAACACGGCCCGGGCCTTCGGCTACTGAGCCGACCGAACGAAAGTCCCCATCCGCAGGATCGATTCGGCACTCCTGCGGCACTGCCAGGCTGGTTAGCATGAGTGCAGTGAGGGAGGTGGCGATGACCGCCGAGCCGATCGACTGGATGCATCCGCCGTCCCAGGGCTGGACGTACGAGCAGGTCAAGGACCTCGACCTGCCGTTCGAATGGGATCTGGTGGACGGAGTCATCGTGGTCCGGGGACAGGCGAACTTCTGGCACGACCTCGTGCGGGCCAGGCTGGAACGGGCCTTGCTCGCCGCCATGGTCGCGCCGTACGAGGTGCTTGCCGAGCGCTGCGTCCTGGTGGACGAGTACAACCCGGTGAAGCCGGACCTCGCGGTGTTCGACAAGAGCGGCCTCGACCCCTTCGAGCTCGAATGCCTGCCGATCGAGTCCATCGTGCTCACCGTCGAGGTCGTCTCGGTCGGCTCGCGCAGCGACGACCGGTTCCGCAAGCCCGGGATCTACGCCGAAGCGGGCATCCCCTGCTACTGGCGGGTGGAGCGGGGCGACGCCAACCTCCCGGTCGTCCACGAGTTCCACCGCGACGAGGAGAAGGGGGTCTACCTCCCCGTCGCCCAGCACGAGGGCGTGCTCCGCACCGAGCTGCCGTACCCGGTCGAGATCGACCTGAAGCAGGTCGTCGAACTGTGAGCACCCGCCCCGCCCGTATCCTTGGCGGGTGAGCACCACCGACCCCACCCCTGACAGCCACCTCCTGGGCGCCTCCGACATCCGGGAGCTGGCCGCCACGCTGGGCGTGAAGCCGACCAAGCAGCGCGGGCAGAACTTCGTCATCGACGGCAACACCGTCCGCCGCATCGTGCGGGCCGGCGGGGTCACCGCCGAGGACGCGGTGGTGGAGGTCGGGCCCGGGCTCGGCTCGCTCACCCTGGCGCTGCTGGAGGTCGCGTCGCACGTCACGGCGGTGGAGATCGACCCGCTGCTGGCCCAGCACCTGCCGACCACCATCGGGGCCCGGATGCCGGCCCGCGCCAAGGACTTCGACCTGGTCCTCAGCGACGCCATGGAGGTCACCGAGCTGCCCGGCCCGGCGCCCACCGCGCTGGTCGCCAACCTGCCGTACAACGTCGCCGTCCCGGTGCTGCTGCACATGCTGGCCACCTTCCCCAGCATCGAGCGCACCCTGGTGATGGTGCAGAGCGAGGTCGCCGACCGGCTCGCCGCCAAGCCCGGCAACAAGGTCTACGGGGTGCCCTCGGTCAAGGCCAACTGGTACGCGGACGTCAAGCGCGCCGGCGCCATCGGCCGCAACGTCTTCTGGCCCGCCCCGAACGTCGACTCCGGCCTGGTCTCGCTGGTGCGCCGCGAGCCGCCCGCCACCACCGCCTCCCGCCAGGAGGTCTTCGCGGTGGTCGACGCGGCCTTCGCCCAGCGCCGTAAGACGCTGCGCGCCGCACTGGCCGGCTGGGCCGGCTCCCCGGCCGCGGCCGAGCAGGCGCTCGCCGGGGCCGGCATCGACCACAAGCTGCGCGGCGAGATGCTGACGGTCGAACAGTTCGCCGCCATCGCCGAGCACAAGCCGAAGGCGGACGCACAGTGATCACGGTCAGGGTCCCCGCCAAGGTCAACGTCCAGCTGGGCGTCGGCGGCCTGCGCGCCGACGGCTTCCACGACCTGGCCAACGTCTTCTTCGCGGTCGCCCTCGGCGACCAGGTCACCGCCGCCCCGGGCGAGGGCACCACGCTGACCTGCGCGGGCCCGGACGCCGACCTCGTCCCGCTCGACGACACCAACCTGGCCGCCCGCGCCGCCCGGCTGCTGGCCGCCCGCCACGGCATCGAGCCGAACGTCCGGCTGCACATCGACAAGGCCATCCCGGTGGCCGGCGGGATGGCCGGCGGCAGCGCGGACGGGGCCGCCGCGCTGGTCGCCTGCGACGCGCTGTGGGGGCTGGACACCCCGCTGGAGACCCTGCTGGAGCTGGCCGCCGAGCTCGGCTCCGACGTGCCGTTCGCGCTGGTCGGCGGGGTCGCGCTGGGCCGCGGCCGGGGCGAGCTGCTGGAACCCCTGCCGGTGAGCGGCACCTTCCACTGGGTGTTCGCGGTCGCCGACGGCGGCCTGTCCACCCCGGCCGTCTTCCGCGAGTGCGACCGCCTGCGCGAGCAGGCCGGCACCGGCTCCACCGAGGCCGAGGTCCCCACCCCGGACGCCGACCCCGCGCTGCTCGCCGCCCTCGCCGACGGCGACCCGGTCGCCCTCGCCGAGGCACTGGCCAACGACCTCCAGGCCGCCGCCCTCTCGCTGCGCCCCTCGCTCGCCGACACCCTGCGGGCCGGCACCGAGGCCGGCGCCCTGGCCGCCCTGGTCTCCGGCTCCGGCCCGACCTGCGCCTTCCTGGCCAAGGACGCCGAGGCGGCCGAGGCCGTCGCCCGGGCCCTGCTGGCCTCCGGCACCTGCCGCGCCGCCCACGCCACGTACGGCCCGGTCCCGGGAGCGGCAGTTCACTCGGCCGAGTGATTGCCGCACCACGTCTTTCGAACTACTTTGAAAGACATGAGTGCCGAGGCAGTGCACGTCAACTTCTCCGAGCTGGTCAACAAGAACAAGCAGACCCTGGCCAGGCTGGATGCCGCACCCCGGCTGGTCCTGCACCGCCGGGACGGTGAGGACCTGGTCCTCACCACCGAGGCCCGGGCAGCGCAGGACCGACGGGTGGTCTCGGCCGCCAGCCGCATGCTGGCGGCCCTCGCGCGACGGGAACCGGGCAGCACCGAGCTCCTGCTCGACCTCCTTCCGGAGGCGTTCCCCTGGGTCCGGTTCCTGCCCGAGCCCGACCTGCACGCCTTCGCGCTCGAACTGGTGGAGACCATGCGGGCCGCGGAGTCCCTGGACAACACCGCTGCCGTCGCCCAGCTGCTGACGGCCTGGCAGCACACGGCCGAGGTCCACTCCGACCCCGATCTGCTGGCCGCACTCACCCGGCCGCTCGACGGCGATCACGGCCCGGTGCCGGACCCGAGGACCTTCGGGTGAGCGCCGGGCGGGGCGATAGGGCCGCGCCCCCTGCCCCGGGCGGAGAGTGGGAGGTCCGGTTCGCGGACGCCACGGCGGCGAAGGGCTGGGACAGCCTGGCGCAGCAGGCCGCCGAGAACACCTACCGGGCCTGGCTGGCGATGCGGACGGACGCCAGGCCGGCGACCGAGGTGCCCCGGCACCACCGGCTCAAGGGAGGACTCGCACACGCCCAGTACCGGGGCGTGACCTGCGAGCAGTGGCAGATCGAGGTGACCGGCGCGGGCAGGGGCTGGTACCTGGCCGATCAGGAGCGCCTGACCTGTTGGATCACGTACGCGGGTACGGCCCACCCCAGGGCGACCGACCGCTGAAACCGGGGCCGCCCCGCCCGCCCACTAGGCTGGGGAGGTCGGGGCACTCCCCGCGTGCAGTCGATCCCAGGAGCGCAGCAGCAGTGGCCGTCAACCTCGCCACCATCGAGTCCGTCACCAAGGTCTACGGCACCCGCGCCCTGCTGGACGGGGTCAGCCTGGGCGTCAGCGAGGGAGACCGGATCGGTGTCGTCGGGCGCAACGGCGACGGCAAGACCACGCTGATCCGGATGCTGGCCAAGCTGGAGGAGCCGGACGGCGGGCGGATCACGCACTCCGGCGGGCTGCAGATGGCGGTGCTCACCCAGCACGACTCGCTGGACCCGAAGGCCACCATCCGCCAGGAGGTGATCGCCGGCCGCGCCGACCACGAGTGGCTCGGCGACGCCCGGATCCGCGACATCATCCAGGGGCTGTTCGGCGGCCTGGACCTGCCCGGCTTCGAACTGGGCCTGGACACCGTGATCGCCCCGCTGTCCGGTGGCGAGCGCCGCCGGATCGCGCTGGCCAAGCTGCTGCTCGGCGAGCACGACCTGGTGGTGCTGGACGAGCCCACCAACCACCTCGACGTCGAGGGCATCGCCTGGCTCGCCCGGCACCTGCAGGGCCGCCGCTCGGCGCTGGTCTGCGTGACCCACGACCGGTGGTTCCTGGACCAGGTCTGCACCCGGATGTGGGACGTCCAGCGCGGCGAGGTGCACGAGTACGAGGGCGGCTACTCCGACTACGTCTTCGCCCGGGCCGAGCGCTCGCGGATCGAGGCCACCGAGGAGCAGAAGCGGCAGAACCTGGCCCGCAAGGAGCTGGCCTGGCTGCGCCGCGGCGCCCCCGCCCGTACCTCCAAGCCGCGGTACCGGATCGAGGCGGCCAACGCGCTGATCGCGGACGTCCCGGAGCCGCGCGACAAGAGCGAGCTGATGAAGTTCGCCAACGCGCGTCTGGGCCGCACCGTCTTCGAGCTGGAGGACGTCACCGTCAAGGCGGGCCCGAAGCTGCTGCTGGAGAACCTCACCTTCAACCTCGGCCCCGGTGACCGGATCGGCCTGCTCGGCGTGAACGGCGCCGGCAAGACCTCGCTGCTGCGGGCGATGCAGGCGGCGTACGCCACCGACGGCGACGTGCAGCCCGCGTCCGGTGTGATCAAGGTCGGCAAGACCGTCCGGCTGGCGTACCTCTCGCAGGAGATCGCCGAACTGGACCCGGCGACCCGGGTGCTGCAGGCCGTCGAGCAGGTCCGCGGCCGGGTGGACCTGGGCAAGGGCCGGGAGATGAGTGCCGGTCAGCTGTGCGAGCAGTTCGGCTTCGGCAAGGACAAGCAGTGGACGCCGGTCGGCGACCTGTCCGGCGGTGAGCGCCGCCGGCTCCAGCTGCTGCGGCTGCTGATGGACGAGCCGAACGTGCTGTTCCTCGACGAGCCCACCAACGACCTCGACATCGAGACCCTCAACCAGCTGGAGGACCTGCTCGACGGCTGGCCCGGTTCGATGGTGGTGATCAGCCACGACCGGTTCTTCATCGAGCGCACCACCGACACCGTGCACGCGCTGCTCGGCGACAAGAAGCTGCGGATGCTGCCGAACGGCGTCGACGAGTACCTGGAGCGGCGGGCCCGGATGGCCGAGCAGGCGGCGCCCACGCTCGCCCCGGCCGCCGCGGCGAAGCCCGCCGGTGACACCCGGGCGCAGAAGAAGGAGATGCAGAAGCTGGAGCGGCAGATCGCCAAGCTGGACCAGCAGGAGTCCAAGCTGCACTCCCAGCTCGCCGAGCACGCCGCCGACTTCTCCAAGGTCGCGGAGCTGGACGCCCAGCTGCGCAAGGTCAAGGAGGAGAAGGAGGAGCTGGAACTGGCCTGGCTGGAGCTGGCCGAGGAGGTCTGACGCCCCGTCCGGCGCCCTGGCCCGGCGGTCGTCCTGGTCCCGGCCGGTGCCCCCCGGCCGCCGTCAGCGGTCGCGGCGGAAGCGGCGGACCGTCTCGTAGCCGGTGGCCAGGACCAGGACGCCGGCTATCACCGCCCAGGCCATCGAGCCGCCCTGACGGTACTGGGTCAGGCCGAGGTCGAGCAGCAGCAGGCTCACCCCGAGGCCGGTGACCGCGATCAGGCGGTGGACCACGCCGTTGTCGTCGAACAGCTCGCCCATGTCCGCTCCCCTTCTGCTCCGGGAGCGCACACCATACCGCCGTCCGGGGTGGTGCGCACCACCCCCGGCGGGCGGCGGACCGTACGCTCCCGAATCACCCCGGTGGCCGCTGTCCGCGCAGGTCAGCGGCCGACCAGGGTGAGTGTCATGACGACCATCGACACCGCGCCCGGGCCCCTCCCGGCGGCCGGGTCCGGCGGGCTGCGCCGGGTGGCCGCGGCCGCGCTGACGGGCACCGCGATCGAGTTCTACGACTTCTTCATCTACGGCAGCGCCGCCGCGCTGGTCTTCGGCCGGGTGTTCTTCCCCGGGCTCGGACCGGCCGGGGCGCTGCTGGCCGCCTTCTCGGTGTACGCCGCCGCGTTCCTGGCCCGCCCGCTCGGTGCGGTGCTGTTCGGCCACTTCGGCGACCGCGCGGGCCGCAAGGCCACACTGGTGGCCTCGCTGCTGCTGATGGGCCTGTCGACGGCGGCGGTCGGTCTGCTGCCCGGGTACCGGAGTTGGGGGATCTGGGCGCCGGTGCTGCTCACCGTGCTGAGGCTGTGCCAGGGCGTCGGGCTGGGCGGCGAGTGGGGCGGTGCGGCGCTGCTGCTGGCCGAGTACGCGCCGGCCGGCCGCCGGGGGCGGTACGGCGGCTTCCTGCAACTGGGGCCGTGCATCGGCTTCTTCCTGGCCACCGGGGCGTTCCTGGTGCTCGCCTGGTGGCTGCCCGAGCCGGCGTTCCTGGCGTGGGGCTGGCGGCTGCCGTTCCTGGCCTCGGTGCTGCTGGTGGTGGTCGGGCTGTTCGTCCGGCTGCGGATCGGCGAGACCCCGGTCTTCCGTGCGCAGCACGGCCGTTCCCGGGTGCCGGCGGTGGAGGTGGTGCGGGGGCACGGCCGGGTGGTGCTGCTCGGGGCGGGGGCGATCATGCTCGGCTACGGGCTCTTCTACCTGACCACCACCTACGCGCTGGCGTACGCCACCGGCGCCCTGGGGCTGGCCCGGACCCTGGTGCTGGCGCTGCTGATGGCGGGCGCGGTGGTGATGGCCGCCACGGCGTGGTGGACGGCGTGCGCCGGGGACCGGTACGGCCGGCGGCGGATGCTCGTGGTGGCGACGGTGCTCGGCTCGCTCTGGTCGCCGGCACTGTTCCCGCTGCTGGAGACCGGCCGGACGGGGCCGGTGGCGCTGGCCCTGGTCGGGTCGATGGCGGTGCTCGGTGCGCTGCTGGGCCCGCTCGCGGCGTACCTGCCGGAGCTGTTCCCGACCCGGATCAGGTACACCGGCGCCGCGCTGACGTACAACCTGGGCGGGGTGCTGGGCGGTGCCACGGCGCCGCTGGTGGCGACCCGGCTGACCGCGGTGTACGGCAGCGCGGAGCCGGTCGGCCGGTACCTCGCCGGGCTCGGCGCGGTGTCGCTGGTGTGCCTGTCCGTGCTGCCGGAGACCCGGGGGCACGGGCTGCTCGGGGGGCCGGTGGCGGCACCGCCGGCGCGGGGCTGAGCGGGCGGGCCGGGTGGCGGGCGGCGGGGGCGGAACCGATTTCACGTTTGGGCCGCGGACCCTGTAATGTCTTCCTCGTTGCACCGGCCCCTATAGCTCAGTCGGTAGAGCGTCTCCATGGTAAGGAGAAGGTCTGCGGTTCGATTCCGCATGGGGGCTCCGCAAGGAGTACCAAGGCCCTCGCCGCAAGGCGGGGGCCTTCGGCGTTCCCCGGTTCGGGTGGTCCCGCGGTACGCGGCCCTGACGCGCCCTAGCGGTGCGGGTGGCGGATGCGCTGTGATGGTGCGTCAACGGTGGCCTGCTCTGCGATCCGCGGTACGGGTACGGGAGACGTGGGCCGGTCGCGCGCCGGTGGACGGGGACTGGGAGGGCGCCCATGGGCGTTCGGCTCGTGGTGGCGGACGACCACCGGCTGCTCGCCGAGGCGTTGGCGACGGCGCTGCACCAGCGCGGCCACCGGGTGCTGGCGGTCGGCGCCCCGGCGTCCTCGGTCGGTGAGCTGGTCGCCGGGTGCCGGCCCGAGGTGTGCCTGCTGGGGCTGACCGCGGGGAGTGCGGCGGGTCCAGCGGGCGGGGCCGCGGAGCCCGGGCCGCGGCGGGACGCCTTCGAGCCGCTGCGGCGGCTGCGGCGGGAGCGTCCGGAGATCTGCGTGGTGGTGCTCGGCCCGGTCGGCGAACCGGCCCGGGTGGCGGCCGCGTTCGCGGCCGGGGCGGCCGGCTACGTCCGCGGGGACGAGCGGATCGAGGTCGTGGAGCGGGCCATCGCCCGGGTGCGGGCCGGGGAGGCGGCGGTCGCCGTCGAGGTGCTGCGGGGGGCGTTCGAGCAGCTGCTGTGGCCGGCCGCGGAGCCGGACGACGAGGCGCTGCGGCTGCTGCGGCAGCTGACCCGCCGGGAGACCCAGGTGCTGGCGCGGATCGCCGAGGGGCAGGACACCGCCGCCATTGCGGCCGGGATGGGGATCGCGTCCAGTACGGCGCGCACCCATGTGCAGCGGGTGCTGATGAAGCTCGGCGCGCGGACCCGGCTGGAGGCGGCCGCGGTCGCGGCCCGGTCGGGGCTGCTGGAGCGTCTGCGCGGCGGGTAGCCGCACCGGGGGAAGTGTGTGAGGGCGGTGGCGACGGCCGTGGTGGTCCGGCTCGTTCCCGCTCCTTCGGCATGCCCCGCCATGAGACAAACTGTTGACCGGTGAGTGTTTGTGTTTGAAAATGTTCGGGCTAGCTTTCCTGGAAGGCGGAGGCCGTGAAGAAGACCACGACCAAACTCGCGGACGGCCGCGAACTCATCTACTACGACGAGGATCCGGACGCCCTGCGCGGCGCCGTGGACCAGCGTCCGCTCGAGGCCCCGGCCAGCCTGTCCGAGATCCGGCGCGACCCGGCCACCGGCGACTGGGTCACCGTCGCCGCCCACCGGCAGGCCCGCACCTACCACCCGCCCGCCGACCGGTGCCCGCTGTGCCCGTCCCGGCCGGGCCGCCCCGGTGAGATCCCCGGCTCCGACTACGACGTGGTGGTCTTCGAGAACCGCTTCCCCGCACTGGCCGCGGACAGCGCGGCCCACGTGCCCGAGCGCGCCGGGCCGCTGTTCGCCGGCGGCCCCGGCGAGGGCCGCTGCGAGGTGGTCTGCTTCACCGCCGACCACGACGCCTCGTTCGCCGACCTGTCGCCCGCCAAGGCCCGCCTGGTGCTGGACGTGTGGACCGACCGGACCGCCGAGCTGTCCCGCACCCCCGGCGTCCGGCAGGTCTACTGCTTCGAGAACCGCGGCGCCGAGATCGGGGTGACGCTGGCTCACCCGCACGGCCAGATCTACGGCTTCCCGTTCACCACCCCCCGCACCGAGCGCATGATCGCCGCCGCCGCGCGGCACCGCGCCGCCACCGGCGGCAACCTCTTCGAGGACCTGCTGGCGGCCGAACGCGCCGACCCCGTCCGGGTGGTCCTGGCGGCCCGGCACTGGACGGCGTTCGTCCCGTTCGCCGCCCGCTGGCCGTACGAGGTGCACCTGTACCCGAACCGCCGGGTGCCCGACCTGACCGCGCTCGACGAGGCCGAACGGGCCGAGTTCCCCGGCGTGTACCTGGAACTGCTGCGCAGGTTCGACCGGCTGTTCACCGAACCCGGCCCGGCGGCAGGGGAGAATGGGCGCGCTGCACCGACGCCGTACATCGCGGCATGGCACCAGGCGCCCGGGCTCCGCGGTGAGGAGCTCGCACTGCACCTGGAGCTGTTCACGATCCGGCGTACGGTGGGCAAGCTCAAGTTCCTCGCCGGCGTCGAGTCCGGCATGGACGCGTTCGTCAACGATGTGTCGCCCGAGGCGGCGGCGCAGCGCCTGCGGGAGGTCGCATCATGAGTAAGTACCTGGTCACGGGTGGAGCCGGTTATGTGGGCGGGGTCGTGGCCGCGCACCTGCTGGAGGCCGGACACCAGGTGACGGTGCTCGACGACCTCTCCACCGGTTTCCTCGACGGGGTGCCCGCGGGCGCCGAGTTCGTCCGCGGCCGGATCCAGGACGCGGCCGACGTGCTCGACCACAGCTTCGACGCGGTCCTGCACTTCGCCGCCTCCTCGCAGGTCGGCGAGTCCGTCGCGGACCCGGAGAAGTACTGGCGCAACAACGTGGCCGGCTCGCTGGAGCTGGTGGCCGCGATGCGCAAGGCGGGCGTGCGCAAGCTGGTGTTCTCCTCCACCGCGGCCGTCTACGGCGAGCCGGAGTCGGTGCCGATCGCCGAGACCGCCCGCACCGCGCCGACCAACACCTACGGCGCCACCAAGCTGGCCGTCGACCACCTGATCACCAGCGAGTGCGCGGCGCACGGCCTGGCCGCCGTGTCGCTGCGCTACTTCAACGTGGCCGGGGCGTACGGGGCGTACGGCGAGCGGCACGAGCCGGAGTCGCACCTGATCCCGCTGGTCTTCCAGGCCGCGCTCGGGCAGCGCCCGCACATCGCGGTCTACGGCGAGGACTACCCGACCCCCGACGGCACCTGCATCCGCGACTACATCCACGTCGCCGACCTGGCCGACGCGCACCTGCTGGCGCTGGACGCGGCCAAGGCCGGCGAGCACCTGATCTGCAACCTCGGCAACGGCGCGGGCTTCTCGGTCCGCGAGGTGATCGAGTCGGTGAAGCGCGTCACCGGCCGGGACATCCCGGTCCAGGTCGCGGGCCGCCGCCCCGGCGACCCGGCCGTGCTGGTCGCCTCCGCCGCCCGCGCGCACCAGGCGCTCGGCTGGACCCCCCGCCGCCCGGAGCTGGACGACATCGTCCGCGACGCCTGGAACTTCACCCTGGAGAACCGCGTATGACCGACTTCCAGTCCGTCTTCGGCGCCGCCCCGGAAGGGGTCTGGGCGGCGCCGGGCCGGGTCAACCTGATCGGCGAGCACACCGACTACAACGACGGGTTCGTGCTCCCGGTCGCCCTGCCGCACTCCGCGGTGGCCGCGGTCCGGCGCCGCGACGACGGTCTGCTGCGGCTGTACAGCGCCCAGGGCGACGGCCTGGTCACCGAGCTGAAGACGGCCGGGCTCGACCCGGCCGCCGTCACCGGCTGGGCCCGCTACCCGGCGGGCGTGGTGTGGGCGCTGAGGGAGGCCGGGCACCCGGTCGGCGGACTGGACGTGCACATCGACAGCGACGTCCCCACCGGGGCCGGGCTGTCCTCCTCGGCCGCGCTGGAGTGCGTGATCGCCGCGGCCTGCAACGAGCTGTACGGACTCGGGCTGACCCCGGCGCAGCTGGCGCTGACCGCCCAGCGGGCCGAGAACGACTTCGTCGGGGTGCCCTGCGGGGTGATGGACCAGATGGCGTCGATGTGCTGCGCGGAGGGCGGCGCGCTGTTCCTGGACACCCGGGACCTCGCGCAGCGCCAGGTGCCGCTCGACCTGGCCGGGGCGGGGCTGCGGCTGCTGGTGGTCGACACCCGGGTCAAGCACGACCTGGGCGACGGCGCCTACGCCGGACTGCGGGCCGGCTGCGAGCGGGCCGCCGCGCTGCTGGACCTGCCCGCGCTGCGCGACCTGCCGCCGGCCGCGCTGGACGGCGCGCTGGTCCAGCTGCCCGCCGAACTGCGGCCGCTGGTACGGCACGTGGTGACCGAGAACGCCCGGGTCGGGCAGGCCGTCGCCCTGCTGGACGCGGGCGACCTGGCCGGCCTCGGCCCGGTCCTGACCGCCGGGCACGCCTCGCTGCGCGACGACTACCGGGTCTCCTGCCCGGAGACCGACCTGGCGGTGGCCGCCGCCGTGGCCGTGGGCGCGCTCGGAGCCCGGATGACCGGCGGCGGGTTCGGCGGCTCGGTGCTGGCGCTGGTCGCCGCGGCCGAGCTGGAGCAGGTCGCGACCGCCGTGCTGGACGCCTTCGCCGAGGCCGGTCACACCACGCCGCGGATCTTCCCGGCGGTCCCCTCGGCCGGCGCCCGCCGCCTCTCCTGAGCCCGCGGGCACGCCCGGGAGCGCCCGGGCGGCCCCGGCCTCCCGGGCCGCGGCCGGCCGGTGCGCACCGGCCTGGTGCGCGAGGTCGGGCCGGGTGCCCGGGCACCTCGCCCGGCGGCGGCCCGGCACACGCGCGGGAGGGCCCCCCCGGGGGGCACCGGCCCCGCACCGAGCACCCGGCGCGGCGGCGAACGCCCCGCCGCCCGACGGGCGGGCCGCCCGCGCCCGGTCCGGCGGCCCCCGCCCGCTGCCGCCCGGGCGCGCGAAGGGTGCGACCCCGGCGGCGGTGCCGGGAATCCGCTCCGCCCGGCGGCGCGCCGCTCGGGTCCGAACGGCCCCGGCCGGGCCTGTCCCGCCGCGCCCCCGGGTGCGGAGTCCCGTCCGCCACTTGCGCGGACCAAATCCCCAGAGCACGGCGAAACTTCACCAAACCCCCACCCGCCCGTCCCCGTCCCCCGTACGCTGAGTCCCGGTACCGGTGGGGGCCGGAGCCGGAGCAGGGGGGAAGGACGATGGGGCGTATACGCGTCCTGGTGGTGGACAGCCACCGGATCTTCGCCGAGGCGCTGGCCGCGGCGCTCGCCGGCGAGCCGGACGTGGACGTCGGCGCGGCCGGCACCGCCGCGGCGGCCGAGCGGGCACTCGAACGAGCCGTCACCGAGCACCGCGCGTACGACGTGGTGCTGATCGACGCCGACCTCGGTCCCGTCCCGCACACCCCGGTGCAGCGTCAGAACCCTTCCGAGGACGGGCCGTCCGAGCTCCGCCGGCCCGCCTACGCGGTGCCGGTGCCGCGGCGACCCAGTCTTCTGCCGACCGCCCGCCCGCACCCGGCGGGCGGCCCCGCGCAGGCCGCCGGACACCCCGGTACGGCCGCGGCGGTCCGCCCGGTGCCGCAGTTCCACCGCGAGCCGACCCCGGCCGCCCCGGCCCGGGGCGGCGGCGACGGGATCGCGCTGGTGGCACGGGTCTGCCGCAGCCACCCGGAGCTGCGCGCCGTGGTGCTGGCCGCCGCGGACGACCCGCACCGGGCCGTCCGCGCGCTGCACGCGGGCGCCAGCGGCTGGGTGGCGAAGGAGAGTTCGCTCGGCACCCTGATGACCGTGGTGCGCGGCGTCCTGCGGGACGAGACGCACCTGCCGCCCGCGCTGCTCACCGGCGTGGTACGGGAGTTGACCTCGGCCCGGCGCGACCGCTCGGAGAGCGAGCGGCTGGTCGCGGCGCTCACCCCGCGGGAGGAGGAGGTGCTGCGCTGCATGGTGGCCGGCCTCGGCCGGCAGGCGGTCGCCGAGCGGCTGTACCTCTCCCCGCACACCGTCCGTACCCACATGCAGAACGTGCTCGGCAAGTTGGGGGTGCACTCCACCCTCGCGGCCGTCGCGGTGGCCCGGCGGGCGGGGATCTCGCCGGCCGAGCCGCCGCTGCCGTCCGCACCCGCTCACACCGTCGCCTCGACCACAGGCCCCGGCGCCGGCTGACCAGCCCCCGCCACGCCCAGATACCGACTCCGTCAGGTCAGGGAAACCGGAGGACAGATGTCGCCGCACAGCAATGCCGCACGCCTGGATCCATTCACCGTGCATGTTCCTCGGCAAGTCGACAGCTCGACAGGTCTGCGGACCCTGGTGATCGGTGCCGGTGCGGCCGGCTCCGCGCTGGTCCGCGACCTGGACCGGACCCCGGAGTTCGGGCTGACCCCGGTCGGCGTCCTGGACGACGACCCGGCCAAGGCGGGCTCCGAGATCGACGGGGTGCCGGTGCTCGGCACCCTCGCCGAGCTGACCGAGCTGGCGGTGGAGCACCGGGCGCAGGTGGTGGTGCTCGCCATCCCCGGCCTGCCGCACCGGATGGTCCGCGCGCTCGCCACCGCCGCCGCGGCGGCCGGGGTCGCGGTCCGCTACCTGCCGTCGTTCCTGGCCGCGCTGCGCCGCGAGGTGGTCGGCTCCGACCTGCGCAGCCTGGACGTGAACAAGCTGATCGGCCGCGCCGAGGTGCACGTGGTCTCGCCGGACGTCCGGGCGGTGATCGAGGGCCGCCGGGTCCTGGTGACCGGGGCCGGCGGCTCGATCGGCAGTGAACTGTGCCGGCAGGTCAACGCGTTCGGGCCGTCGGAGCTGTACATGCTCGACCACGACGAGTCCAACCTGCACCGGCTGCAGCTGGAGATCTGGGGCGAGGCGCTGCTGACCGACGAGTCGCTGGTGATCGCGGACATCCGCGACCGGCGGCGGATCCAGCAGATCTTCCGTGACCTCAAGCCCGAGGTGGTGTTCCACGCGGCCGCCCACAAGCACCTGCCGCTGCTGGAGCGCCATCCCTCCGAGGCGGTCAAGTCCAATGTGCTGGGGACCGACAACCTGGTCGAGGCGGCGCTCGCGACCGGGGTGGAGCGGTTCGTGCTGATCTCCACCGACAAGGCCGCCGACCCGACCTCGGTGCTGGGTGCCAGCAAGCGGCTGGCCGAGCTGATCGTCCAGGCCAACGCCCGGGACGCGCGCAACCTGGGCACCGGGGTGTTCACCGCCGTCCGGTTCGGCAACGTGCTCGGCTCGCGGGGGTCGCTGCTGTCGGTGCTGGCCGAGCAGTTCCGCAGCGGCGGGCCGGTCACCGTCACCCACCCGGACGTCACCCGCTTCTTCATGACCATCGAGGAGGCGGTCGGGCTGGTCCTGGAGGCCGGCCGGATGGCCGAGGGCGGCGAGGTGTTCGTGCTGGACATGGGCGAGCCGGTGCGGATCGTCGACCTGGTGCACAACTTCGCCCGCCAGGTGCAGATGGAGGCGGAGGAGGTGGAGATCCGCTACACCGGTCTGCGGGCGGGGGAGAAGCTGAACGAGGCGCTGTTCTCCGAGCGCGAGGAGCGGCTGCCCACCGTGCACAGCCGGATCTACGCGACGGTGGCGGAGCACTCCGCCGTCCCGGAGGACCTGGCCGGCGGCCTGACCGGGCTGTACGAGGCGGCGGCCGACAACTCCGACTCCCAGGTCCGGGCGTTGCTGGCCGAACTGCTGCCCGGCTACCGGACCCCGGAGGCCGCTCCGGTGCCGGCGTTGAGCACGCCGTACCCGGACGGCTTCTGACCGGGCCCCGCAGGGGGCGTCCGGCGGGCCCCCGGCCGGCCGGGGGTCTCAGCCGGCCTGGTCGAAGGGGGCGGTGAGCTGGCGGAGCAGGGCGGCGAGCTCGCTCTGCCGCCCCGCGCTGAGCTGGGCGAGGATCTCGCGCTCGTGGGCGAGCAGGCCGGCCAGTGCCTGGTCGGCCTTGTCGCGGCCGTCGTCGGTGAGGCGGACCAGCACGCCGCGCCGGTCGTCCGGGTCGGGCAGCCGCTTGACCAGGCCCTTGCCGGTCAAGCGGTCGATCCGGTTGGTCATGGTGCCGGAGGTGACCAGGGTCTGGGTGAGCAGCTGGCCGGGGGAGAGCTGGTAGGGCGAGCCGGCCCGGCGCAGCGCCGTCAGGACGTCGAACTCCCAGGGCTCCAGGCCGTGCTCGGCGAACGCGATCCGCCGGGCCCGGTCGAGGTGGCGGGCGAGCCGGCTGACACGGCTGAGCACCTCGAGCGGTTCGACGTCGAGGTCGGGGCGCTCTCGGCGCCATGCTGCGACCAGCCGGTCGACCTCGTCCTCCATGACGATCAGTGTATCGGTGGTTGTGTCGATGTGAAGTCTCTTGACATCAAGAGATAACAAAAGGCAGCCTGGGGTAGATATCTTGATGTCGAGATACTTTGCGAGGCCGCCATGACCACCTGGGACCCGGACCAGTACCTGCGCTACGCCGACCAGCGCACCCGCCCCCTGTACGAGCTGCTCGGCCGGGTGCCCGCGCTCCCCGCCGCCCCCACCGTGCTGGACATCGGCTGCGGCCCGGGCAACTCCACCGCCGTGCTGCGCGAACGCTGGCCCGACGCCGACCTCACCGGCGTCGACAACTCCGCCGAGATGCTCGCCGCCGCCCGCGCCGAGGGCGAGCCGAGCGCCGCCTACCTGCTCGCCGACGCGGCCGCCTACGACCCCGCGCCCGCCGCCCCCGACCTGATCGCCAGCAACGCCACCCTGCAGTGGATCCCCGGCCACCTGGCCCTGCTGCCGCGCTGGGCCGGCGCCCTGCGGCCCGGCGGGGTGATCGCCCTCCAGGTGCCGGGCAACTTCGACGCCCCCAGCCACACCCTGCTCGCCGAACTGCGCCGCAGCCCCCGCTGGCGCTCCGCGCTCGGCGCCGACCGCACCCGGGCCGGCGTCCCCGAGCCCGACGCGTACCTGCGCGCACTGCTCGCGGCCGGCTGCACCGCCGACGTCTGGGAGACCACCTACCTGACCGTGCTCCAGGGCCCGGACCCGGTGCTGGAGTGGACCAAGGGCACCGCGCTGCGCCCGGTCCTCGGCCTGCTCACCGACCCCGCGCAGCGGGGGGAGTTCCTGGCCGAGTACGCCGCGCTGCTGCGCGAGGCCTACCCGGCGGGGGAGGGCGGCACGGTCTTCCCGTTCCGCCGGATCTTCGCGGTCGGCGTGCGCCGCTGAGCCGCCCGTACGGGAGCGGCGGGGTCAGGAGGAGCCCGGCATCGCCGGGTGCCGGCCGAGCAGCACCACGCCGACCACGATCGCCACCAGGCCCGCCGCCTGCCCGACCAGCGCCGCCGGGGTGACCCGGACCTGGTCGCCCAGGAACCCCACCGCGCAGGCGATCCCGGTCAGCGGCTGCGCGGCGGTCAGCGCGGGCAGCGACATCCGCAGCGGCGCCGCCTCGAAGGCCGACTGCACCAGCAGCAGCCCGAACACCCCGATCGCCAGCACCGTGTACGGCTGCCAGGTGACCAGCACCCCTCCCAGCCCGACCGTGTCCAGGTCCTGGGCGATCGAGCGGGTCAGGGCGTCCTGCAGCCCGTACAGCAGGCCGGCGGCCAGCGCCAGCAGGGTGGCCTCCTCCAGCAGCGGCAGCCGCCGGGCCACCCCGACCAGCAGCAGGGCCAGGCCCGTGACGATCCCGAAGACCAGCCAGTAGCGCAGCTGGCTGTCGGGCGGCTCACCGCCCTGGGGGCGGCCCGCGGCGATGAAGGTCGTCACCCCGGCGGCGATCAGCGCCACGCCGCCCCAGCCGGAGCGGCCCAGCGACTGCCCGGTGAGCACCCGGGCCAGCAGCATCGCGAAGACCAGGCTGGTCGCCAGCAGCGGCTCCACCAGCGAGACCTCGCCGTGGTCCAGCGCCAGCGCGCTGAGCACCTGCCCGCCCACCATGAAGGCGATGCCGAGCAGCCAGTCCGGCATCTTCACCAGGTCGAGCAGCAGCCGCCAGTGCAGCAGGTCGTCGCGCGGGGCGCGCTGGGCGGCGTGCTGCTGGAGCACGAATCCGAGCCCCAGGCAGCAGGCGGCGCCGATCGCCAGGAGGAAGACCAGCAAAGGGTCACCATCTCCTCAGGGCCGTTCAGCCCTTCCGGTCGCCGACCAGCTTGGGGTGCCGCTCCAGGCCCTCCAGGCCGTGCCAGGCGAGGTTGACCAGGTGGGCGGCGACCTCCGCCTTCTGCGGCTTGCGCACCTCGAGCCACCACTGGCCGGTGAGCGCCACCATGCCGACCAGCATCTGCGAGTACATCGGCGCGAGCCGGGCGTCGAAGCCCCGGGACTTGAACTCCAGCCCCAGGATGTCCTCCACCTGGACCGCGATGTCGCTGATCAGCGACGCGAAACTGCCGGTGGACTGGGCCACCGGGGAGTCCCGGACGAGGATCTTGAAACCGTCGGTGGAGGTGTCGATGTAGTCCATCAGGGCGAACGCGGCCTGCTCCAGCAGTTCGCGCGAGTGCCCGCCGGTGAGCGCCCCGGTGACCATGTCCAGCAGCAGCTGCATCTCACGGTCGACCACGACCGCGTACAGCCCCTCCTTGCCGCCGAAGTGCTCGTACACCACCGGCTTGGACACCCCGGCCCGCTCGGCGATCTCCTCCACCGAGGTGCCCTCGTAGCCCCGCTCGGCGAAGACCGAGCGGCCGATCTCCAGCAGCTGCTCGCGCCGCTGCTTCCCGGTCATCCGCACCCGCGCGCGGCTCTTGCCGGCCCGGGCCGGCGCGGTGGAGCGGGTGCGGGCGGGTGCCGGGCCACCGTCCTGCGTCCGCGAGGTGCGATGGCCGGCCGCGCTGTCTCCGTTGCTCCCGTTCACCCCTACATCATGCTGCAGCGCACGCCTCATGCGGTGCGGCGGGCGGCGATCCGCTCCGTACTGGGCCAGCGGACGTCCTTCGCCCAGCCCGCCTTCTCGAACCAGCGGATCAGCCGGGCCGAGGAGTCGATCTGCCCGCGCAGCACGCCGTGCCGGGCCGAGGTCGGGTCCGCGTGGTGCAGGTTGTGCCAGGACTCGCCGCAGGAGAGCACGGCCAGCCACCACACGTTGCCGGACCGGTCCCGGGACTTGAACGGGCGGGCGCCGATCGCGTGGCAGATCGAGTTGATCGACCAGGTGACGTGGTGCAGCACCGCGATCCGCACCAGGGTGCCCCAGAAGAACGCGGTCAGCGCGCCGTGCCAGCTCATCGTGGCCAGCCCGCCGACCAGCGGCGGCAGCAGCATCGAGACCAGCGTGAAGAGCCAGAACAGCCGCGAGATCCGCCGGATGTCCGGGTCGTTGACCAGGTCGGGGGCGTACCTGTGCTGCGGGGTCTGCTCCTCGTCGAAGAGCCATCCCATGTGCGCCCACCACAGGCCCTTGAGCAGCGCGGGCACGCTCTCGCCGTAGCGCCACGGCGAGTGCGGGTCGCCCTCCTTGTCGCTGAACCGGTGGTGCTTGCGGTGGTCGGCCACCCAGCGCACCAGCGGGCCCTCGACGGCCAGGCTGCCCGCGACGGCGACGGCGATCCGCAGCGCCCGGTTGGCCTTGAACGAGCCGTGGGTGAAGTAGCGGTGGTAGCCGATGGTGATGCCGTGGCAGGTGAGGAAGTACATCGCCGTGGCGATGGTCAGATCCAGCCAGCCCAGCCCCCAGCCCCAGGCGACCGGCACGGCGGCGACCACGGCGAGGAACGGGACGGCGATGAAGATCCCTATGGTGACGCGCTCGACGAGGCCCTGCCGGTCCCCGCTCATGGTCGCGGTCAGCGGTACGACGGCGGGGTCCGCGGCCTGCGGGCGCGCTTCGTCGGCCTGAATGGTCATGACGGTCCTTGGGGGGCGAAGCCGGTACCTACGTAGCCGTAACTTACGGCATCGTAGGTTCTGCCGCCGCCGAAGGGAAGACGTGTCGCAGCCGCCCCGGGCCACCGGCGGACAACCGCCATAGTGGTGGAGCTGAGGGCGTGGAACCCGTAGGGTGTGCTTGCCATCCCCGGTTGCTCTGCTGGCACGGGCGCCCAGACTTTGAATCTGGTCTTCGCAGGTTCGATTCCTGCCCGGGGAGCCCCTTCGCCCTCCCCCGCGGCGCTTCGCCCCCGGGCCGGTGTCCCCCGACACCCGGATATCCTCTGAGCTGCCGAACGAGGCCGTGCGGGCCACGTCCGGCTGCCCTCCCTCCCTCACCGTGACCGACCGAGGAGCCTCCAGCGTGAGTGCCAACCAGACCGCCGCCGTGATCGTGCTCGCCGCCGGTGGCGGAACTCGGATGAAGTCCAAGGCCCTGCCCAAGGTGCTGCACCCGATCTGCGGCCGGACCCTGGTCGGTCACGCGGTCAGCGCGGCGCAGGAACTGACCCCCGAGCAGCTGGTGGTCGTGGTCGGCCACCTGCGCGAGCTGGTCCAGCAGCACCTCGCGGACGAGTACCCGGGCGTGCGCACCGCCGTCCAGGCCGAGCAGAACGGCACCGGCCACGCGGTGCGTACCGCGCTGGAGGCGCTGGCCGCCGACGGCGTGCAGCTGGACGGCACGGTGATCGTCACCACCGGCGACGCCCCGCTGCTGACCGGCGCCACCCTGGCCGCCCTGGCCGCGGCGCACACCGCCCAGGGCAACGGCGTCACCGTGCTCACCGCCGTGGTGCCGGACGCCGCCGGCTACGGCCGGATCCTGCGCGAGGCGGACGGCCAGGTGGCCGCGATCGTCGAGCACAAGGACGCCACCGACGAGCAGCGCGCCATCGCCGAGATCAACTCCGGTGTCTTCGCCTTCGACGCCAAGCTGCTCGCCGAGGCGCTCGGCCGGCTCGGCACCGACAACGTGCAGGGCGAGGAGTACCTCACCGACACCCTGGCGATCCTGCGCACCGCCGGCCACCGGGTCGGCGCCGTGGTCGCCGCCGACCACCGGGACATCGTCGGCATCAACGACCGGGTCCAGCTGGCCGAGGCCCGCCGGATGCTCAACGACCGGCTGCTGGAGCGCGCGATGCGGGCCGGCGTCACCGTGGTCGACCCCGCCTCCACCTGGATCGACGTCCAGGTCGGCTACGAGCCGGACGCCGTGGTGCTGCCCGGCACCCAGCTGCACGGCGCCACCCACCTGGGCGAGGGCTGCGAGGTCGGCCCCAACACCACGCTGACCGACACCCTGGTCGGCGCGGGCGCCCGTGTGAGCAACACCACGGCCGTCGGCGCCGAGATCGGCGAGCTGGCCTCGGTCGGCCCGTACGCGTACCTGCGCCCGGGCACCAGGCTGGCCCGCAAGGCGAAGGCCGGCACCTACGTCGAGATCAAGAACTCCGAGCTCGGCGAGGGCGCCAAGGTGCCGCACCTGTCGTACATCGGCGACGCCACCATCGGTGAGGGCAGCAACATCGGCGCGGCCTCCGTCACGGTCAACTACGACGGGGTGAACAAGCACCGCACGGTGATCGGGGCGCACTGCCGCACCGGCTCGGACAACATGTTCATCGCCCCGGTGACGGTGGGTGACGGCGCTTACACCGCGGCCGGCTCCGTGGTGACCAACGACGTCCCGGCCGGCGCCCTCGGCGTGGCCCGGGCGCAGCAGCGCAACATCGCCGGCTGGGTGGCCCGCAAGCGCCCCGGCACGGCCTCCGCCCAGGCTGCCGAGGCCGCCGGGACGCCCGGGACGGGTGAGGCGGGCCAGGCCTAGGGCGGGCGGGTGCCGATCTTGCGGAGTGGTCCCGGGGCGGACGCTTTCCGGCGGGGCGCGTAACCTGGAGTACATACGTGCGCCACTGGGCTTCTGTCCGCGCCTCGGCGTACTCCCAATCCCCCGCCCACCTGCCCGCCCGGGTCCTGCCCGGGTGCGCCCGGGCGGGTCCATGTGCGGCAGCAACGCGAGGAGACGGTGCAGTGAGCGGGATCACGACGTCGGGTGAGAAGAAGCTCAAGCTCTTCTCCGGCCGTGCCCACCCTGAGCTGGCGGCGGAGGTGGCAGCGGAACTCGGGACGGAGCTCGTCCCGACCAAGGCCCTGGACTTCGCCAACGGCGAGATCTACGTCCGCTTCCTGGAGTCCGCGCGCGGCGCGGACTGCTTTGTGATGCAGAGCCACACGGCTCCCATCAACCAGTGGATCATGGAACAGCTGATCATGATCGATGCTCTGAAGCGGGCCTCCGCCCGGAGCATCACCGCGATCCTGCCGTTCTACGGCTACGCCCGGCAGGACAAGAAGCACCTCGGCCGCGAGCCCATCTCGGCCCGGCTGATCGCCGACCTGCTGGCCCAGGCCGGCGCCGACCGGATCATGGCGGTGGACCTGCACACCGCGCAGATCCAGGGCTTCTTCTCCGGCCCGGTGGACCACCTGTTCGCGCTGCCGGTGCTCTGCGACTACCTCGGCGAGAAGGTCGACCGCTCCAAGCTGACCATCGTCTCGCCGGACGCCGGCCGGGTGAAGGTCGCCGACCAGTGGTCGGACCGCCTCGGCGCCCCGCTGGCGATCATCCACAAGCGCCGCGACATGAGCCAGGCCAACACCATCCTGTCCGCCGAGGTGGTCGGTGACGTCAAGGGCCGGGTCTGCGTCCTGGTCGACGACATGATCGACACCGCCGGCACCATCTGCGCCGCCGCCGACGCGCTGTTCGAGAACGGCGCCGCCGACGTGATCGTCGCCGCCACCCACGGCGTGCTCTCCGGCCCGGCCGCGGACCGCCTGAAGAACTCGCGGGTCAGCGAGTTCGTCTTCACCAACACCCTGCCGACCCCGGCCCAGCTCCAGCTGGACAAGGTCACCACGCTCTCCATCGCCCCGTCGATCGCCGCGGCGATCCGCGAGGTCTTCGAGGACGGCTCGGTCACCTCGCTGTTCGAGGGCGTGCACTGACCCCCGGTGCCGTCGAGCGGCCCCCGGCGCGGTCCGCGCCGGGGGCCGATTTCATGGTTGACGTGCACTGCGGTTAGACTCGTGAGACTGCTCGGCGAGGGATGCCGTGTGCCCGTGCGGGTGCCGCATCCGTGATCGACGCGCCGGTCCGACCGCAGTCCGGTCGTGACCTCCCGTCATCCGCCGCCGAGCGTCCCCCCGAACGTACTTGAGGGTGTGGCCCGGCGGTTTTCTGTTGTCGC
The DNA here is from genome assembly GCF_057220535.1 of Kitasatospora sp. NEAU-CNBT7. Lineage (NCBI taxonomy): Bacteria > Bacillati > Actinomycetota > Actinomycetes > Kitasatosporales > Streptomycetaceae > Kitasatospora > Kitasatospora sp. NEAU-CNBT7. The sequence continues at coordinate 48,017 of NZ_JBXQQB010000006.1, read as the reverse complement.
CTGCACCCGTCGCCAGCTTTTACGAGGAGTGCAGTCGTGTCCGAGATCCGCCTTGCCGCCGAGACCCGCACCGAGTTCGGCAAGGGTGCCGCCCGTCGCGCCCGTCGTGCCGGTTTCGTCCCCGGTGTCGTCTACGGCCACGGCCACGCCCCGGTCCACCTGAACCTGCCGAGCCACGACCTGATGATGGCGCTGAAGACCCCCAACGCGCTGCTGGTCGTGCCGATCGAGGGCAAGGACGAGTTCGTGCTGCCGAAGGCCGTCCAGCGTGAGGCCATCAAGCGCACCATCGAGCACGTCGACCTGCTGCTGGTCAAGCGCGGCGAGAAGGTCACCGTCGAGATCCCGGTCCTGACCGAGGGCGAGCTGGCCCCCGGCGGCAACCTGCTCGAGCACGTGCTGAACGCGCTGCCGATCGAGGCCGAGGCCACCCACCTGCCCGAGTCCGTGACCGTCTCGGTCGAGGGCCTGGAGGCCGGTGCCTCGATCACCGCCGGTGACATCGAGCTCCCCAAGGGCGCCACCCTGGCCGTCGAGGCCGACGCCGTCGTGCTGCAGGTCATCGGCGCCCAGGCCGCCGAGGTGACCGAGGACGAGGCCGCCGAGGGCGAGGCCGCCGAGGCCGGCGCCGAGGCCTGAGCCTCGCGCTGAACGCGACCGACCGCTGCCCCGGTCCGCCCCCTCGCGGGGCGGCCGGGGCAGCGGCGTGTCCGCCCCCGAGCGGCCGGCCCCCGGCGCACGGCGGTCGCGGATAATGGGGGCCCGGCAGCCTGACGGCGACCGGCGGACCGACGGCGAGCAGATCGACAGCGAGTGGAGAGCGGCAGCATGAGCGCGGTGGCGGACGAGTACACGGGCCCCTGGCTGGTGGTCGGGCTGGGCAACCCCGGCGACGGCTACGCCCGCAACCGGCACAACATCGGCTTCATGGTGGCCGACCTGCTGGCCGAGCGGATCGGCGCCCGGTTCAAGGCGCACAAGAGCCGGGCCCAGGTCGCCGAGGGCCGGCTGGCCGGGAAGCGGGTCGTCCTGGCCAAGCCGATGACCTTCATGAACCTCTCCGGCGGGCCGACCACCGCGCTGCGCGACTTCTACAAGGTGCCCACCGCCGGCATCGTCGCCGTCCACGACGAACTGGACCTCGACTACGCGGCGCTGCGGCTGAAGACCGGCGGCGGCGACAACGGGCACAACGGGCTGAAGTCGCTCACCAAGTCGCTCGGCCCCGACTACCACCGGGTGCGCTGCGGCATCGGCCGCCCGCCGGGCCGGATGGAGGTCGCGGACTTCGTGCTCAAGGACTTCTCCGCCACCGAGCGCAAGGACCTGGACTGGTTCGTGGACCGGGCGGCCGACGCGGTGGAGGCGCTGCTCTCGGAGGGCCTGGAGCGCGCACAGAGCACCTACAACTCCTGATGGCCAGTCAGTTCCCTTGGGCTCGCGCGACGCACGGTACACAACGGTCGTGCAACGCTTTGGGGGACGGAAGCTGAAACCGGGTCAGCGGCGCCCGGCCCTTCGATACGGTCAGCTCTGTACGAAGGGGTTGAGAGGCCGATTCTGGGGGTAAAGGCTGTGGTTCGCTCACGGGGTGTCCGAGTGGGGCGCGCTGCCGGCGGGGCGGTGCTGTGCCTGGCCGCCTGCGGACTGGCCGGCCAGTCCGCACACGCGGCCGAGTCGACCGACGTGCCCTCGACGGCCGCGGAGCCCGCGGCCGCCCAGCTGATCCCGCCCGCCACCGGCTCGGTCGGCGGCTCCGCCGGCCTGTACGCGGTCGGCGGCGGCCTGGTGGTGGCGGCCGGCGGGGCCGCGACCTGGCTGCGCCGCCGCCGGGCGGGCCGGCCGACCACGTTCTGACCGGGCGCGCGAAGCCCCGGCACCCGGAGAGGGACCGGCCCCGCGGGGCCGGTCCCTCTCCGCGTCACCGCCCGTCCGGCGTCAGCCGGTGTTGCGCAGGCCGGCCGCGATGCCGTTGACCGTCAGCAGCAGGGCGCGGGCCCGCAGCGGGTCGTCCGCCCGGTTCTGCTCGGCCATCTCGCGCTGCCGGCGCAGCAGCGCGACCTGGAGGTAGGAGATCGGGTCGAGGTAGGCGTCCCGGACGGTGAAGGTCTGCTTGAGCACCGGGTTGTGCTCGAGCAGCTCGCTCTCGCCGGTCAGCCGGAGCACCTCGCGCAGGGTCAGCTCGTGCTCGGCCACGATCTGGTCGAAGATGTGGTGCAGCTCGGCCGGGACCAGCTGCTCGACGTAGTGGCGGGCGATCCTCAGGTCGGTCTTGGCCAGCGTCATGGCGACGTTGGACAGGAAGTTCTGGAAGAAGTGCCACTGGCCGTGCATCTCGTCCAGCACGTCGCCGAGGCCCGCCGCGCGGGCGGCGGCCAGGCCCGAGCCGACCCCGTACCAGCCGGGCACGATCTGCCGGGACTGGGTCCAGCCGAACACCCACGGGATGGCCCGCAGGCCGTCCAGGCCGGCGCCCGAGTCGGGGCGGCGGGACGGGCGCGAGCCCAGGTGCAGCGAGGCCAGCTGGTCGACCGGGGTGGCCGCGAAGAAGTACTTCGGCAGGTCCTCCTGCTCCACCAGGGTCCGGTACGCGGTGTGCGCGGCCTCGGAGACCTGGTCCATCGCGGCGTCCCAGCGGGCCAGCTCCTCGGGCGCCTGGCGCGGTGCGGTGTGCAGCGCGGAGGCGGCCAGCGTGGCCGAGATGGTGAGTTCCAGGTTCTCCCGGGCCAGCGAGGGCAGCAGGTACTTGTCGGAGATCACCTCGCCCTGCTCGGTGACCTTGATCTCGCCCTCCAGGGTGCCCCAGGGCTGGGCCAGGATCGCCTCGTGCGAGGGGCCGCCGCCGCGGCCGACGGTGCCGCCGCGGCCGTGGAACAGCCGCAGCCGGATGCCGTACCGGTGGGCGACGTCGCGCAGCCGGCGCTGGGCCCGGTGGATCTCCCACTGGGAGGTGGTGATGCCGCCGAACTTGGAGGAGTCCGAGTAGCCGAGCATGACCTCCTGGATGTCCCCGCGCAGCGAGACCAGCAGGCGGTAGGACGGGTCGGAGAGCATCTCGTCCAGGATCCGGTCGGCCTCCTGGAGCTCGTCGGTGGTCTCCAGCAGCGGCACGATGCCGATCTTGGCGATGCCCGCGTGCAGGTCGATCAGACCGGCCTCGCGGGCCAGCACGGCGGCGGCGAAGACGTCGTCGGCGCCCTGGCACATCGAGATGATGTAGCTCTCGACGATCTCGTCGCCGAAGCGGTCGAAGCCCTCGCGGATGGTGTTGAAGACGCCGAGCGTCTTGGTGCCCGCCGCGTCCAGCGGGGCCGGGGTCGGCGCCAGCGGGCGGCGCGAGCGCAGCTCCTTGGAGAGCAGCCGCTGGCGGTACTCGCGCGGCATGTCGGTGTAGCGCCAGGCCTCCTCGCCGAGCCGGTCGAAGAGCTGGCCGAGCGCGTGGTGGTGGGCCTCGGCGTGCTCGCGCACGTCCATGGTGGCCAGCTGCAGGCCGAACGCCTCGATGGTGCGGATCGCCCGGGCGAGCCGGCCGTCGGCGATCAGCTGGCCGCGGTGGCCGCGCAGCGAGTCCTGGATCAGCTTGAGGTCGGCGACCAGCTCGCGGGTGCCGACGTAGTCCCGGCCCGGGACGTGCGGGGTGCCGGCGGCGAGGCGCTCGCGGGTGTTCTCCAGCTTCAGCCGCACGCAGGTGGCCTTCAGCCGGTACGGCTCCTCGGCGTTCATCCGCTTGTAGCGCGGGCTCAGCTCGGGCAGCACCGCGAGGTCGGCGTCCAGCGACTCCAGCAGCTCGGCGGAGGCGCCGGCCAGCCGGACCGAGGTGGACAGCGCGGCCCGCAGGTCGTCCACGGCGGCCAGCGCGTCCTTGATGCCGTACTCGTGCTGGAGGTTGAGCACGTCCCAGGTGACGGCCGGGGTGACGTTCGGGTTGCCGTCCCGGTCGCCGCCGATCCAGGTGCCGAAGGTCAGCGGGCGCACGCCCTCGGGCAGCGTCAGGCCGACCCGGGCCAGCTCCTCGTGCAGCTCCTCCAGCACCTCGGGGACGGCCTCGCGGTACAGCTCGTCCAGGTAGTAGACGGCGTTGCGGGCCTCGTCGGTGGGCTCCGGGCGGGCGATCCGCAGCTCGTCGGTCTGCCAGAGCAGGTCGATCACCTCGGCGAGCCGGCGGTCGGCCTGCCGCTTGGCGGAGGAGTGCCGCACCGGGTCGGAGGTGGACAGGCCGGAGGCGACGTGCTCGCGGTGGATCCGCTCCAGCAGCTCGCCGACCCGGCGGAGCTTGTTGAGCACGCTGCGGCGGGCGGCCTCGGTCGGGTGCGCGGTGAAGACCGGACGGACCGCCAGGTGCGCCAGGGTGTCCTGGAGGTGCTTGGGGTCGGCGTCGGCGAGCTGGTCGGCGGTCTGCGCCAGCAGCGAGCCCTCGCGGGCCCGGCGGGTGGCGAACTCGCGGCCGCGGTGCACCTGCTCGGTGACGTTCGCCAGGTGGAAGTAGGTGGAGAAGGCGCGGACCAGCTTGCCGGCGGTCTCCAGGTCGATCTCGGCGAGCAGTTGCGCGGTGGCCTCGCCGTCGGTGCGGCTGAGCAGTCTGACCTGCTCGACCAGGCCGAGCAGTTCGGGGCCCTCCTGCCGGACCAGGGTCTCGCCGAGCAGGTCGCCGAGGCGGCGGATGTCGGCGCGGAGCGCGGCGTTGGCCGCGACCGGGTCGTGTCCGGGCGGGGACGGGCTGTCGGCCGAGGTGGGGACCGGAGCGGTCACGGCTGGCTCCCTGTGGTGGTGGGGTTCGGGCAACGGCTCTCCCTCCCGCGGGCCGGCCGCCGGGGGTGCGCCGCCGGTGTGCCGGGAGAGGGGTGCGGACCGCGCTGTCCGTCGCGGACCAGCATAGGTGGGAGCGCATGCCGCGTCCGAGAAGTGGCCGGATGCCGGACACCGGGGCGTGCCGCGGGGCGGTGGCGGGCCACGGCCGGGAACTGCCTGGGGGCGGGCCGGGCACCGCCCGTAGGCTGTCCCCCATGAGCAAGTCGCCTGACGGGGGCGGCCCGGCCCACCCGCTGTGGTGGTGGGATCGGCGCCGCAGCGCGCTGCTGGACATCGTGCTGGCCGCACTGGCCGGACTCGAGTGCGCCTTCGGCGCGTACGGGGTGGTGCAGGACCGCCTGCACCTGGGGACCGGGATCGCGGTGGCCGCGGCGATCCCCGGGGCGCTGGCGGGGGCGACCCTGGTGGTGCGGCGCCGCTGGCCGGCGGTGCCGGTGCTGGTGGCGCTGGTGTTCGTGCCGGGTCTGTTCGGGATGATCCTGCTGGTCGTCTCGCTCTACACGCTGGCCGCCACCTGGGAGTGGCCGTCGCGGCGGCGCCGGGTGGTGGCGCTGTCCGCGCTGGCGCTGGTGGAGACCTTCGGCATGGTGCTGTTCGCGATCTTCGCGCCGGGGGAGCAGGCCGACCCGGCCGCCCCGCTGCCGCCGGCCTGGGTCTTCGTGCTGCTGGCCGCGCTGGTCGCGGTCGGGCTGACCGTCCCGCCGGTGGTCACCGGCCTGTACGTGGGCGCCCGGCGCCGGCTGGTGGAGTCGCTCAAGGACCGGGCCCACGGCCTGGAGGCCGAACTCGACCTGCTGGCCGAGCAGGCCAGGGAGCGCGCCCGGCGGGCCCGGCTGGAGGAGCGCACCCGGATCGCCCGCGAGATGCACGACGTGGTGGCCCACCGGGTCAGCCTGATGGTGGTGCACGCCGCCGCCCTGGAGCGGACCATCCCGCGCGACCCCGAGCGCGCCCAGCAGAGCGCGAAGCTGATGGGCGAAGTGGGCCGGCAGGCGCTGGACGAGCTGCGCGAGATCCTCGGCGTGCTGCGGATGGCCGAGCCGGCCGCCGCGCAGGCCGACCGCCCGGACAGCCTGGCCGGGCTGCCGCGGCTGGTGGACCAGTCCCGGGCCGCCGGGATGCTGGTCAGCCTGACGGTCAGCGGCGAGAGCTGCCCGTACACCGGGCAGGCCGAGCGGACCGCGTACCGGCTGGTGCAGGAGGGGCTGACCAACGCGCACAAGCACGCCGGCGGCGCCCGGGTGACCGTGCAGCTCGCCTACCGGCCGAACGGCGTGCGGGTCGCGGTGGTCAACGCCCCGGCCGACGGCGACGGCGCCGAGGTCGCGCTGCCCAGCGGCGGCAACGGCCTGGTCGGCATGCGCGAGCGGGTGGTCGCGCTCGGCGGCAGCTTCAGCGCGGGCACGGCCGAGGACGGCGGCTTCCGGGTCGAGGCGGTGCTGCCCTCACGCCTGGCCGTCCGCGCCGACCGGCTGGCCTGAGCCCGGCCCGGCGGGCAGCGGACCGGTGGGCAGCGGACCGGCCGGGACCGTTCCGCCCGGCCGCAGCAGCCATCCGAGCCGCGGCTGCACCAGCGGCCCGAAGAAGCGGACCGACGCACCGGTGGCCAGCAGCACCGCCAGGGTGAGCGCGCAGGCCCCGAGCAGCGGCAGCGCGGTGTACCAGTGGTGCAGCGCGCGGGCGTGGTAGATCCCGGAGGCCTGCACCAGCTTGAGCGGCAGCCCGTGCAGCAGGTAGACGTACAGCGAGGCGCCGCCCAGCGCCGTCCACCGGGTGCGGCGCTCGGGCAGCAGCGCCAGGAACGCGGCGCCGGCCACCAGCGACAGCGCGCCCAGCGCACACCGCACGGCCACCCAGACCGGGTAGCCGACGTGCAGTTCGGCGGCGCTCTGGGTGTACTCCACCCAGCCCGGGTTCAGCAGCTTCGGCGCGGCCAGCCAGACCGCGGCGAACACCGCCGCCAGCGCGTACGGCGCCGCGCGGCGCACCGGCCGGCGGCGCAGCACGGCGAGGTGCCCGGGCCGCAGCACCAGGCCGAGCACGAACCACGGCAGGAAGCCCAGGGTGCGGCCGAGCGCCAGCTCCTCCGGGAAGGCGGCCATCGCGCCGGAGCCGGCCGCGACCAGCACCGCCACCGGCAGCGGGTGGCGCAGCGCCGTCCACAGCGGCACGCTGAGCCGCCAGAGCAGCAGCGAGAGCAGGAACCAGGTCAGCCAGCGCGGCTCCAGCAGCCCGATCGGGGCGAGCCGCTGCTCCAGCGCCATCCCGACCAGGTTGTAGAGCACCTGGAAGACCAGGTAGGGGATGGCCAGTTGGGAGATCAGCCGGCCGCCGTCCACCGTCGGCCGGCCGGGTCTCGGGCGGGCGAAGTAGCCGCACAGGGTGATGAAGACCGGCATCGAGAAGGCCGCGATGGTGAGCACCGCGGCCGCGACCGTCCGGTCGGCGGCCAGCAGCGGCATCCAGGTGTGCGCGCAGACCACCAGCGCGACCGCGGCGAACTTGGCGTTGTCGAACAGCGGCTGACGTTCCGGCCGGGGCGCGGGCGGGGCCGCCGTCCTGGTCGCGGCGGCCGTCGGTGCGCTCATCGCGATTCCTCCCGGTGGTCCCCTCACAAGCTCCACACAAGCTGCGGCACAGTGTGGCGGCAACGGCCGTCCGGCGGGAGGGAATCGGCGGGAATCGAGGCATCGGGGGGCGCGCGGGGCCCGTCGCGCGCCCGGGACGGCGGATCCGGCCGCGGCCGGATCCGGGCCGGACGGCGCGTCAGTCCGCCGTGCGCAGGCGCTCCTGGCGCAGGCCCAGCACCAGGGTGCTGACCGCCGCGTCGATGGAGTGGCCGAGGAACCACTCGCCGGCGTGGTCCAGGCTGTAGACCCGGCCGGCCTCGTCGATGGCCAGCAGCGCCCGGCCGTACGCCTCCTCGCCGAGCGGGGCGAGCCTGGTCCCCAGCGCGCGGCCGAGGTCGGCCAGGGTCCGGGGCTGGTGCAGCCCGCACCGCGGGTCCAGCCGGAAGGGGGTCCTGGCCTGCTCCCGGCCGGCCCCGGACAGGTCGAAGGACAGCCCGCCGAACTCGGCCCAGGCCTCGACGGCGGCCGGGAAGACGGCGTGCCCGGCCTGCGGCGGCCGGTCGTGGGCGGACAGTTCGTCGGCCCACTCCTCGGCCTGGCGGATCTCCCAGCGGCCGGGGTGCCAGCCGGCCTGCTTGAGGGCGGCGGCGACGTCGGCGGGGAAGCGGGGCTGGGTGCGCAGGGCGGTCGGGTTCAGGGTGTGCTCCGGTGACTGGGGGACAGGAGGGGCGCGGCTCAGCGGGGGGTGGGCCCGACGGCGACGCTCGTGACGTTCAGATACTCCAGCAACGGGACGCAGGAACGGCACGGCGGCGCGTGCGTGCCGTGCGCGGGATCGCCCTCCTCGCGGATCCGCACCGTGGTCAGCCGGGCGCCCTTGAGCGCCTTCCGGGCCTCCGCCAGGGCGAGCGGCTTGCGGGCCGCCCGCTTGGACCGGCCGGCGTCCACGCCCGCGAGGAACTGCGAGAGCAGCGCCGGCTCCGGGCAGTGCCCGAGGAAGCGCTCGCGGTGCTCCAGCGGCAGCGCGGCCAGGAAGTCGGCGACCAGCGGGTGCAGCAGCGGCGCGCGGCCGCCCTTGTCGCCGGCCAGCGTGTGCACCGTACCGTCGCGCAGCGACAGCGCGGCGGCGACGGCCGGCAGCAGGCTGTCCCGGTGGTGGCGCAGCACCGGCGCCGGTGCGCCGCTCTCGGGCTCCGGGTGTTCCATGGCTGCTCCTCGGCTGTGCTCGGCGCATCGGCAGTTCTCCGCTGCCGGGGGTCTGCTGACGGACGGTGACCACCAGGGTCGCACGGCGCCCGCGCGCGGATGGTGGGACCAGCCTGCCAAACCCCTCCGACACCCGGCGCCCCGGGGTCCGGCGGCGGGCGCTGCGCCGCCGGTCGGCGGCGGTGTACGGAGCGTGTGCTCCAGGCTGCCGCGCCGTCCCGCGGCCGCGCCGGGTTTCCGGATTCGGGCCATTTTCGACTGCGGTGCCCGGTACCGTTCCACTGCGAGGTCAGAGGGGTCGGGCCGTGGGGAGAGCGGCCTGTGCCCGGGCCGCGCGGGGCAGGCAGAGGCAGCCGGGGCGAGGGCGCTTCCGGGGCCGTGGCAAGGGGGGTCTTGCGGTGGCGAGCGGGTCCAAGGACGTGGCGCACGAGGCGCCTGGCGAGCATGTGCCGACCCCGGGTGTGGCGGAGCCGCAGCCGGTCGAGCGGATCGGCCTGGCGGTGGTCGGCGCCGGGTACTGGGGGCCGAACCTGGTCCGCAACGCGCAGCAGACGGCCGGGCTGCGGCTGCACTGGCTGTGCGACCTGGACGAGGAGCGCTCCCGGCGGGTGCTCGGCGAGTACAGCACGGTCGACACCACCACCTCCTTCGACGAGGTGCTGGCCGACGAGCGGGTCCGGGCGGTGGCGATCGCCACCCCGGCCGCGGCGCACTACAAGCTGGTCAGGGCGGCCCTGGAGGCCGGCAAGCACGTCCTGGTGGAGAAGCCGATCACCACCACGGTGGCCGACGCCGCCGAACTGGTCGAGCTCGCCGAGGAACGCGGCCTGGTCCTGATGTGCGACCACACCTTCTGCTACACCCCGGTGGTGCGGCGGATCCGGGAGCTGGTGCACGGCGGCGAGATCGGCGACATCCAGTTCTTCGACTCGGTGCGGATCAACCTCGGACTGGTCCAGCCCGACGTGGACGTGCTGTGGGACCTCGCCCCGCACGACCTGTCGATCCTGGACTTCGTGCTGCCGCCCGGCGTCGAGCCGGTCGGCGTGAGCGCCCAGGGCGCCGACCCGATCGGGGCCGGCCGGGCCTGCGTGGCGTACCTGACGGTCCGGCTCAGCAACGGCGCGCTCGCCCACTGCCACGTCAACTGGCTCTCCCCGACCAAGGTCAGGACCACCCTGATCGGCGGCTCCCGCCGCACCCTGGTCTGGGACGACCTCAACCCGCAGGCCCGGCTGGCGATCCACGACCGCGGCGTCGACCTCACCCCGCCCGACGAGCTGACCGACGCCATCCGGCACCGGGCCCTGATCTCGTACCGGGTCGGCGACATGGTCGCCCCGGCGCTGGTCGAGCAGGAGGCCCTGCGCAACGTGATGGGCGAGTTCGCCGCGGCCATCACCGAGGGCCGCGCCCCGCTCACCGACGGCCGCTCCGGCCTGCGGGTGCTGCAACTGCTGCACGCCGCCTCGCGGAGCCTGGAGCTCGGCGGGGCCACCGTCCCGGTCGGCGGCGCCGACGACATCGAACTGATCACCGCTCAGGAAAGGGCTGCCGCCCGATGAACGCAGTCGCCATTGAGGGCTCCCGCTGCCTGGTCACGGGCGGGGCCGGCACCATCGGCTCCACCGTCGTCGACCAGCTGATCCAGGGCGGGGCCCGCGAGGTGATCGTGCTGGACAACTTCGTCCGCGGCCGGATGGAGAACCTCGCGCACGCCGAGGCCGCCGCCGCCCCCGGACAGCTGCGGGTGGTGGACGGCGACATCCGCGACCGCGCGCTGCTGCGCGACCTGCTCGGCGACGACACCGACCTGCTCTTCCACCTCGCCGCGATCCGGATCACCCAGTGCGCCGCCGAACCGCGCCTGGCCCTGGAGATCATGGTCGACGGCACCTTCGACGTGGTCGAGGCCGCCGCCGAGAAGGGCGTGAAGAAGGTCATCGCCTCCTCCACCGCCTCGGTGTACGGCCTGGCCGACACCTTCCCCACCCCCGAGACCCAGCACCCGTACCACAACGACACCCTGTACGGCGCCGCCAAGGTCTTCAACGAGGGCCTGCTGCGCAGCTTCCACGCCATGTACGGGCTGGACTACGTCGCGCTGCGCTACTTCAACGTCTACGGCCCGCGGATGGACGTGCACGGCCGCTACACCGAGGTGTTCATCCGCTGGATGGAGCGGATCGCCGGCGACCAGCCCCCGCTGATCTTCGGCGACGGTGCCCAGACCATGGACTTCGTCCACACCGAGGACATCGCCCGGGCCAACCTGCTGGCCGCCGCCGCCCCCGTCACCGACCGGGTCTACAACATCGCCAGCTCCACCGAGGTCTCGCTGCGGGGCCTGGCCGACGCCCTGCTCGCCGCGATGGACCGCACCGACCTGGACGTCGAGCACGGACCGGCCCGCGGCACCGCCGGCGGCGTGGTCCGGCGCCTGGCCGACATCTCGGCGGCCGAACGCGACCTCGGCTGGAAGCCCGAACTGGCGCTGGACGAGGGCCTGCGCCAACTGGTCGCCTGGTGGCGCGAGCAGTAACCCGTCCTTCCCGTACCGTCCTTCGGAGCACTGTCGTGTCCACCAGCAATCCCGTGCCGCCCCAGACCGCCGCCTCGCCCCAGATCCCCGTGATGATCCCCTGGCTCGGCGAGGAGGAGGCCGAGGCCGCCGCCGAGGCGGTGCGCTCGGGCTGGGTCGCCCAGGGCCCCCGGGTCGCCGCCTTCGAGCGGGCCTTCGCCGACCACCTCGGCGTCCCGCACGCCGTCGCGGTCTCCTCCTGCACCACCGCGCTGCACCTGGCGCTGATCGGCGCGGGCGTCGGGCCCGGCGACGAGGTGGTGGTGCCCTCGCTGTCCTTCATCGCCACCGCCAACGCCGTCACCTACGTCGGGGCGGTGCCGGTCTTCGCCGACGTCGACCCGGCCGACGGCAACCTCACCGCCGACACCGTCGCCGCCGCGCTCACCGACCGCACCCGCGCGGTGGTGGTGGTCGACCAGGGCGGCGTGCCGGTCGACCTGGACGCGGTCCGGGCGCTGGCCGAGCCGCGCGGGATCACCGTGGTCGAGGACGCCGCCTGCGCGGCCGGCTCGGTCTACCGCGGCCGCCCGGCCGGCGCCACCGCGCAGATCGCCGCGTACTCCTTCCACCCGCGCAAGCTGCTCACCACCGGTGAGGGCGGCATGGTCACCTGCCAGGACGGCGACCTCGCCGCCCGGCTGCGGCGGCTGCGCGAGCACGGCATGAGCGTCTCGGCGGCCGACCGGCACGCCGCGGGCGGCGGCGTGGTGGTGGAGACGTACGACGAGATCGGCTTCAACCACCGGATGACCGACATCCAGGCCGCCGTCGGCCTGGTCCAGCTGGCCAAGCTGCCCGCGACGGTCGAGCGCCGCCGCGCCCTGGCCGCCCGCTACCGCGAGCTGCTCGGCCCGCTGGCCGCCGGCCTGGTGGCGGACCCGGCGCACGGCACCGGCAACTTCCAGTCCTGCTGGCTGCTGCTGCCCGAGGGCGCGCCGGACCGCACCGAGGTGCTGGCCCGGCTGGCCGCGGCCGGCGTCTCGGCCCGGCGCGGCATCATGGCGGCCCACCTGGAGACCCCGTACAAGGGGACCGCCCGGGTGCCGCTGCCGGCCACCGAGCTGATCACCGGGCGCTCGCTGATCCTGCCGCTGTTCCACACCCTGACCGAGGCCCAGCAGGACCGGGTGGTCGCCGCGCTCCGCGAGGCCATCGGGTGAGAGCACCGGTCCGGGCCTCGCTGCCGGCCGGGACGTCGATCCGGCACCTCGGGCACGCCGGGTTCGTGGTCGAGCACGCGGGGCTGCGCATCCTGATCGACCCCTGGTTCCACCCGGCCTTCCTGGAGGCCTGGTTCCCGTACCCGGACAACCGCGAGCTGCTGCCGGGCACGGTCGCGGGCCGGTACGACTACCTGTACGTCTCGCACACCCACGAGGACCACCTCGACGAGCGGACGCTGGCCCAGCTCTCCCGGGAGACCACCGTCCTGGTGCCGCGCTTCCGCACCGGCGAGCTGGCCCGGCGGCTCGCCGCGCTCGGCTTCGGCGAGCAGGTCCGGCTGGGCCACCGCGAGGAGTACCGGCTCGGTCCGGACTGCACCGCCACCATGCTGCTCGACACCAGCCACAAGGAGGACAGCGGCCTGCTGCTGGACCTCGGCGGCTTCCGCTTCCTGGACCTCAACGACTGCAACACCCCGCTGTCCGAACTCCCCGGCGGCGTCGACCTGCTGGCCGCCCAGTACTCCGGCGCGATGTGGTACCCGAACGCCTACGACTACCCGCCGGAGCGGATGGCCGCGAAGACCGCCGCGGTCCGCGGCGACCTGCTGGACACCCTGGTCCGCAAGGTCCGGCTGACCGGGGCCCGGGCCTACCTGCCGTCGGCCGGCCCGGCCTGCTTCCTCGACCCGGCGCTGGACCGGTTCAACGACCGCGAGCGGACCATCTTCCCGCACTGGGAGGACGTCGCCGCCCGGTTCGCCGAGGCCTGCCCGGCCACCGAGGTGATCCGCACCGCCCCCGGCGACCTGGTCACCGACCCGGCCCCGCCCGGGCGCTGGCACACCGACCCCGACGGCTACCTGGCCGACTACCGGGAGCGCCGCCGCGCCGAGTGGGAGGCCTACCACCAGGGCGAGGCCCGGCCGGTCGCCGCCGCCGAGGTGGCGGCGTACTTCGACCGCCTCCAGCGGCTCAACCGGCCGCTGCTCAGCGACTACCGGGCCGGGCTGCGGCTGGAGGCCGAGGGCGCCGCCTGGGGCCTGGCGCTCGGCGACCTGGCCGACCGGGTGGAGCTGGAGGACGAGCCGGTCGACCCCTCGTACGTGATCCGGGTGCCGGCCCGTGCGCTGCGGGCGCTGCTGGACGGCCGCACCGGCTGGGAGGAGGCGCTGCTGTCGATGCGCCTCAGCCTGCACCGCGACCCGGACGTCTTCGACCTCACCCTGCTGAGCCTGCTCCGCTACGGCCACCACCCCGCCCAGACCAGGCAGTTGGTGCGCGAGCGGACCAGGGCGGAGACCATCGAGCGGGACGGCCTGCGGCTGCAGCGGTACTGCCCGCACGCGGGTGAGGACCTGAGCCACGCCGTGATCGCCGACGGACTGGTCGAGTGCCCGCGCCACCACTGGAAGTGGGACGCGGCCACCGGGGCCTGTCTGTCCGGCGGCGCGCTCCCGCTGCTCGTCGAGCCGGCCGAGCAGTCCAAGGACGACCCACCATCCCGGCCCGAGGGCCGGACAACCAGCTGAGGAGCCCCGGGTGACCGACATCCCGCTCGTCGACCTGCAAGCCGCGCACGCCGAGATCGCCGAGGAGGTCCGGGAGGGTTTCGACCGGGTCCTGCTCAGCGGCGCGTACATCAAGGGCCCGGACGTGGCCGCCTTCGAGTCGGAGTACGCGGCGTTCTCCGGGGTGGCCCACGCGGTCGGCGTCGCCAACGGCACCGACGCGCTGGAGCTGGCGCTGCGGGCGCTGGAGCTGCCGGCCGGCGCCGGCGTGGTGCTGCCCGCCAACACCTTCGTGGCCACCGCCGAGGCGGTGATCCGGGCCGGGCTGCGGCCGGTGCTGGTGGACGTCGACCCCGAGCACCTGCTGATCGACCCGGCCGCCGTCGCCGACGTGCTGCCGCAGGCCGCCGCCGTGATCCCGGTGCACCTCAACGGCCAGCTCGCCCCGATGCGCCCGCTGCTGGAGCTGGCCGGGGACCGTCCGGTGGTCGAGGACGGCGCGCAGTCCCAGGGCGCCCGGCAGGACGGCCGGCTCTCCGGCTCCTGGGGCCGGATCTCGGCCACCAGCTTCTACCCGGGCAAGAACCTCGGCGCGTACGGCGACGCCGGTGCGGTGGTCACCGACGACGCCGGCCTCGCGGCGGCCGTGCGGCTGATCGGCGACCACGGCTCCGGCCGCAAGTACGTGCACGAGCGATTCGGCTTCAACTCCCGGATGGACACCCTGCAGGCGGTGGTGCTGCGCGCCAAGCTCCGCCGGCTGCCCGCCTGGAACGAGGCCCGCCGGGCCGCCGCCGCCCGTTACGACACCCTGCTGGCCGGCCTGGACGGTCTCACCACCCCCCGGACCCTGCCCGGCAACGAGCACGTCTGGCACCTGTACGCGGTGCGCGTCGAGCGCGGCCGCGACACCGTCCTGGCCGAGCTGCAGGCCGCCGGGATCGGCGCCGGCGTGCACTACCCGGTGCCGGTCCACCTGCAGCCCGCCTTCCACCACCTGGGGTACGCCGAGGGGTCGTTCCCGGTCGCCGAGCGGGCCGCCGCCCGGATCCTGACCATCCCGCTGTACCCCCAGATCACGGAGGGTCAGCAGGAGCGGGTGGCCGAGATCCTGGCCAAGGCACTGACCCGGATCTGACCGGCCGCCCCACCCCGCGGGCGGGGGGACGAGCCCCCGCCCGCACCCCCTACGCTGGTGCCCAGCAAATCTGCTTCAGCCAGTGTGGGGGCACCCAGATGACGACAGGTCGGCCCGCCACCGCCGCCGCGCCCAACTCGGCGTACGCGGGTCAGGTGGTGCAGTTCCCGGATCCGGTCCGGGCCGCCGCGCACCCCGCCGGGGTGCGGGTGGACGAGTACGGATACCCGGACTTCAGCGCCTACGCGGCGGCCGCCGCCGAGGTGGCCGACCCGCCGGCCGGCTTCGGCGTGGACGAGCTGCGGCTCACCGACTACGTCTCGGCCAACGCGGCGCTCTACACCCAGGGCCACCAGCTGTGGGCCGACCTGGAGACCGCGGTCGCCACCCCGGCCGGCTGGACCTGGCACCACGTGGTCGGCCGGGCCGCCCCGGGGCTGCGCCGGATGGAGCTGATCCCGGTCGAGGTCAAGGCGCTGCTGCGGCACCACGGCGGCCTCGCCCGTTCCACCGCCGACCACGCCCGCCGCGGCACCCGCCCGCTGCAGGAGCACCGGCCGGCCCACCTGTCGCTCGCCCGGGACGGCGGCGACCCGCTGGCCGTCACCGAGGACCAGGTGCAGCACGCCGAGCAGCGGCTCGGCCACCCGCTGCCCGCCGCCTACCGCAGCTTCCTCAAGCTGGCGGGCGGCCGCGCCCCCGCGGGGGTGGCCCTGGACGTCGAGTACGGGGTGCTGCTGGACCAGCCGTTCCTGACGCTGAGCGACGAGTACGGCGCGCACGACCTGGTGTACGCCAACAAGTGCCTGCGCGACCACCTGACCAAGGACTACCTCGCCGTCGCCTACGTCCAGGGCGGCCTGCTGGCGGTCAAGGTCCGCGGCGAGCAGACCGGCTCGGTCTGGTTCTGCCCGTACGACGACGCCCGGGACTCGGCCGCGCCCGAGCCGCCCGAGGAGCGGGTCGCCCGGCTGCTGCTGCCCTGCGGGGAGGACTTCGACGCCTTCCTGCTGCGGCTGGCGGGCAGCCCGCCGGAGCTGGAGACGGTCGCGGCACTGATGGTGGACGGCGGGTTCGCCCGCGCCGTCCCGGTGAACTGATGCGGGGGCACACGGTGGCCGGCAAGGAAGAGGGGAACGGGGCGTGGTGACGACCTACGCGCAGGCTCAGGAGATCGCCGAGGAGTGGATCAACGCGGGGGTGCCGCGCTCCCAGCAGCGCGAGGTCCGGGTGCGCGAGTTCGACCTGGGCTTCGTCTGCTGGGCCGAGGACCACGCGGACGGCACCCCGGCCCGGGGCGGCGACGCCCGGCTGGTGATCACCCGGGACAGCGGTGCCAGCACGCTCTGGCCGCCGCTGCCGGTGAACGAGGTGGTCCGGCGGTTCGAGGAGCTGTACGGCAGCCGGAGCGAGCCCAACCCGGCGGGCGCGGCCAAGCCGGTGCCCAACTCGGTCGAGGCGACCTCCTTCCTGCTCAGCCCCCCGCAGTGGTTCCAGCAGGCCGGCGCCGACGCGCTGGCCGCGGAGGCCGCCGAGCTGGCCCGGGAGGCCGCAGCCGCGGCGCCCGCCGCCGCGCCCCCGGCCGCCCCCGCCGCCGCGGACCCGGCGGTGCTGACCACCCCGCCGGTCTCCGACCGGCCGGCCGGCGACGCGCCCACCATGCTCGCGCCGCCGCCCGCCGGCCCGGCCCCGGCCGTCCCGGCGCCGCCCGGTTCCGAGGGACTCACCATGCCGATGCCGGCCGGCTACGGGCTGGCCGCGGCGGCCGCCGCCCCGGGCGCGGGCTCCGAAGGACTGACCGTCGCGCTGCCCGCCACGGCGCAGCCGCCCGTCCCGGCCCCCGTCCCGGCCGACCCGACCATGCCGATGCCCGCGGGCTTCCTGGACGGCGGGCCGGACCCGGCCGCCGCCCCGCCGCCCCCGCCGGGCGCACCGCCGGTCCAGCTGCCGCCGCCCCCCGGCTTCCCGCCGCCGGCGCCCGCCGCCGCCGTGTCGCCCATCGAGCACGCCGCGACGATGCTCGCCACCCCGGACGGCCCGCCGCCCCCCGGCTTCCCGCCGCCGGCGCCCGCCGCGCCCGTGTCGCCCGCCGCGCCCGCGCCGTCCATCGAGCACGCCGCGACCATGCTCGCCACCCCGGACGGCCCGCCGCCGGTCGGCGCCCCGCCCGCGGCCCCCGCCGCGCCCGCGCCGTCCATGGAGTACGCGCCGACCATGCTGGCCACCGACGGCCCGCCCGGGCTGCTCGGCCTGCCCGGCGCACCCGCCGCGCCCGCTCCCGGTGCGCCCGCGGCCGGTCTCGGCCGCTCCGGCCCCGCCGCTCCGCCGCCGCCCGCACCGACCTCGCTCGGCGGCCCCGCCGGCGGACCGGCCGCCCACGCCGCGGGCGGCCGGGCCACCCCCACCGCACCCCCGCCGCCGGCCCCCGCGGACCTGCGCGGTGCCGGCCCCGGCCACCCGGCCGCGGGCGCACCCGTACCGCCCGCGCCGCCGGCGGCCGAACCGCCGCGCCCGGCCGCCGCCCAGGTCGCCTACCAGGCCACCCAGCTGGCGCCCGCGATCGACCTGGCGGCCGGCGGGCCGCCGCCCGGCGCCGTCCCGGTCCCGGGCGCACCGCCGGTCGGCTACGGCTACCCGGTGCCGGGGGCGGTGCCCGCGCCCGCCCCGGTGATGGCGCCGCCGGCCGTCCCCCAGGGCGGCCCGCAGCCGCCCGCCGCCCCGGCCGCGCCGGGCGTGCCCGCGATCGGCCCGGGCACCCAGGCGGTGGTCAGCTACCGCGGCCCGGACGGCTCCGAGCAGACCCTGCTGCACCGCAGCGAGCCCGGCACCCCGCACCCGGAGTGGAAGGCGATGCTGGAGCTGCGCCGGCTGAACGTCCCGCCGGACCAGGTGCTCGAACTCCACACCGACGTGGAACTGTGCGACCTGCCGGGCGGCTACTGCGCCCGGATGGTCAAGGCCTCCTGGCCGAACGTGCGGATCAGCCACACCGTCCCGTACGGCCGCGACCTGCGCGGCCGGCAGGCCGGGATGGCGCAGCTCAACGACCACCTGGACCAGCTGCACCAGCTCGCCGCCGCGCCGCAGCGGCCGCGCCCGGTCCGGGTGCCGCTGCCGGCGCCCGGCGTCATCCCGCAGCAGCCGCCGCTGGCGCCGCAGCAGCTCGCGGGCGAGCTGGCGCAGGCCTTCGGCCCGGGGGTGTTCCGCTTCGAGCAGCGCGCGGTCTCCCGGCAGGGCGTACCCGAGCCGGTCTCGGCGACGCTGATGTGGGCGGGGCTGCCGCGGGAGTTCCCGCCGTTCTTCTGGGCCCAGGCGCAGGAGGGCCGGCCGATCCCGACGCTGGCCGAGCTGGCCGCCGAACGCGGCCTGGCGGCCGGTCCGGACTTCGGCGGCTACCTGGTCCTGGGCAACGACTACGGGCGTCAGCTGTGCGTGCAGTACGGCACCGCGGCCGTGGTCGCCGTCGACCTGGAGAACCCCGCCGAGCCGCCCCGGTTCGTCAACAGCGGGGTGCCGGAGTTCGTCCGCAGCCTGGCCGCGCTCGGCCGGATGTGGCGGCTGCGGCACGGTCTGACGCCCGAGCAGGCCGGCCGCTGGACCACCGATCTGCAGGGCGAGTTGACCGCCCTCGACCCGGCGGCGCTCTACACGCCGGAGAGCTGGTGGGCGGTGCTGGTCGAGCAGTTCTGGGACGGCCTGATGTAACCGCGGCGGTGCGCCGGACCCGTCGGGGCCGGGCCGCCCGGTGGTGCGGCCCCTTCGGGCGGTTTCTTGGGCTTTCCAGCGTATCTGCGCAAAATAGGTCAAGAGGATCGGCAGTATGTCCTCGACGATCACACAACTGAGGGCTGCGCAGCCCGCGAGCACGAAGGGAAGAGCCGATGAGCGATGCCATCTCCCCGTCCGGCTTCACCGTTGCCCGGCGAGGCTACGCACCCGAGCAGGTCGACCGGACGCTGGAAGCGCTGAGCGCCGACCGCGACCGGGCCTGGGAGCGGCTCAGCGTCCTCGGTGCGGGCCTGCGCGAGATGGAGAACCGGCTGGTCGAGGTGGTGCAGGCCGCCGAGGCCGCCCCGGAGCCCGACTACGGGCTGCTCAGCGAGCAGGCGGCCGCCCTGATGGCGATCGCCGACGCGGAGTCCCTCGCCGTCCGCACGGCCGCGGAGCGGGCCGCCGAGGACGCCAGGGACGCCGCCTACGAGGCCGGCCAGGATGCCGACCGGGCCGCGCACGAGTTCGCCGACTCGACCCGGCGGGACGCCGACGAGACCGCCCGCCGCACCGCCGAGCGCACCCGGGCCGAGGCCGAACGGCTCCGCGCGGAGGCCGACCGCGACGCCCGCGGCATCCGCGACGGCGGCACCGCCGACGCGGCCCGGATCCGGGTCGAGGCCGCCGAGGCGGGGGAGCGGGCCGAGGGCAAGCTGGCCGAACTGCGGCGCCGGTCCGACGAGATGTTCGCCGCGGCCGAGGCCGAGGCGGACAGCGAGGACGCCAAGATCTCCGGCACCGCGGAGCGCCGCCTCAAGGAGGCCGAGCTGCACCGGGAGGCGGTGCTCGCCGAGATCCGCGGCATCGAGGGCGACGCCCAGGCCGAGTCGGACCGGATCCTGGCCGCGGCCCGGGAGAAGGCCGAGCGGATCCAGACCGCGAGCGAGCGCGAGCAGCGCGAGTTCACCGAGCGCCTCGACGTGGTGCAGCAGCACCTCGACCACATCAAGGCGCACCTGGCGGCGCTGACCGGGGCGGCGGTCGGCGCGGCCGAACCGCAGCCCGCCCTGGAGCCGGCCCCGCCGGCGGACGCCCCGCCGGCCGCGGTGCCCGCGGATGCCCCCACGGCTGCCGCGCCGGTGGACGCGCCGCCGGCCGTGCCGGCGCCCGGCGCGCTGCCGGCCGCGGAGACCCCGCCGTGGGCCCGCAAGGCCCCGCTGGCGCCCGCCCCGGACGCGGCGCCGGAGGCCAGGCCGGAGCCCGAGACGAAGATCATCCCGAAGATCGTCATCATCGACGACGGCTCCGACTACGACGCCGGCCGAGCGGTCCGCCGCGGCTGAACCCGTGGGTCCCCCGGCCTCCGGCCGGGGGACCCACAGCGCTCCTTGAGGCCGTACCGCTTCAGGTGCGGGGATCCGCCATCCCGGTCAGAGGACCTCGACCGCCGGGCCGGTGAGGCGGCGGCGGCAGTCCAGGACGTAGCGCGAGTGGGCCAGGACGGCGTCGTAGTCGAAGTCGTCGTGGTCGGCCAGCAGCACGACGGCGTCGGCGGCCGCGAGCTCCTCCGGGGTGGCCTCGACCCGGCGGACGCCGGCCAGCGGCCCGCCGTCGTGGCCGTCGTGGCCGCCGCTGCGCGCCCCGGGAATCTGCGGCTCGGCGACGTGCACGCCCGCCACCACGTGCGGGTCGGCGGCCCGGACGTCCGCGCCCGCCCTGGTGAGCAGTTCCACCACCCGGGCGGCCGGGGTCTCCCGCGCGTCACCGGTGTTCTTCTTGTACGCGAGCCCCAGCACCAGCACCCGCGAGCCGTTGACCGCGCGCCGGCGCTGGTTGAGCGCCTCCGCCAGCCGCCGCACCACGTAGTCGGGCATGTGGCTGTTGACGTCGTTGGCCAGCTCGACGAAGCGGAAGGACTGGCCGAGGGCGCGCTCCACCCGCCAGGACAGGTACGAGGGGTCGATCGGCAGGCAGTGGCCGCCGACGCCCGGACCGGGGGTGAAGCGCAGGAAGCCGAACGGCTTGGTGGAGGCGGCGTCGATGGCCTCCCAGACATCGATGCCGAGGTCGTGCGCGAACATCGCCAGCTCGTTGACCAGGGCGATGTTGACGTGCCGGAAGGTGTTCTCCAGCAGCTTGGTGAGCTCGGCCTCCTTGCAGGAGGAGACCGGCACGGTCCGCTCGACCAGCTCGCCGTAGAAGCCGTCGACGGCGGCGAGCGCGGCCGCCGTGATGCCGGAGACCACCTTGGGGGTGTTCTCCAGCTTCCAGGTCGGGTTGCCCGGGTCGATCCGCTCGGGGCTGTAGCCGACGTGGAAGTCCTCGCCGGCGCGCAGCCCGGAGCCCTCCTCCAGCAGCGGCGCGAGGAGCTCCTCGGTGGTGCCCGGGTAGGTGGTGGACTCCAGCACCACGGTGGCGCCCGGCCGCAGGTGGGAGGCGAGCAGCCGGGCCGAGGACTCGATGTACGACAGGTCGGGCACCCCGTCCCGCAGCGGCGTGGGGACGGTGATCACGGCGATGTCGAAGCCCGCCACGTCGCCCTCCTCCGCGGTGGGCAGGTAGGCCCCGCTGTCCAGCAGCGGCCGCAGCCGCTCGGCCGGAATGTCCTCCACGTACGATTCGCCGACCGCGAGCCGCTTGATCCGGCGCTCGTCCACGTCGTAGCCGATCACGTCGTGCCCCACTTCGGCGGCCCGGACCGCCAGCGGCAGCCCGACGTAACCCTGGCCTGCGATGACCACGCGCATGACTGAAGTACCCCCTCCGTCGCGGTGACGCCCACACCGTGTTCAGGGCTGCCCCACACCGCCTTCACACGAGGGTACGGAGCGCGGGGGCGGCGCGGGCGGCTTCGGGGAAACGCGGGCACAGCGGGCGGACGGGACACTTCCGGGCGCAGCGGATCGGGGCCGGAACGCAGCGGGCCGAGACCCTCGGCGCCCTCCAGGAAAGGGCGCCGAGGTCCCGGCGTGGGGGCACGGGCGCCCCCACCCAGGGCCGCCCGGCCTCGTACCCCGACCCCCATCGGAGTACGAACGGCACCGCTGCAGCCATCCCCCACGGTTGGGTGCGGCGGGCACGTGGACCATCCTGCGCGGCCACCATGGACGGGTAGTGACAGGAGTGTGTCGACTTCATGATCTCTGGTGGCCCACCCACCGGGCCTGCGGTCCACGGGCCGCCCGGCCTCGCGTCGGGTGGAGCCGGGTGCCGCGGCGTAGGCTGGACACCCCCGGGGCGCACCGCGTGCCGGGCTGTTCGCGTTGCCCGGCCGGGCTCTCCGGCCTCGGGGCACTCCAGCCACGGAGCGAAGAAGAGACTTCATGAGCCTGTCCGGACTGCTCGATGTCGTCGTACGGGACGCCGCCCTCGCCGAGGCGGTCGAGGCGGCCGCCGGCGGCCGCCGGCACCACCTCGACCTGGTCGGACCGCCCGCCGCCCGGCCGTTCGCCATCGCCGCGCTGGCGCGTTCGCTGGCCGGGGGCGCGGGGGAGCGCGGCCGGCCGGTGCTGGCCGTGACCGCGACCGGGCGGGAGGCGGAGGACCTGGCGGCGAGCCTGCGTTCGCTGCTGCCGGCCGACGCGGTGGCGGAGTTCCCGGCCTGGGAGACGCTGCCGCACGAGCGGCTCTCACCCCGCTCGGACACGGTCGGCCGGCGCCTGGCGGTGCTGCGCCGGATCGTCCACCCGCGGGCCGACGACCCCGCCGCGGGCCCGGTCCAGGTGGTCGTGGCACCGGTCCGCTCGGTGCTGCAGCCGCAGGTCAAGGGGCTGGCCGAG
The DNA here is from genome assembly GCF_057220535.1 of Kitasatospora sp. NEAU-CNBT7. Lineage (NCBI taxonomy): Bacteria > Bacillati > Actinomycetota > Actinomycetes > Kitasatosporales > Streptomycetaceae > Kitasatospora > Kitasatospora sp. NEAU-CNBT7. The sequence goes on along the minus strand of NZ_JBXQQB010000006.1, from coordinate 25,546 downwards.
CTGGAGCCGGTGGCGCTGCGGCGCGGCGAGCAGCACGACCTGGAGGAGGTCGCCCGCGGGCTCGCGGCCGCCGCCTACGCCCGGGTCGAACTGGTCGAGAAGCGCGGCGAGTTCGCGGTCCGCGGCGGCATCCTGGACGTCTTCCCGCCGACCGAGGAGCACCCGCTGCGGGTGGAGTTCTGGGGCGACGACGTCGAGGAGATCCGGTACTTCAAGGTCGCCGACCAGCGGTCCCTGGAGATCGCCGAACACGGCCTGTGGGCCCCGCCCTGCCGGGAGCTGCTGCTCACCGACCAGGTGCGGGCCCGGGCCGCCGCGCTGGCCGCGGACCACCCGGAGCTGGCCGAGATCCTGGACAGGATCGCCCAGGGGATCGCGGTCGAGGGCATGGAGTCGCTGGCGCCGGTCCTGGTGGACGACATGGAGCTGCTGCTCGACGTCCTGCCGCAGGGTTCGATCGCGGTGGTCTGCGACCCCGAGCGGGTCCGCACCCGGGCCGCCGACCTGGTGGCGACCAGCCAGGAGTTCCTGCAGGCGTCCTGGGTGGCGGCGGCGGCCGGCGCGGACCGGCCGATCGACATCGAGCAGATCGACGTCTCGGCCGCCTCGCTGTGGTCGCTGGCCGACGTGCGCGAGCACGCCGCCGCGATCGGCCTGCCCTGGTGGTCGGTCAGCCCGTTCGCCACCAGCGACGCCGGACTGGACGGGATCCTGGAGTTCGACCCGGGCACGCTCACCCTCGGCATGCACGCCGTCGAGGCGTACCGCGGCGACACCGCCCGCGCCATCGCCGACGCCAAGGAACGGCTGGCCGCCGACTGGCGGGTCGTCATGGTGACGGAGGGCCACGGCCCGGCGTCCCGGCTGGCGGAGGTGCTCGGCAACGAGGGCATCGCGGCCCGGCTGGTCGCCGACCTCGCCGAGGCGCCCACCCGGGACGTCGTGTACGTCTCCTGCGGCTCGATCGAGCACGGCTTCGTCGACGAGACGCTGAAGCTGACCGTCATCACCGAGACCGACCTGTCCGGCCAGCGCTCCTCCACCAAGGACATGCGCCGGATGCCGTCCCGGCGCCGCAACGCCATCGACCCGCTGGCGCTGGCCGCCGGCGACTACGTGGTGCACGAGGCGCACGGCGTCGGCCGGTACGTCGAGATGGTGCAGCGCACCGTCCAGGGCGCCACCCGCGAGTACCTGGTGCTGGAGTACGCCCCCGCCAAGCGCGGCCACCCCGGCGACCGGCTGTTCGTGCCGACCGACCAGCTCGACCAGGTGACCAAGTACGTCGGCGGCGAGGCCCCGACCCTGCACCGGCTCGGCGGCGCGGACTGGGCCAAGACCAAGCAGCGGGCCAAGAAGGCGGTCAAGGAGATCGCCGCCGACCTGATCAAGCTGTACTCGGCCCGGATGGCCGCCCCCGGCCACACCTTCGGCCCGGACACCCCCTGGCAGCGCGAGCTCGAGGACGCCTTCCCGTACGCGGAGACCCCCGACCAGCTGACCACCATCGCCGAGGTGAAGGCCGACATGGAGAAGTCGGTCCCGATGGACCGGCTGATCTGCGGCGACGTCGGCTACGGCAAGACCGAGATCGCGGTCCGGGCGGCCTTCAAGGCGGTGCAGGACGGCAAGCAGGTGGCCGTGCTGGTGCCGACCACACTGCTGGTGCAGCAGCACTTCTCCACCTTCGCCGAGCGGTACGCCAACTTCCCGGTGGTGGTGAAGGCACTCAGCCGCTTCCAGACCGACGCCGAGGCGAAGGCGGTGCTGGAGGGCCTGTTCGAGGGCTCGGTGGACGTGGTGATCGGCACCCACCGGCTGTTCTCCTCGGAGACCCGCTTCAAGGACCTCGGTCTGGTCATCGTCGACGAGGAGCAGCGCTTCGGCGTCGAGCACAAGGAACAGCTGAAGAAGCTGCGGGCCAACGTCGACGTGCTGACCATGTCGGCGACCCCGATCCCGCGCACCCTGGAGATGGCGGTCACCGGCATCCGGGAGATGTCCACCATCACCACCCCGCCGGAGGAGCGGCACCCGGTGCTGACCTTCGTCGGCCCGTACGACGAGAAGCAGATCTCCGCCGCGATCCGGCGCGAACTGCTGCGCGAGGGCCAGGTCTTCTACATCCACAACCGGGTGGAGTCGATCGACAAGGCGGCGGCCCGGCTGAAGGACCTGGTGCCCGAGGCGCGGGTCGCCACCGCGCACGGGCAGATGGGCGAGACCCAGCTGGAGAAGGTCGTCGTCGACTTCTGGGAGAAGGAGTTCGACGTACTGGTCTCCACCACCATCGTGGAGTCCGGCATCGACATCTCCAACGCCAACACCCTGATCGTGGAACGCGGCGACACCTTCGGCCTGTCCCAGCTGCACCAGCTGCGCGGCCGGGTCGGCCGCGGCCGCGAGCGCGGCTACGCCTACATGCTGTACCCGCCGGAGAAGCCGCTCACCGAGACCGCGCACGAGCGGCTCGCCACCATCGCCCAGCACACCGAGATGGGCGCGGGCATGTACGTGGCGATGAAGGACCTGGAGATCCGCGGCGCGGGCAACCTGCTCGGCGGCGAGCAGTCCGGGCACATCGCCGGCGTCGGCTTCGACCTCTACATGCGGATGGTCGGCGAGGCGGTGGCCGAGTTCCGGGACTCGCTGGCGAGCGGCGGCGCCGAGCCGGAGGAGGAACCGCTGGAGGTGAAGATCGAGCTGCCGGTCGACGCCCACGTGCCGCACGACTACGCCCCCGGCGAGCGGCTGCGCCTGCAGGCGTACCGCTCGATCGCCGCGGTCAACTCCGAGGACGACATCGTCCAGGTCCGCGAGGAGCTCACCGACCGGTACGGCAAGCTGCCCGAGCAGGTGGAGAACCTGCTGCTGGTGGCGGCGCTGCGGCTGTACGCCCGGCGCTGCGGGATCGGCGACATCACGCTGCAGGGCAACTTCGTCCGGTTCGGCCCGGTCGACCTGCGGGAGTCCCAGCAGCTGCGGCTGAACCGGCTCTACCCGCGCAGCCAGGTCAAGGCGGCCGCCGCCCAGCTGCTGGTGCCGAGGCCGAGCAGCGGCGGCCGGATCGGCGGCAAGCCGCTGGTCGGGCGGGAACTGCTGGCCTGGAGCCGGGAGTTCCTCACCACCATGTTCGACGACCTGGCGGGGGCGAAGAAGTAGCGCCGCCGGCGGACGCCGCAGCGGTCCCGGGCCCTCGGGCGCCCGGGGCCGCTGCGGCGTTCCGGGCCCGTACCCGTGCGCGCCCGGCGGGCCCGTACCCGAGGTTCAGGGCCTCCCTGCGCCGCGGGTGGGTGACCCGTTCGGACCAAGGTCTGGCACCGCGCGGTCGGGCTCCCTATTGTCTGTCCCTGTCAGGAGAACCACCGGAGACCGCACCAGCCACAGCCGGACAACTGGAGGCCGCACGTGATCCGCACCCGCTCCGCCGCCCGCCGCACCGCCCAGGCGGTGGCCGGCCTCTCCCTCGCCGTCCTGCTCGCCGCCTGCGCGAACACCCCGGCCCACCAGGGAGCCGCCGCGGTGGTCGGTGACGAACGGATCAGCGTGGCCACCGTCGAGGCGAAGGTCGCCGCGGTCCGGGACGCGTCCGCGGCCCGGCCCGGCGCGGCCCGCGCGGAACAGGCCGGCCTCGCCCGCCGCACCGTCGCCGAGCTGGTGCTCGACCGGGTGCTCGCCAAGGCCCTCGCCGACCGCGGCCTCACCGTCTCCGCCACCGAGGTCGCGCAGGCCCGCCAGGCCGACGCCCAACTGCTCGGCGGTCCCGACCAGCTGGCCGCCGAACTGCTCGGCAAGCAGGGCGTGCCCGCCGCCGGCATCGACGACTTCTACCGCCAGCAGCTCGGCCTGCAGAAGCTCGCCGGCGCCGACGGCCAGGACCCCCGCTCGGCCGGCGGCGACGAGGCGATCCGCAAGGCCCTGGTGACCGCGGGCACCGCCCTGCGGATCGAGGTCAACCCGCGCTACGGGCACTGGGACCCGGCCCAGATCGGCCTGACCGACACGGCCGACGACTGGCTGCCGACCAACAGCACCCTGTACTGACCCGTACGGACGGCCGGTGCCGGGCCGGGGCGGGGCCCGGCGCCAAGGGCCCGGCGCCAGGGGGTCGGGGGTCGGGCGTCCGGACGGGTAGGTTCGGAGCTGTGGACACTCCGAAGCTGACCCTGCTCACCACCACCCACCGGGTCGCCCCCGGCCTGCTCTCCTGGCCCGCCTGGCAGGCCCTGCACGCCGCCGGCCGGGTGCTGGCCGCCGACCCGGCCCACCCCCAGCTGCCCGCCCTGCGACAGGCCGGGGTCGAGGTCGAGCTGATCGAACGCGGCACCGCGCCCGCACTCGCCCGCCGCCTGGTCGAGGCCGCCCCGGCGCTCTGGCTGGGCAGCCCCGACGGCGACCCCGGGCTGACCGACGCGCTGGCCCGGATCGCCGTGGAGGAGGCCGGCGCGGTGCCCGAGATCGAGCTGCTGCCCGGCTCGTACGACCTGCCCGGCGCGCGGCTGCTCGACCTGGCCTCGGTGATGGACCGGCTGCGCTCGCCGGGCGGCTGCCCGTGGGACGCCGAACAGACCCACGCCAGCCTGGTGAAGTACCTGGTGGAGGAGGCGTTCGAGCTGGTCGAGGCGATCGAGGAGGGCGACCGCGAGACGCTCCGCGAGGAGCTCGGCGACGTGCTGCTGCAGGTCTTCTTCCACTCCCGGATCGCCGAGGAGCACCCCGAGGACCCGTTCTCCATCGACGACGTCGCCGGTGACATCGTCGACAAGCTGATGTACCGGCACCCGCACGTCTTCGGGGACGTCGACGCCACCGGGACCGCCCAGGTCGAGGCCAACTGGGAGCAGCTGAAGGCCGCCGAGAAGCAGCGCGAGTCCGTCCTGGACGGCGTACCGGCCGGACTGCCCTCGCTCGCCTACGCGGCCAAGCTGGTCTCCCGCGTCCGCCGGGCGGGCTTCACCGGCGTCCCCGACCAGCCGTGGACCCTGCCGTCCGCCGACCTCACCGACGAGAGCGCCGGCGCCCTCCTGCTGGCCGTCGCCCAACGCGGCTACGACGCGGGCATCGACGTCGACGCGGCCCTCCGGGCGGCGGCCCGCCAGTACCGCACCGCCGTCCGCACCGCAGAAGGCCTCCCGGCCTGACCCCCGCCCCCGGAGGGGGCTGCGCTGGGGGAGAAGGTGCGCGAGGGACGGTAGGACGCCGGGGTGGACCCGGCGTCGCACGGGTGGGTCGGCGGCGCGTTGCCGTCGTCGAGCCGGGATGCCTTCCGCTTCGCGCAGTTCCTCGCGCCCCTGAGGGGCGCTCCGCGCTCCGGGTAGGAGGGCCGCCGGAGGCTCAGCGCATGAAGCGTCGCGCCATCCCCGCCACGCACGCGATGATCCGTTCGCTGCTGAGCCCCATCCGGTTGCGCTGGAAGTCGTAGAGCTCGGGCGCCAGCGGCGCGAGCAGCAGGTCGATGTGGGCGTCGGGGTCGGGGACGTCCGCGTCGACCAGCAGGGTGCGGATGTGGATCCGCCAGAAGCCGTACGCGCCGGAGGTGAAGCGGGCCGCCCCGGTCTCCGCGCCGAGCGCGAGCGGCAGGTGACGTTCCAGCAGGTCGATCGCGGCGACGTAGAACGCGGCGAGCCGCTCCCCGGGCGGCGCCCCGGGCCCCAAGGGGGGCGGGCCGCTGAGGAGTTGTTCCTGGAGCCGGTACTCGTGCTCGTCGAGCAGCGCGACCGCGACGGCGGCCGGGTCGGGGAAGCGCCGGTAGAGGGTGGCGCGGCCGACGCCGGCGGCCTTGGCGAGCTGGTCCATGGTGATGGTGGCCGGGTCTCTGGTGGCGAACAGCTCCTCGGCCGCGGCCAGGATCTGGGCACGGTTGCGCGCGGCATCGGCCCGTTCACGGGGCTTCGCCTGCGCCGGGGGAGTGGGGACCGGCAGGCCTGTTGTCATGGCCAGATCGCGTCGGTGCTGCCCGCTGTGCATGTTTTCGAGCTTACTACCAGGCGCAGAAGAAACTGAGCCGACTGTCCACTTAGCCCTTTCAGGTGTACTGTAAATGGACACACTGTCCGTTTAACTGGGAGAGGACGAGGTCATGCACAGCGCGCTGCTTGCCGTGGCCCTGCTGGTCGGCTGCTTGTTGGCCGTCCAGGCGTCGGTGAACCTCCAGCTGAACTCCGCGGTCGGGACGCCCTACGGCGCCTCCACCGTGCAGCTCAGCGTCGCCACCGGCATCTTGATCATCATCGCCGCCGTCTTCGGCACCCTGGGCGCGTTGGGCAAGCTCTCGGATGTCGACGGCTGGCACCTGCTGGGCGGCCTGGCCAGCCCGCTCTACATCACCAGCGGCATCCTGCTCTTCCCGCGCCTCGGCGCACTGGTGAGCGTCGGACTCTTCGTCACCGGGCAGATGTTCGCCTCGCTCGGGATCGACCTGCTCGGCCTGTTCGGCCTGGAGAAGAAGCCGCTCGGCGTGGGCATCGTGCTCGGTGCGCTCGCCGTCCTGGTCGGGATCGTGGTGATCGTCCGCGGCCAGTTGCGGGCGGCCGCCGGCGCCGCGCCGGGCGCCGCCCAGCTGAGCGGCGCGGCCCGGGTGGGCTGGCTGGCGCTGGGCATCGTGGCCGGCGGCGTCCTGCCGATCCAGGGCGCGATCAACGCCAAGCTGCGGGCCGACCTGAACGCGCCGATCACCGTCGCCGCGATCAGCTTCACGGTCGCCACCGTCACCATCGCCGTGGTGCTGATCGCGCTGCGCGCCACCAACCGCACGCCCGCGCCCAAGGTCGCGCCGCTGAAGAAGATGCCCTGGTGGGGCTGGTTGGGCGGGGCCTGCGCGGCCGCGTACGTGACCGGCACCTTCATGCTCATCCCCAGCATCGGCGCCGCCGTGACGGTCGCGCTCACCGTGACCGGCCAGCAGCTCACCTCCGCCGTGATCGACCACAACGGCCTGTTCCGGCTGCCGAAGCGGGCGCTGAACTCCACCCGTCTGATCGGCCTGGTCTGCCTGATCGGCGGCTCGCTGGCGATCCAGCTGTCCTGAACCGCCCGGTGTTGTCCTGACGGCCCGTCCCGTCGACGTCCAGCTCGGAGGTCCCATCCATGAGAGACAGTTACCGGGCCGGCCCCGGCATCCAGGTGATCCCGTCGGACCTGCCGATCCCGGGCCTCGGCCTGCAGGCGGTCAACGCGTTCCTGGTGCACGGAGCCGAGCCGTTCCTGGTCGACACCGGGATGCCGGTGGACCGGGAGGGTTTCCAGAAGGCGCTCTGGGAGCTGATCGACCCGGCCGACCTGCGCTGGCTGGTGGTCACCCACGACGACCGCGACCACACCGGCAGCCTGGCCGCCGTCCTGGAGGCGGCGCCGCAGGCCCGGCTGGTCACCAACCCGATATCGCTGACGCGGCTCGGCGAGGAATTCCACATTCCTGGTGACCGTGTGGTCACGGTTAATCCGGGGGGCACCTGGAAACTCCCGGACCGGACGATCAGCTTCCATCGTCCACCGACCTACGATTCGCCGGGGACCGTCGCGCTGTTCGATCATTCGGACGGCACCCTGTACAGCTCGGACAGTTTCGGAACGGTGGTGTCGGAGCCTGCCGAGCACCTCTCGGAAATACCGGAGGACGAGTTCTTCTCGGGATTCTCCATACTCAACCGGGCCATCGCGCCGTGGACGGCGCTGGCCGACGAGGAGAAGTTCCGGGCGGCGCTGAAGAAGATCGCCGGCCTGCGGCCGGCCAGGCTGCTCAGCGCCCACGGCCCGACGGTCGAGGGCCGGGTGGACGACCTGTTCGCCGCGATGTCCGAGATCCCCTCGCTCCCCGCCTGGCTCGCCGACGCGGACCTCGACCTCGACGCGGCGCTGGCCGCGCACGAGGCCGGGTCCCCGGCCCGGTCATGAGCCCCGGCCCGCACCGCCGTCCCGGCGCATCCCGGACGGACCAGCAGGCCGGCGCCGCCCCGGCGGCACCCGTACCCACCTCCGTTCCCGCACCCGCACGTGCACCATCCGCACCATCCGACAGGAGCCACCCCATGCCCGAAGCCGACCTGACCCCGCCGCCCGGCGTCATCACGGTCTTCTCCGACATCTGGTGTTCGTTCGCGCACATCGCCGTCCACCGCCTGCACACCGCCCGCACCCGGCTCGGCCTGGACGGCAAGGTCTGGTTCGACCACCGGGCCTTCCCGCTGGAGCTGCTGAACAACGCCCCGAGCCCGCGCCCGGGCACCGACAGCGAGGTGGCCCGCAACGCGAGCCTGGAGCCGGGCGCCGGCTGGCAGCTGTGGCAGGCGAAGGACTGGCTGTACCCCTCGACCACGCTGCCGGCGCTGGAGGCGGTCCAGGCCGCCAAGGCGCAGAGCTTCCGGGCCGCGGAGCAGCTGGACCTGGCGCTGCGCCGGGCGTTCTGGGCCGAGTCCCGCTGCATCAGCAACCGCAAGGTGATCCTGGAGGCCGCCCGCGAGGCCGAGGTGGTCGACGTGGCCCAGCTGGAGGCGGCGCTGAACGACGGCCGGGCCCGCGCCGAGCTGTCCGCGCAGGCGGCGCTCTCGGCGACGGACCAGGTCAACTGCAGTCCGCACCTGTTCCTGCCGGACGGCACCGACCACGCCAACCCCGGCATCAAGGTGCGCTGGGAGGGCGGTTACGGCATCGGCTGGCCGGTCATCGAGAGCGATGACCCGAAGGCCTTCGACGACCTGCTCCAGCGCGCCGCCGCGGTCTGATCCGAGCCCGCTCGGAACGCATTTTCATAGCCTGCCAGGAATAGGCATCCCGGGATCCTCGGGGTGCCTATTCGTGCTGCCCGAAGCGATCAATCACGAATCGATCTCGACGGCTGAATGTAAATTCAAAGTTATCGTTCTGTTACCCACAGCCCCGGTGGACCTCCTCTAGGGTGAAGCTCGAAGATTCGAGGCTCGCTCGAGTGATCGAATCTTCGCCATCCGCATTTCGATCAGCAGCAAGGGGGATATTGCTATGTCGAATACGAGCACCTCCGACGTCAGCTCCTTCGTGGACCTGACCCAGCACGAGATCGAAGCGCTGAAGACCAGGTTCAACCTGGCCGATGCGCACACCCACCAGCGCCAGTCGGCGAGCCAGGACAAGATCGTGGGCCGGCTGCCGGAGCTCTGGTACGAGTCGGAGCAGAACCAGCAGGCCTACTTCGAGGCGCAGTTCGTCGACGCCTTCTTCCGCCTGCACCGCCAGCCCACCGCCCGTGCGATGGGCCGGACCCTGCTCTCCTACTCGGCCAGCGTGGCGACCATGGTCGCGGCGATGTACCTGAAGCGCCGGGAGATGACGGTCTCGCTCATCGAGCCCTGCTTCGACAACCTCACCGACCTGCTGCGCAACATGCAGGTCCCGTTGAAGCCGCTCCCCGAGCAGACCCTGGCCGAGACGGCCGGCATCTACGACGGCCTGGTCGCCAATGTCGAGACCGATGCCATCTACCTGGTGGACCCGAACAACCCGACCGGCTTCACCCTGCTCGCGCAGGGCCTGGACGGCTTCCGCGAGGTCATCCGCTACTGCGTCGACCACGACAAGCTGCTGATGATCGACTTCTGCTTCGCCTCGTTCGCCCTGTGCGACCCGGAGATCGGGCGGGTGGACGTCTACCAGCTGCTGGAGGACTCGGGCGTCACCTACATGGTGATCGAGGACACCGGCAAGACCTGGCCGATCCAGGACGCCAAGTGCGCGATGATCACCGCCAGCCGCAACATCCACGAGGACGTCTACAACCTGCACACCAGCGTCCTGCTGAACGTCTCGCCGTTCGTCCTCAACATGGTGACCCAGTACATCGAGGACTCCATCGAGGACGGCTTCGAGTCGGTCCGCGAGATCATCACCCAGAACCGCCGGGCCGCCGAGTGGGCACTGGACGGCGCGGTGCTGGAGTACCAGACGCCGGTGGTCAACACCAGCGTCGCCTGGTTCCGGATCAAGCCCGAGCACCTCACCGCCTCGGCCCTGCAGGCCGAGCTGTACGACTCCGAGGTGTACGTGCTGCCCGGCACCTTCTTCTACTGGAACGAGCCCAGCCGCGGCGAGCGCTTCATCCGCCTGGCGCTGGCCCGGGAGCCCAAGGTGTTCGCCTCGGCGATGGAGCGGCTGCGTGAGGTGCTGAAGCGTCATGAGCAGAGCTGAGACCTTCATCGACGGCACCGCCTTCATGGCGATGCACAGCAGCGACGAGGCCGTCCGCCGGAGCTTCAAGGCGTTCTTCGCCGGCCGGCTCAGCGACCGGGTGGTGCTGAACCTGGAGCAGGTCGGCTGGTGCGACAACCTGGTCTGGCAGTACTCCCGGCAGGTCCAGGACGCCTACTACCCGTTCATGGACAACCTCCACACCGACATGCGGATCGACCGGATCGGCTACTCGGAGGAGGACCTCGCGGCCGCGGCGGCCGACCCCGCACTCACCGGCCTGCCGCTCACCAAGCGGCTGCTGGTCGGCCAGGTCGCCAACCGCGGGGGCACCCTGGTCACGGCCGATCCGGAGCTCCTCGCCCGGACCGGGCTGCCCGTCACCGCCCTGCCCCTGCCGGCCGTGGAGCCGGTCTTCCCCGGCCTGCTGGAGCCGCTCTACCAGGACTCGCTCGCCCTGCGGGTGGCGTCCTTCGGACCCCAGGAGACGTCATGACGTACACCGGAACCATCGCACCGCTGGTCACCCCGGTGGACGCGGAGGGCCGGGTCCACGAGGCGAGCGTGGCCCGGCTGATCGCCTCGATCCGGGCGGAGGTCACCGGGCTGATGCCGGCCCTGAGCTCCGGCGAGGGCTGGAAGCTGACCGAGACCCAGTGGCGTGACATGGTCGGCTACGCGGTCCGGTACGCGGACGGCCTGCCGGTGCTGGCCGGCATCCACCTGCCCGACACCGACGCGGTGATCGAGCGGGCGAAGGTCGCCCTCGCCCTCGGGGCCGCCACCGCGGTGGTGACCACCCCGTTCCGCTCGGACATCACCCAGGAGGAGATCTACCTCCACTACCGGCGGATCCGCGAGGCGGTGGACATCCCGCTCTTCCTCTACAACGAGGAGGCGGTCTCCGGGAACAAGATCGAGCTGGCCACCCTGCTGCGGATCTGCGAACTCCCGGGCATCGTCGGGATCAAGGAGTCCAGCGGCTCCGCCGAGTACACCCGGCAGGCGGCCGCCGCGCTCTCCATCCCGGTCTTCGAGGGCTGGGAGAACCTGCTCTCCGACGTCCCCGGCATCGCCGGCATGGTCGGCCCGCTGGCCAACCTGGACCCCGCGCTGTGCAACGCGGTCCTGGTCGACCCCGCGCCGGACGTGCAGAAGAAGGTCGACGAGGCCTGCGAGCGCTACGGCATCTTCCGCGACGACTGGTACCGCTACGTCAAGGAGGAGCTGCACCGCCGCGAGGTCATCGCCTTCCCGGACGTGGTGGCGGAGCGGTGACCGCCGCCCTGGAGACCGAGGCCGACGCCGGACTCCGGGACCAGCGCAGGCTGTTCCGGCTCAACCGCCGGCTGCCCAGCGCCGAGGAGTACGGCTGGATGCGGGCCGCCGAGGACGCCTGGATCGGCCGGCTGGCCGCCGAACACGTCGCCGCGGCGCCGGAGTTCGGGTCACTGGCGGACCTGGTCAAGGCGCTCGGCGAACTGCACGCGGCCGAGCAGGCGGACATCCCGGCCAGCCAGGACTACCTGGCGCTGTCCGCCACCCTGGAGGAGTTCAAGGCGGTGGTCGGGCAGTTCGCGGTCGACGGCCTGATCGAGTCCCAGCCGCTGCTGCCGGTGGTGCCCCGGCTGCCGTACCGCGCGGGGATGGCCGTCTTCCGGGTGCTGATCGACGAACTCGGCTGCGGCAACGAGGACCAGGCCCACTCCCAGCTGTACCGGGACCTGCTCACCGAGCTCGGGATGTCCCTGGACCTGGACGACTACATCGACGGGACCGGAGCCGCCGGCCTCGCCTACGTCAACCTCTTCCACTGGCTGGCCGCACGGGCCGAGTCGCCGGAGTACTTCCTCGGCGCCTACGCCTACTTCGAGGCCAGCGTGCTGTACGGCTTCCAGGGCTTCGCCCAGGCGGCCAAGCGGCTCGGCATCGAGCACCACCAGTACTTCACCGAGCACCTGTACATCGACCAGTACCACAGCCGCCAGATGCGCGGCGCGATCAAGGCCTACGACGAGGAGGCCGGTGCCGACCTCGCCAAGGTCTGGGCCGGCGTCACGCTCACCAGCGCGATCGTCGCCGAGGCCAACGAGGCCGCGATCACGCTGGCCCGGGCGGGGGCGGTGCGATGAGCACCGACACCCCCACCCGGATCCGGCAGGTCACCGAGGAACTGGTCCTGGTGGAGCTGTCCGGCCGCCGGGTCCTGGTCCAGGCCTCCTGCCCGCACCGCAAGGGCCGGCTGCTGTTCGGCTACGTGGACGAGCGCAACCTGCGCATCCGCTGCCCGCTGCACAGCTCGACCTTCGACCTCGACTCGGGCCGGCGCACCGCCGGACCGGCCTGCGACCCGCTCAGGGTGGTCGCGGTGGTCGCGGACGGCTCGGACGGCACCGACGAGGCCGCCGCGCTGGCCGGCGGGGCGAGGTGACGGCGGACCGCCGTGAACTGTCCGACCTGGGGGCCGCCACCCGCGGCCCCCAGGTCGAGCAGCACGGCATCGACGCCATACCCGAGTCCGAACGGACCTCCGGGCCCGGCGAGTTCGGCTGGATCTGGTCCTCCGCCCAGTTCTGCTTCGGCACCGTCGTGCTCGGCGCGCTGCCGGTCAGCTACGGCCTGGGCTGGTGGGCCGCCTGCACCGCGATCCTGGCCGGGGTCGCGGTCGGCACCCTGATGGTGCTCCCGCTGGTCCGGTTCGGCCTGCGGACCGGCCTCAACGACCCGATGGCCAGCGGCGCGCACTTCGGCGTCCGCGGCCGGGCGCTGGGCAACGTGATCACCATCGCGGTGGCGATCGGCTTCTTCGCCATCTCGGTCTGGACCGGCGGCACCGCCGTCATGGTCGCCGCCCACGAACTGCTCGGCACCCCGGTCGGGCGCGGCCCGCTGGCGCTGGCGATGCCCGCGGCCGCGGTGGCGGTGGTCCTGGTCGCCGCCCTCGGGCACAACGCCCTGGTCCGCACCTACAAGGCCACCGCGGTGCTCGGCGGCCTGATGCTGCTGTTCCTGGTCGTCGTGCTGGCACCCGGGTTCGACCCGGGCTACGGCGGCGGCGACCTGATCCTCGGCAGCCAGGACACCACCTGGCTGCTGGCGGCCACCTCCTCGGCGGCCGCACCGCTCTCGTACGCCACCTTCCAGGGCGACTACAGCCGCTACATGTCCGGGCGCCGCGGCGACCGGCCGGTGCTGTGGTGGGCCGGCGGCAGCATGTTCCTCACCTGCGTCGCCGCCCTGCTGGTCGGCGCGTACGTGACGACCTTCTTCCCCACCGACCCGCTCTGGCTGCAGGGCCTGACCGACGCCGTACCGGGCTGGAGCGTCCCGGTGATCGTGGTGTTCGGCCTGGTCGGCACCCTCCCGCAGGGCGGCCTGTGCCTGTACGCGGCCGGGCTGTCCGTCAACTCGCTGTTCTGGCGGACCTCACGGGCCGCCGCCACGCTCGCCGTGGCGGTGCCCTCGATCCTGGCCCTGTACCTCGGTGCGGTGGTGTACGACGCGATGGACTCGATGTCCGCGTTCGTCTCGCTGCTGCTCACCGCGGTGGCACCGTGGGCGGCCGTGCTGACGGCCGGCTACCTGCTGCGCCGGGGCCGCTACCGGCCGGCCGAGCTCGCCCCGGCCGACGCGCCGGCGGGCCGCTACTGGTACACCCGGGGGCTCAACCCCCGGGCGGCGGCGGCCTTCCTCACCGGCGCGGTGCTCGGTGTGCTCTGGGTCAACAACCCGCTGTACGTCGGCCCGCTGGCCGACCTGACCGCGGGCGTCGACCTCAGCCTGCCGGTCTCCTTCGGCGCCGCGGCACTGCTGTACGTGCTGCTGGTCCGGCTGTGGCCGGAGCCGGGCGAGAACCCGGCCGGGCAGCCCGAACGGTACCTGCCGCTCAGCGCCCCGGCGCTGCCACGGCAGTCCCGGTCGGAGCCGGCGCCCGACGCTGGGCCGGCACGACCTCGCTGATCGCCTCGCCGACCAGCGCGAGCAGCTCGGCCAGCGGGTCGAGGTGGTCGGGCAGGTCGGCGAGCGCCACGATCCGCTCGCCGTCCGGTCCGGCCACCGCGAACAGGTCGATCGGACCCAGGTGCTTGCGGGCGGTCTCCACCAGCGCGGCGACGTCGCTGGGCTGGTGGACGTCCGCACTCACCCCGACCACCGGGCAGCCCGGCCGGTCCAGCTCGGCGGCGAGGTCCTCGGCGACACCGGGGTGGAGATCCGCGATCAGCAGCCCGGCCGAACCCGCGGCGGCGAACCGGCGGGCGAGACCCGCCCCCGAACCTCCGCCGAGCACCGCGATGACCACCACTGCCCCGGCTACTCGCATGGCCTGCTCCTCCTTGAGCGAAACCGCCGCGGGCCGCACCGCACCGCGGCCCACACATGGCTGTCGGAGGATCGTAGACACGCGGCGACCCTCCGCAACAGGGATTACCCGCCAGGTGACCAGACTCACGCCCGCGCAGGCAAAGGTTACGGTCGTGCCATGCCGGAACCAGTCGAGTCCACCCAGCCGGAGCTCTTCACGTGGGAGTTCGCCGCCGACCCCTACCCCGCGTACGCCTGGCTGCGCGAGCACGCCCCCGTGCACCGCACCACCCTCCCCAGCGGCGTGGACGCCTGGCTGGTCACGCGCTACGCGGACGCCCGGCAGGCGCTCGCGGACAGCCGGCTCTCCAAGAACCCGGCGCACCACAGCGGGCAGGCGCACCGCAGCGGCCGGGTCGGCATCCCGGGCGAGCGCCAGGCCGACCTGATGACCCACCTGCTGAACATCGACCCGCCGGACCACACCCGGCTGCGCCGCCTGGTCTCCAAGGCCTTCACCCCGCGCCGGGTCGCCGAGTTCGAGCCCCGGGTGCAGCACCTCACCGACCGGCTGATCGACGACTTCGCGGCCCGCGGCTCGGCCGACCTGATCCACGAGTTCGCCTTCCCGCTCCCCATCTACGCCATCTGCGACCTGCTCGGCGTCCCGCCCGAGGACCAGGACGACTTCCGGGACTGGGCCGGGATGATGATCCGGCACGGCCGCGGCCCGCGCGGCGGAGTGGCCCGGGCGGTCAAGAAGATGCGCTCGTACCTGCTGGAACTGATCCACCGCAAGCGCGCCGACCTCGGCGACGACCTGATCTCCGGGCTGATCAGGGCCAGTGACCACGGCGAGCACCTGACCGAGAACGAGGCCGCGGCGATGGCCTTCATCCTGCTCTTCGCCGGCTTCGAGACCACCGCCAACCTGATCGGCAACGGCCTGTACGCGCTGCTGCGCAACCCCGCCCAGCGCACCCTGCTGCAGGACTCGGTGGCGCGCGGCGAGCGGGAGCTGCTGGCCACCGGGGTGGAGGAACTGCTCCGCTACGACGGACCGGTGGAGCTGGCCACCTGGCGGTTCGCGACCCGGCCGCTGGCCATCGGCGGGGTGGACATCCCGGTCGGCGACCCGGTGCTGGTGGTGCTGGCCGCCGCCGACCGGGACCCGGCCCGCTTCGCCGCCGAGAACACCCTGGACCTGGCCCGCAAGGACAACCCCCACCTGGGCTTCGGCCACGGCATCCACTACTGCATCGGGGCGCCGCTGGCCCGGCTGGAAGGACAGCTGGCCATCGCCACCCTGCTGACCAGGCTCCCCGACCTCACCCTGGCGGCCGAACCGGAGAGCCTGCGCTGGCGCGGCGGACTCATCATGCGGGGGCTGCGCGAGCTGCCGGTGACGTTCTCGGCGCACCCCTGACGGTGTGTCGGTCCGCGTGTCGGGCGGTGATTTTCCCGCGATCCGAATGACCATCAACTCGGACATATAGGGACGGTTGGTGGACGATCTTTGACGGTTCATAATTTCTCCGTGATGGTGGCGATATGAGCTTGTGATTGGCACATACGTCTGCCTAACCTCCGGGAAGCTCGCAGTCGCGGGCCCCGGACGCGGAACGCCGAATCCTGTCCCCGCGCTCCGGGAAGCCGACCAGACCCAGGACAGGGGCGGGGGACCCAGGTTTGCGCCGTCGCTCCCCGACGGCTAGGGGTGAAGCCGCCGACGCGGGCAGGAGCACTCGCTCCCGCCCCGCCGAGACGGCCGGGCCACCACCTCCCGGTCCGAACCCGACAGCTCACCTCGCAGGCGTGCGGAGAGGGAATCCCCATGCTCTTCACCGGTACGGGCCGTCACCGTCGTTGGAACCGGGCCGAGAAGGCCATCGCCGCAGCAGGCGTGGCCGGGGCCGGCCTGGCACTGCCGCTGCTCGCCGCCCATGGCGCGACCGCCGCCCCCGTCTCCACCTGGGAGAAGGTCGCCCAGTGCGAGAGCGGCGGCAACTGGAGCATCAACACCGGCAACGGCTTCTACGGCGGACTGCAGTTCACCTCCGACACCTGGCGCTCGTTCGGCGGCGCGAAGTACGCCGCCCAGGCCCACCAGGCCACCAAGAGCCAGCAGATCGCCGTCGCCGAACGGGTGCTGGCCGCCCAGGGCCCCGGCGCCTGGCCGGTCTGCTCCCGCCGGGCCGGACTGGCCAAGGGCGGCCCGCACCAGCAGGCGGACGCCGACCCCTCGTCCCGCAGCGCCGCCGCCCCGCCGGTCGAGCGCGCCTTCGAGCCGGCCGCCGAGACCTCCGACGGCCAGGGCGGCGAGTACACCGTCGGCCCCGGTGACACCCTGTCCGCCATCGCCGAGGCCCAGCGGCTGGCAGGCGGCTGGGAGCAGCTGTACCACGCCAACCGGGCCGTGATCGGCGCCGACCCGGACCTGATCGAGCCCGGCCAGGTCCTGCGACTGGGCTGATCCGGGCCCGGCGCGGCCAGGCCGTCCCGGCGACGGATCGGCAGGTACGGCCTGGTTTGCGGGCATTCAGGTGAACTACCGGCGAGTAGCCGGGCCACACGGTGAGACGGTGCGGAGGTCTGCGCGGCCCCGGCTCCGGGTGCGGTTAGGCTCTGGTCGTAACGACAACACATCCCGCTTCCGCAAGGAGATGCCTCGTGCCGTCCATTGATGTCGTCGTAGCCCGTGAGATTCTCGACTCGCGCGGCAACCCCACGGTCGAGGTCGAGGTCGGGCTCGACGACGGGAGCACGGGCCGCGCCGCCGTTCCGTCCGGCGCCTCCACCGGTGCCTTCGAGGCGCTGGAGCTGCGGGACGGCGACAAGAACCGCTACTTCGGCAAGGGCGTCGAGAAGGCCGTCCTGGCCGTCATCGAGCAGATCGGCCCGGAGCTGGTCGGCTACGACGCCACCGAGCAGCGCCTGATCGACCAGGCCATGCTCGACCTGGACGCCACCCCGGACAAGTCCTCGCTCGGCGCCAACGCGATCCTCGGCGTCTCCCTCGCCGTGGCGCACGCCGCCTCCGAGGCCTCCGACCTGCCGCTGTTCCGCTACCTCGGCGGTCCGAACGCGCACGTGCTGCCCGTTCCGATGATGAACATCCTCAACGGCGGGTCGCACGCGGACTCCAACGTCGACATCCAGGAGTTCATGATCGCCCCGATCGGCGCGGAGTCCTTCTCCGAGGCCGTCCGCTGGGGCGTCGAGGTCTACCACACCCTCAAGGGCGTGCTGAAGGAGCGCGGCCTGTCCACCGGCCTCGGCGACGAGGGCGGCTTCGCGCCGAACCTGGACTCCAACCGCGAGGCGCTCGACCTCATCGTCGAGGCCATCAAGAAGGCCGGCTACACCCCGGGCAAGGACGTCGCGCTCGCCCTGGACGTCGCCTCCTCCGAGTTCCACAACGACGGCGCGTACACCTTCGAGGGCAAGGCGATCTCCTCCGCCGAGCTCATCGACTACTACGCCGAGCTGGTCGCCGCGTACCCGCTGGTCTCCATCGAGGACCCGCTGGACGAGTCGGACTGGGACGGCTGGAAGGCCATGACCGAGAAGCTGGGCGACAAGGTCCAGCTGGTCGGTGACGACCTGTTCGTCACCAACCCGGAGCGCCTGCGCCGCGGCATCGAGACCGGCACCGCCAACGCGCTGCTGGTGAAGGTCAACCAGATCGGCTCGCTCACCGAGACCCTGGACGCCGTCGAGCTGGCCCAGCGCAACGGCTACCGCTGCATGATGTCGCACCGCTCCGGCGAGACCGAGGACGTCACCATCGCCGACCTCGCCGTCGCCACCAACTGCGGCCAGATCAAGACCGGCGCCCCGGCCCGCTCCGAGCGCGTCGCCAAGTACAACCAGCTGCTGCGCATCGAGGAGATCCTCGACGACGCCGCCGAGTACGCGGGCCGCGGCGCGTTCCCCCGCTTCCGCTCTGCGGAGTAATCAGCACAGCCGCTCCGCGGAGTAGCAAGCACAGCCGCTCCGCGGAGTAGCAGGCTCAGCCGCTCCGCGGAGTAGCAAGCACAGCCGCTCCGCGGAGTAGCAGGCTCAGCCGCTCCGCGGAGTGCTGGGTCACGCGTGACGAGCACAGCCGCCGTGAACACGGTCGCCCGCTGTACCGGTGCCCCGGTCCTCACCCCGTAGGGTGGAGGCCGGGGCACCGGCGCGCAGGCCCCGCACACCACGGGGAGGGGTACCAGATGGCCAGGTGGAGGATCCCGGGGCTCCCGGCGCGGCCGCGGTTCACCAGCCGGGCCACGATCCTGGTGCTCGTCCTGTGCTCGCTGGTGGCGATACTCGCCTACCCGGCCCGCCAGTTCATCGCGCAGCGGTCCGAGCTCGCGGAGCAGCGGGCCCGGGCCGAACAGGTCAGACAGCAGGTCGAGCAGCTCACCCGGGACCGGGCCCGCTGGCAGGACCCCGAGTACGTGAAGGCCCAGGCCCGGGAGCGGCTGCACTACGCGGTGCCCGGCGAGACGCCGTTCGTGTCGGTGGACCCGTCGCCCTCGGCGGCGGTCAAGTCCGCGCAGGCCGGTGCGGCGCCCGCCGCCCAGGCGAAGGCCCTCAAGCCGTGGTACGCCGGATTCTGGGAGTCGGTCGACCTGGCCGACGCGGCCTCACCCCGGACCGGAGCCGAAGCCGCACCCGGACCGGGAGCCGCACCCGGGCCGGCCCCCGGCCGCTGACCCGGCCACCGGCCCGGAGCACCGAAGCACACCCCCCGAACCCCCGCCCCTCACGAAGACAGACCGCTGATGACCACTGAGCACACCCCCGTTGCCGATTCCGACGTCGCCGCCATCGCCGCCCAGCTCGGCCGCGTGCCGCGCGGCCTGCGCGGGGTAGCCCACCGCTGCCCCTGCGGCAACCCGGACGTCGTGGAGACGGCGCCGCGGCTGCCGGACGGTACGCCGTTCCCCACGCTGTACTACCTGACCTGCCCCAAGGCCGCCTCGCTGATCGGCACCCTGGAGGCCGACGGGGTGATGAAGGAGCAGAGCGCCCGGCTGGCCGAGGACCCGGAGCTGGCCGCCGCCTACCAGAAGGCGCACGAGGACTACATCGCCCGCCGGGACGCGATCGAGGTGCTGGAGGGCTTCCCGAGCGCGGGCGGCATGCCGGACCGGGTGAAGTGCCTGCACGTGCTGGTCGGCCACGCGCTGGCGGCGGGTCCGGGCGTCAACCCGCTGGGCGACGAGGCGATCGGGATGCTGGAGGACTGGTGGGCCAAGGGCCCGTGCGTCTCCCCGGCCGAGGTCGAGGCCAGCGCCGCCCGGGTCGCCGAGCAGCGGGCCGCCGCCGAGGACCACGCGGCCGTGATCGCCGCCAAGGAGCAGAAGACCGCCGAGCGGGCCGCCAAGCGGGCGCAGGCGGAGGAAGAGGGCCAGTGACCGTCACCAGGGTCGCCGCGATCGACTGCGGCACCAACTCCATCCGGCTGCTGATCGCCGACCTCGACCCGGCCACCGGGGAGATCACCGACCTGGACCGCCGGATGGTGATCAACCGGCTCGGCCAGGACGTCGACCGCACCGGCCGGCTGGCGCCCGAGGCGCTGGAGCGGACCTTCGCGGCCTGCCGCGAGTACGCCGGCCTGATCGCGGCGCACGGTGTCGGCCCCGAGCGGATCCGGCTGACCGCCACCAGCGCCTCCCGGGACGCCGCGAACGCCGGGGACTTCACCGCGGGGGTCAAGGAGATCCTCGGCGTCGAACCCGAGGTGATCACCGGCGAGGAGGAGGCCCACCTGTCCTTCCTCGGTGCCACCAAGGAGCTCACCGGCACCGACCTGCCCACCCCCTACCTGGTGTTCGACCTGGGCGGCGGCTCCACCGAGTTCGTGCTCGGCGCCGCGGAGGTCCAGGCGGCCCGTTCGGTGAACATCGGCTGCGTGCGGATGACCGAGCGGCACTTCGGCGGGAGCGAGATCCCGACCCCGGACCAGATCGACCGGGCCCGGGTCGACATCAGGGCCGCGCTGGACCTGGCCGCCGAGACGGTCCCGCTGGACGCCGCCGCGACCCTGGTCGGGGTGGCCGGCACCGTCACCACGGTGGCCGGGATCGTGCTGGGCCTGCCCGCCTACGACTCGGAGCGGATCCACCACAGCCGGCTGGGCCTGGAGCAGGTCCGGGAGGTCTCGGCCCGGCTGCTCGGCGCCACCCACGCCGAGCGCGCGGCGATCCCGGTGATGCACCCGGGCCGGGTCGACGTGATCGCGGCCGGTGCGCTGGTGCTGCTGGAGGTCATGGAGCGGACCGGCGCCGCCGAGCTGGTGGTCAGCGAGCACGACATCCTGGACGGCATCGCCTGGAGCATCGCTCCCTGAGCACCGCCCTCCGCGTACGGCCTCCTGACCTGCCGTACCCCTTACCCGACCGGCCCCGGAACGGCCTCGACCGTCCCGGGGCCGGGTCGTGGGCGGCGCGTCGCGAGAAAGTTCGTGAATTTCTTCACATGGCGATCCGCCCTTTCGATGCACCCGCCCGTCCGCTCTGTCCGATATGCGGGACCGAAGGCCGTCCGGCCGGATCTCCCCGTGGATCCCAGGCGAGGCCTCGGGATCGCCGATGGAATCGAAATGAAGCCCGGGAACCTCGGGCGTACCGGGATCGTTGCTGCTCAGCGGGGCACTCTCGGCCCGGGCCCGGGCGGGGTGCCGCCGGGGCCGACGGGCGCCCGGTCCGACCCCCGGATTGTGGCCGCGCAGTGTAGCAGAGGGTGTCCAGAGGGTTGTGACGGGCCTCACGAAGGGCGCTCGGGGCGGGGGTGGATACTTTCGGATATGAGCACCACGGAGCGTCCTCGCATCCTCATTGTCGGCGGTGGTTACGTCGGCCTGTATGCCGCGATGCGCATCCTCAAGAAGATGCGTTACGGCGAAGCGACCGTCACGGTCGTCGACCCGCGGCCGTACATGACGTACCTGCCCTTCCTTCCCGAGGCGGCCGGCGGCAACGTCGCGCCTCGCAACCTCGTCGCCCCGCTGCGCAGCGCCCTGAAGAAGGCGGAGGTGCTCACCGGTGCGGTCACCGGTGTGGACCACGCCCGCAAGGTCGCCACCATCCAGCCCGCGGCCGGCGACTCCTACGAGCTGCCCTTCGAGTACCTGGTCGTCGCGACCGGCTCGGTCTCGCGCACCTTCCCGATCCCCGGGCTCGCCGAGCACGGCATCGGCATGAAGACGGTCGAGGAGGCGATCAGCCTCCGCAACCACGTCATGGCGCAGCTGGACAAGGCCGAGTCCACCACGGACGAGGCGGTCCGCCGCAAGGCCCTGACCTTCGTGGTGATCGGCGGTGGCTTCGCCGGCGTCGAGACCATCGCCGAGGTCGAGGACATGGCGCGCGACGCGGCGAAGATCTACAAGACCGTCAGCCGCGAGGACATGCGTTTCATCCTCGTCGAGGCGGCCAACCGGATCCTCCCCGAGATGGGCCCGGACCTCGGTCTGTGGACCAAGGAGAAGCTCGAAGAGCGCAACATCGAGATCTACATCGAGACCTCGATGGACTCCTGCGTCGACCAGCACGTGGTGCTGAAGAACGGCGTCGAGGCGGACGCCTCCACCATCGTGTGGACGGCCGGCGTGAAGCCGAACCCGGTGCTGGCCAACTTCGGCCTGCCGCTGGGCCCGCGCGGCCACGTCGACACCGCCCCGACCCTCCAGGTCAAGGGCTTCGACTACGTCTGGTCGGCCGGCGACAACGCCCAGGTGCCGGACCTCGCCGTCGGCGAGGGCGCCTGGTGCCCGCCGAACGCCCAGCACGCCGTCCGGCAGGCCATCGTGCTCGGTGACAACGTCATCTCGGGCATGCGCGGCTTCCCGCAGGCCGAGTACAAGCACAAGAACCTCGGTGCGGTCGCCGGTCTCGGCCTGCACAAGGGCGTGGCGATCCTCTTCGGCAAGTACAAGCTGAAGGGCCGTCCGGCCTGGTGGTTCCACCGCCTGTACCACGGCAGCCGGGTGCCGACCATGAACCGCAAGATCCGGGTCTTCACCGACTGGACGCTGGCGATGTTCCTCAAGCGGGAGACCGTCGGCCTGGCCGAGATGGAGAAGCCGTTCGTGGCGTTCCAGGAGGCCACCGCGCCGGCCCCCAAGGTCGTGGCCCAGGCCGCCCCGGCCGAGAAGGAGCTCGCGGCCAGCAAGTAAGCGACCAGATCCGGGCGCTGGATGCCCGGGTACGAGTCGGAGGCTCTCCGCCCGGCAGTGTCGCCGGACCACGACCTCCGTGGTGCTCAGCCGGCAGTGCGACCGGGCGGAGTACAGAAGTACAGCAGTCAGCAGCGTGAAAGGCCCCTGCCGAACCCTCCGGCAGGGGCCTTCTGCTGTGCGTCGGTCAGTCGGTCTTGATGCTGGCGAGGATGTCCAGCTTCGCCGCCCGGCGGGCCGGCCAGATCGCGGCCACCATGCCGACCAGCCCGGCCAGTGCCAGGAACAGCAGCAGCGTGCCGTACGGGACCACCGTGACCAGCCCGGGCAGGTCGACGGCCAGGGTGCGGTTGGTGGCCCAGGCCAGGAAGCAGCCGAGCAGCACCCCGATCACCGCACCGAACAGCGAGATCACCATCGACTCCAGCCGGACCATCCGCTTGATCCCGCGCCGGTCCAGCCCGATCGCCCGCAGCATGCCGATCTCCCGCTTGCGCTCGAACACCGACATCGCCAGGGTGTTGACCACGCCCAGCACCGCGACCAGCACCGACATCGCCAGCAGGCCGTACATCATGTTCAGCGCGAAGGTGATGATCCGGCTGAACTCGTCCTGCATGTCCTGCTTGCTGCGGACCTCGATCACCGGGTTGCTGCCGGTGGCGTCCTTGACCGACTGCCGCAGCGCGGCGGTCGGACCGTCCGCGCCCTTGACCAGGATCTCCCGGATGTACGGCTGCCCGGAGTGCTCGGCGACCGCGGTGCCGGCCACCACCACCGGCGCCAGCACCTCGCTGGGGCGGAACACCCCGCCGACCGTCACGGTGCCGCTCGCGCCGTCCCCGTAGCCGACCGCGAGGGTCGAGCCGACCGTCGCGCCGGTGCTCGCGGCCACCTTGCTGTCGATCAGGATCCGGCCCTGCGCCAGGGCGTCCGCCGAGCCGCTCACCAGCTCCGGCGCGACCAGCTTGCCGAAGGTGGCGGGGTCGAGGCCGTTGACCGGTCGGTCCTCGCCGCCGACGGACCAGAAGGCGTCGGTGACCGGGCTGACGGCCGTCACCCCGGGGGCCGCGGCGACCGCCGCCACGGTCTCGGGGGAGAGGTTGCCGCCGGCCGCCATGGCCACGCTGAAGTCGGCCTTCATGGTGCCGGTGACGGTCCTGGCGACCGCGTCGGTCACCGAGGCGCCGAGCACGGTCATGGTGCTGACCAGGGTGAGGCCGATGGTGAGGGCCGCGGCGGTGGCGGCGGTACGGCGCGGGTTGCGGACCGCGTTGCGCCGGGCCAGCCGGCCGGGGGTGCCGGCCAGCCGGGCCAGCAGCGGACCGGCCGCCGCGATCACCGGGCGGGACAGCAGCGGCAGCAGGACGAAGACGCCGATCAGCGTCACCGGCGCGCCGGCCTCGATCATGGCGCGGCCCGAGGACCCGGACGCGTTCGCACCGGCCAGGATCAGGGCCAGGCCGCCCGCGGTCACCAGCGAGCCGATCGTGTTGCGGACGATCAGGCCCTTCTGGGTGGTGGGCAGCTCACCGCTGCTCATCGCGGCGACCGGCGGGATCCGCGAGGCCCGGATCGCGGGCAGCACCGCGGAGACCACGGTGACCAGCACCCCGACCGTCAGGGCGGTCACCACCGTGGCCGGCGCGATCACCAGCGGACCGGTGGGCATGCCCGGGCTGAACGAGGAGATCAGCGCCTGCATCCCGGCGCCGATGCCGATGCCCGCCAGCAGGCCGGCCGCCGAGGCGGCGGCGCCGATCAGCAGCGCCTCGGCCAGGACCGAGCCGGTGACCTGGCCGCGGGCGGCGCCGACCGCGCGCAGCAGCGCCAGCTCCTTGACCCGCTGGGCGATCAGCATGCTGAAGGTGTTGGCGATGATGAAGATTCCGACGAAGAGCGAGATGGCGGCGAAGACCAGCAGCATGCTCTTCATCGCGGAGGTCGACTCGGCGATCGTCTCGGTCTGGCGGTCGGTCAGCTCCCGCCCGGTCTCCACCGCGTACCCGCCCTCCTGGGGCAGCTTCGCCCGGACGGCGGCGGCCAGCACGGACTCCGCGGTGCCGGTGCGCGCGGTCAGCACCACGCTGCTGTAGCGGCCGGGCATCGCCAGCAGTTGCCGGGCGGTGGCGGTGTCCATCAGGGTCAGCGTGCCGCCGGAGGTGACCGTCGGGTCGTCGGTGGTGAAGATCCCGGTCAGGGTGGCGGTGGAGGCCGGGCCGTTGCCGGCGATCCGGACCCGGTCGCCCACCTTGAAGCCGGCCCCCTCGGCCGTGCCCCGGTCCAGCGCGATCTCCCCGGCCGCCTTCGGTCCGCGGCCCTCGGCCATCGGGTAGCGGGAGTCCTGACCCGAGGGGCCGGGCACGAAGTTGGCGCCCTGGGCCGACCATGCCTGACCGATCAGGTCGCCCTTGCGGTCCGCGACCCCGGTGAACCCGGACACCACGCCGCGGGCCTGCCCGACGCCCGGCAGGGCGCCGAGCTCCTGCACCGTCGCGTCGGTGAGCGGCGCCGCGGCACGCTCACCGCGGACCGGGCCGCCCGTGGTCCGGTCGGTCACCAGCACCGACACGTCGGAGTAGCTCTTGGCGTAGCTGTTCTTCATGGCCTGCCCGAGCGTGTCGGAGAAGACCATGGTGCCGGCGACGAAGGCGGTGCCGAGCATGATGGCGAGGGCGGTCATCAGCAGTCGGCCCTTGTGGGCCAGCACGTTGCGCAGTGCGGTGCGGTACATGGTGGTTGCCGTGTCCTGGGGTCGGTGGATGGGGATGGACGGGTGCCGGTGGTCAGCCGGGGGTCAGCTGGTGCGGCCCTTGGCGTCGAAGCGGCGCATCCGGTCCAGGACGGTGTCGGCGGTGGGGTGGTGGAGTTCGTCGACGGTGCGGCCGTCGGCGAGGAAGACGACGCGGTCGGCGT